>JAPYRS010000004.1 GCA_029936875.1 Alphaproteobacteria bacterium | reverse complement strand
CGGCGTTAACGATGCCCATGTCCATGCCGGCCTTGACCGCATGATAAAGAAAGACCGCGTGCATGGCTTCGCGGAGGCCATTGTTGCCGCGAAATGAAAACGAGACGTTGCTGACGCCGCCGGAGATCAACGCGTGCGGCAGCGTCTTTTTGATTTCCGTGACGGCACGAATGTAATCGCGTGAAAATTCACGATGTTCCTCGATGCCGGTCGCGACCGGAAAAATATTTGGATCGAAAATAATGTTTTCAGGCCGAAAGCCGGCTTTTTCGGTCAAAATTTTGTAGGACCGCGTGCAAATTTCGATCATGCGTTCGTAACCGTCGGCCTGGCCGTCCTGATCGAAGGCCATGACGACGACAGCCGCGCCGAACCGGGCAACCCGTTTCGCATGATCAAGAAACTGTTTTTCACCTTCCTTGAGGCTGATCGAATTGACGATGGCTTTGCCCTGCACGCATTTCAATCCGGCTTCGATAACATCGAACTTCGACGAATCGATCATCACCGGCACGCGGCTGATGTCGGGTTCGGCGGCGAGCAAGCTCAAAAACCGCGTCATCGCATATTCAGCGTTGATCATCGCGTCGTCCATGTTGATGTCGATGACCTGCGCGCCGTTTTCAACTTGCTTGCGGGCAACGCTTAGGGCTGCTTCATAATTTTCTTCGCGAATCAACTTCGCAAACCGTGCCGAGCCGGCGACATTGGCGCGCTCGCCGACATTGACGAAACCGGTCACCAAACCGAAATCAAGCGTCTCCAAACCACTGAGATGTAATTCGCCGTCTGCGGTCGGCGGGACCCTTGGGCTGACACCGTCAACAGCTTTGACAATCGCGGCGATATGTTCGGGCCGGGTGCCGCAGCAACCGCCGACCATGTTGACGAACCCCGACGTTGCGAACTCACCCAATTCACCGGCCATGCCTTCGGGGGTATCGTCGTATTCACCGAATGCATTGGGAAGGCCGGCGTTCGGATGAACGCTGACCGGAAGCGGCACGACGGAGGCGATGTCCTGCACATATTGGCGAAGATCGGTCGCGCCCAAAGAGCAATTGAGGCCGATACTGATTGCACCGGCGTGGCTTACCGAATGCCAGAACGCTTGTGCCACCTGCCCCGATAGCGTGCGGCCGGATCGATCGGTAATTGTGCCGGATATCATCACCGGCCAACGGCGTCCCTGGTCCTCGAACAAGTCGAGGACCGCGGCAATCGCCGCTTTTGCGTTCAGCGTATCGAAAACGGTTTCGATCAGGATGATATCGGCGCCGCCTTCAACAAGCGCCCTTGCCGCTTCCAGGTACGCAGCAACCAGTTCGTCGAATGTAACATTGCGAAATCCGGGATCATTCACATCCGGGGACATTGAGGCCGAGCGATTGGTTGGCCCGAGAACACCGGCAACGAACCTCGGTTTTTCAGGTGTCTTTGCCGTCGCCTCATCGCAAGCCGCGCGGGCAAGCCGCGCCGCCTCGAGATTCAAGTCGGCGACGCATTGTTCCAGTGCATAGTCGGCCTGCGAGATGACGGTCGAATTAAACGTGCTGGTCTCAATAATATCGGCACCGGCATCAAGAAACGCTTTATGAATCCCGCGAATAATATCGGGCTGGGTTAACACCAACAAATCGTTATTGCCTTTGAGATCGCTCGGATGATCCTTGAACTGATCGCCGCGAAAGTCGGCCTCGGTCAAACTGTGCGCCTGGACCATCGTGGCCATGGCGCCGTCGAGGACGAGGATACGTTTCTTCAGTAGAGCCTGAAGCTCAAGCGTGCGGTCGGGTTGCATACAAAAAACTATTCCGTGAATGTGGGACGAAGGCCCAGCACATGACAAATGGCGTAACTCAAATCGGCGCGGTTCAGGGTGTAGAAGTGAAATTGGTTGACGCCTTCGTCCTGCAACAGCCGGCATTGTTCGGCAGCGACAGTGGCGCCCAATAATTTTCGCGTTTCAACATCATCGTCGAGGCCTTCGAACAGATGACCGAGCCAGTCCGGGATCGAAGCGCCGCACAATTTTGCAAACCGCGAGACACCTTTGAAACTTGTTACCGGCATGATGCCCGGCACGATCGGCACGTCAATTCCGGCCTTTTGGGTGCGGTCGCGAAATCGCAGAAATACGTCCGCCTCAAAAAAGAACTGGGTGATGGCTCGATTTGCGCCTTCGCCCACTTTTCGTTTGAGGTAGTCGAGGTCGGCTTGGGCATTTTCCGCTTCGGGATGAACTTCAGGATAGGCGGCAACAGATACCTGAAAATTCTCGATTTTTCGTAAGCCCGTCACCAGTTCCGCTGCATTCGAATACCCGTCCGGGTGCGCCTCGAAATGGGTCTCGCCCTTGGGCGGATCACCGCGCAGCGCGACCACGTGATGAATGCCTGCCTTCCAGTAGGCACGCGCCACCTCATCCACCTCGGCCCGGCTAGCACCCACGCAGGTGAGGTGCGCCGCCGCCTCAAGTTTGTTTTGATTTTGTAGCGTCTCGACAATGCGGTGGGTTTTCTCGCGGGTGCTGCCACCGGCGCCGTAGGTCACTGAGACAAATGCTGGTGACAACGGCGCCAAACGTTCGACCGATTTCCACAGTGCCGCTTCCGCGTCCGGCGTATTGGGCGGGAAAAATTCGAATGAGACCCTGGGCGCACCTGCGTCAGAAATGCGCGTGACGATTCCCGGCGAGCGTCCGTCGATTACCTTTGAGGAAGCCACCATCAATCGCTCCCTTCATCAGGCGCGATCCCTGTCCAGACCGCTACAGTGAGAGGGTCTCCGGCGAGGTGCTGGGTTGGCCCGGCACCTAGGCCAACGGCAAACAACCACGCGGCAACTTCATCATCCGTGAAACCAAGGCGACGGTGGGCATGCCGTTCGCGCAGGGCTTCGACTTCATGCGGGGCAAAATCGACAATCACAATTATTCCGCCGGGCCTTAACACCCGCGCCGCCTCGGCAACGGCGGCGGCCGGATCGGTGGCAAAGTGGAGAACCTGATGGCAGGTGATCGCGTCGATCGAGTTCGCCGCGAACGGAAGACTATAAAGATCGGCGTGGCGTACCTCGCAATTCTTCAAGCCTGCGCTTTCGAGACGCGCCCGTGCGAGCGCCAGCATCTCGCGACTGAGGTCAACGCCGACGCCGCGGTCAACACTTGGACCGAGCAATTCAAGAATTCGACCGGTTCCAGTGCCAATGTCGAGCAGATCAGAAATTTTCCGATTACTTACCAGACCGAGAACGGCTTCTTCGACCTTCGCTTCCGGGACATGGAGTGAACGGATCCGGTCCCATTCAGTTGCATTGGCTTTGAAATAGTCTGCGGCGGCGTCCGCACGCGCGGCCTTTACCGTCGCCAGACGGGCGCTGTCGTTTGCGGTGTCGCCACTGTCGGCGGGAATCAGACTGACCAAAGTTCGGCCGATCTCTGCCGCCCGGCCGTTTCGCGCAAGTCGGTAAAAAACCCAGGTCCCCTCCGGGAAGCGTTCCAGCAGTCCAGCATCGCAAAGAAGCTTCAAATGGCGAGAAACGCGGGGTTGGCTCTGCCCGAGAATATGGGTGAGTTCGGTGACGGTGAGCTCTGCCTGCGCCGTCAAAGCAAGCAATCGCAGCCGGGTCGGCTCCCCCGCTGCCTTCAGTGCCGCCAGTAAAAGATCGGCACCAAATGCAGTGTCATCTGGATGGCCGCCGCCGCGTGATATATCTCCCTTTTTGGCCTCAGCGGCGCCTCGGCCCCGCGGAATCTGACGAGGCAAAGCTTGAGGCGACGTCGCGTAATCGGTGGACGCCCTATTCTGGTCCGGAGATTTCATTGCAACATATATAAAGATATATTTATGTATTGCAACATTTTGAATGAAATGGGCGAGAAACCGCGCCGTCTCCGACCCAAATATTTACTTTAAGTCGTCCAGAAACAGTTGATTTCCCGGCAAATTTTTCCGCCGCGGCATTTTCGCCACATGCGTGATAAAGAAGCCGCAAACCGTTGGTGGATAACTAGTGTTCGGCAAATCCATGTGATAATCAAATCATGGTTTCTGGGGGCACATCCCCAGAACGCCGCGGTATGCGCGTTTGGTTAACGAACTTTGTTAGCAAAATATTTCCGGTTGGAAGGGTAAATGAGCAGTTCTTTCGCGATTGCAATTGTAGAACTAGCTGGCCTTGTATGCCTTTGACCAAATCTCCATTCAGTATTGGCAAGCGATTTCGCCTTGTCGGGGTCTTGGCGGTTTCCTTGTTGCTGTCCGCCTGTGCCAGCACGACCGCGGGCAACGAGGAGGCGCCCGGAAACGGCGATCCCTTGGAAGGCCTCAATAGAATGGTCTTTTCGATCAATCTGGCCGCTGATTTCGTAATTGTTCGGCCTGTTGCAGAACTCTATCGGACGGTCATTCCCGCGCCTGGGCGGAAGGCTGTTGTTGCCTTTCTGCGGAATCTTGAAAGCCCGGTCGTTCTTGCCAACGATATTCTCCAGGGCAACATCCCCCGGGCTGGCAATACAACGGCACGTTTCCTGATCAACAGCACCCTTGGTCTCGCCGGAATATTTGATGTCGCCGCCAAAATGGGATTTCCCCGCCATTCTGAGGATTTCGGGCAGACTCTTGGCGTTTGGGGCATGGGCGAGGGCTTTTATCTGGTTTTGCCGGCCTTTGGCCCGTCGTCGCTGCGTGACGCCTTCGGTCTCGGTGTCGATTATTATATGGATCCGCTTCGATATTGGGCGAAAGATACCGACCAGGAACGTCTGATGTTGGCCCGAACGGCGGTGCGTGGAATAGACGCCCGGGCGCGCTCAATTGAAACGCTTGACGAAATTGAGCGGTCCTCAATTGATTTCTATGCCACGGTCCGCAGCCTCTACAGGCAACAACGGCAAAGCGAGATTCACAATGGTGAAGTCCCGTCCTTGCCGGTATTGCCAGACTTTTCCCTCGACGACCCTGACGATGACGAAACCGCGCTGCTCTCTGACGATTAGGTTCGAAGTCCTGAATTGATTATGCGAATTATTGCCAAAACATTATTTGCCGTTTTCATTATTGGCCTCGCGTTCCGACCCGCATTTGCCGATGAAACCCACGAAGCGAAGATGTTTGTCGCCAGCCTCGGTGACAACGCGATCAAAGTGCTGGCAAGGTCGGAACTGCCGAAAGAAGAACGGACCAACGAATTTCGGCGGATCCTTACCACCGGCTTCGATATGCATCTCATTGGCCGTTACGTGCTCGGCCGGTATTGGCGGCGCGCAAGCCCGGTGGAGCGGAGCGAATATTCGGCGCTGTTTCAGGAATTTATCGTTCTCACCTATGCAAACCAGCTCAGCCAGTATGACGGCCAGACGCTCAAGATCAAAACCGCACGCGAAGACGGTGAAGCCGATGTCATCGTTCGAACGGAAATTATTCAGGCGGGCGGCCCACCCATCCGCGTTGATTGGCGGGTCCGGTCCAAGGACGAGACGTTCAAAATTATTGATGTCGTCGTCGAAGGCATCAGCATGGTGATTACACAGCGCGACCAGTTTGCATCGGTCATCGAACGGGCGGGCGGCAAAGTCGAAAGTCTGCTGGTCGAATTGCGGACCCGCACCCAGTAATTCACCGCACCGCACCGCACCGGGCGCGGCCTCTCAAAACTCTAATCGTCAGAACGCTTCGGCGTTAAGCCCCAGGGACACTAGGTCTTTGGACGTCAGGTTTTGGGAAAGGCCTTGTACTTGATACGGTGGGGGCGAAGTGCGGCGTCGCCGTAGCGGCGGCGATAATCGGCCTCATAATCTTCATAATTGCCTTCAAACCATTCGACATGGCTGTCGCCTTCAAACGCCAGAATATGCGTCGCGACCCGGTCGAGAAACCAGCGATCATGGCTGATGATGACCGCGCAACCGGCAAACGATAGGAGCGCCTCTTCAAGCGCGCGCAAGGTATCGACATCGAGATCATTGGTCGGCTCATCAAGTAGCAACAGGTTTGCCGCCGTTTTCAGCATTTTTGCGAGATGCACCCGGTTCCGTTCACCGCCCGATAGCTGGCCAACTTTCTTCTGCTGATCGGCACCCTTGAAGTTGAACGCACCGACATAGGCCCGGCTCGGCATCTGCCGTTTGCCGAGGTCGATCTCGTCCTGACCCTCTGAAATTTCTTCCCAAACTGTCGCGTCCGGTTTCAACGCGTTGCGACTTTGATCGACATAGCCCATGACCACCGTTTCGCCGATGCGGAGCGAGCCTTTATCCGGGGTTTCAAGGCCCGTCATCATCCGGAAAAGTGTTGTTTTGCCGGCGCCGTTGGCCCCGATAACGCCAACAATTCCGCCGGGCGGCAGCCGAAAATTGAGATCTTCGATCAGCAGGTTCGCGCCGTACCCTTTGAAAAGTCCCTCGGTTTCCACCACAACATCGCCGAGGCGCGGCCCTGCCGGGATGACAATCTGGGCTGCCCCACTGACTGCCTCCGTCCCTTTGGCAAGCAGTGTTTCGTAGCCTGAAATCCGTGCCTTGCTTTTTGCCCGCCGCGCACTTGGCGATTGGCGAATCCACTCGAGTTCATGTTTCAGGGTTTGGCGGCGCGAATCTTCCGCTTTGCCTTCCTGCTCCAACCGTTTTTCTTTTTGGTCGAGCCACGACGAATAATTTCCCTTCCAGGGAATACCGGCACCACGATCGAGTTCAAGAATCCATCCGGCGACATTGTCGAGAAAATACCGGTCATGGGTGACCGCAATGACGGTGCCTTCATACTCTTGCAGAAACTGTTCAAGCCAGGCGACCGACTCGGCGTCAAGGTGATTGGTCGGCTCGTCCAATAACAGAATGTCAGGCTTTTCGAGCAACAGACGGCAGAGGGCGACGCGTCGTTTTTCACCGCCGGACAGCGTTGTCACATCGGCATCGCCAGGAGGGCACCGAAGCGCGTCCATCGCGATCTGGGCAACCCGGTCGAGGTCCCAGCCGTTACCGGCCTCGATTATTTCTTGTAGCTCCGCCTGCTCGGTCAGCAGTGCGTCCATGTCGTCCGGATCAACATCGGCGAACTTTTCGTTGACCGCTTCAAATCGCTTCAACGCACCCATCATGTCGACGACCCCGTCCATGACATTGGCCTGCACATCTTTGTCCAGGTCGAGTTCTGGCTCCTGTGAGAGGAAGCCGACTTTTTGGCCTTCAGCCGCCCAGGCCTCGCCGGAAAATTCGGTCTCGATCCCGGCCATAATCTTGAGCAGCGTCGATTTGCCCGAGCCGTTCAGGCCGAGCACACCAATCTTCGCGCCCGGATTGAAGGATAGCGAAATATCCTTCAGGATCTGGCGCCCACCCGGGTAGGTCTTGGAAAGCTCCTGCATGACGTAGACATATTGTGCGGCGGCCATTCAGGGCTCCGGTCAAGTTGATGAAATTTGGGACCCGCTTTTAGCTCAGCCGGGCCTGCGCTGCAACGGGCCAGAAACGCAACGGGGTTAGCAGAGCGACACAGTGTGGTTTCGGATAATCGAGTTGCCTGCAGATTGCAGCGTCAGGCCAGCTGTGCCTAAGGTCACACATGGATAAAGATCAAACTTCAAATGCCGGCCAAATCGAATTCTGGAACGGTGGCATGGGCGAACATTGGGTCCGCGCACGCGATCAATTTGACAACATGCTCGCGCCGCTCGCTGAAGCGGCCCTGAAACGCGGCGAATTTGCACCCGGACAATCGGTAATCGATATTGGCTGCGGCTGCGGCGGGTCATCAGCGGCCATTGCCGCGCTGGTCGCGCCTGGGGGTTCGGTCACCGGAATTGATATTTCCGAAGTGATGCTGGCGGAGGCGCGTTTGCGAAAGGTGCCGGACGGATCATCGCTGACATTCAATGCAAGTGACGCGTCCACACATGATTTTTCCGGGTTTGAGGCGGACCGGATCTTCTCCCGCTTCGGGATCATGTTTTTTGACGATAATCCAGCGGCGTTCGCAAATTTGCGGACTGCGCTGAAACCGGGCGGTCGTCTCACGTTTATCTGTTGGCGAGACGCGGACGAAAACCCCTGGCTTCAGGTTCCAAGTGCGATCAGCGCAAAATATGCGCCGCCGCAGGAGCCGATGCCGCCCGGCGCACCGGGCCCCTTTGCCCTCGCGGATGCGGACGCCCTCAAATCCCTGTTGAGCGGTGCCGGTTTTGATCAAATCGAAATCGAGCGATTGGACCGGGATATTTTGGTCGGTGGTGGGGGCACAATTGCAGAGGCCACCTCTTTCTATTTGGCGCAAAGCCTTTCGGCTGGTTGGCTCGCCGACCTCAGCCCCAAAATCTACGAGGCGGTCGAAAAGGAATTATTGGAAGCTTTTGTACCCTATGCCGGGCCAGACGGTGTTTCGATGGGCTCCTCGACATGGATCGTGACTGCCCACCGCGCCTCGTAACGTCTTCAGGAATAAATGCGTCTAGCGTCTGGTTAAGACATCCTCTGATAGAATGACGCGATGATCATGCCTCTTCAGGGAATTCGGATTTTCGCCGTGTGCCTCGCGGTTTTAGCGGCATTTTTGTTGCTGCTGGCTGGCCCCGCCCCTGACGCCGTAGCCCAGGTCAAAACGACGATCCTTGAATATGACAAGGACGGTCGCGTCATCGGCAAACGCCAGAGCGAAATCAAATCTGAAGACGACGATTCTGAAGAAACCACCAACGCCCGCCCGCGCACCAGTACAGCAGCGCCAACGCGTCGCGTTACGCGCGGCAGCAAACCCGCCCCCGGTCGCGATCAAAGCAATCCGGATGAGCGTTTTGTCCCCGGCGAAATCGTCGTCACCAACCTTCCCGATGGTTTTGAAGCGGGTGTTCGCCGGCTTGGCTTCCGCATCCTCGAACGGTTCGAAATGAAGACCCTTGACCTCAAGATGATCCGGCTTCGCATTCCCCGAAGGCAGACGGTCGATCAGGCCATGGATGTTTTGCGCCGTTCGTTCCCCGGAATCCTTGCCGACGTGAATACGGTGTTCGAGCCGGGCGCCGGCAGAAGCCCAACAGCCTCGCTCTCGAACGGATGGGATGGAAACCGGCAAGCAGCAGTTGCGGTCGAGACGTCCGCATCGGTTTGATCGACGGATTTGTCGATCTGAAACACCCGGCGCTTGTAGGCCAGCGGATACAATTTCGAACTTTTCATCGGGATAGCCGGAAACCGGGTGCGGCCCAGCACGGTACCGCGATGGCCGCGCTTCTCGTTGGCAAACCGGTCGGCGAGGGATTCGGCGGACTGTTACCGGGTGCAGAACTGATCGCCGGCAACATGTTTGAAATCGACGAGGACGGCCGCACGGTGGGCAACCTTGTCGCGATGTTGCGCGCACTTGAATGGTTGATCTCGAAATGAAGGTCCACGTCGTTAATCTCAGCATTGCCGGCGGCGGCAATACGCTGATGAAACTCGTCTTTAAGAAAGCGCAGCTGCATGGCCTTGTCGCCGTGGCGGCTGCGGGCAACTGGGCGTCCTCTGACCGGCCCGCCTTCCCAGCGGCGATCCCGACCGTGGTTGCGGTAACCGCTATCGATGAGGAATTTCTTGTCTATCGCCGCGCCAATTCCCGTGACTACATCGATTTCGCAGCACCCGGGGTGAAGATGTGGACCGCCGTTCCCGGCGGCGGCAAGGTGCAGAGTGGGACGTCTTTCGCGACACCCTATATTTCGGCAATTGTCGGTATGGCCGTCGCCCGCGGCGCAAAGCCCGACGCCGAAACGTTGCGTCGTCTTCTCGCGCGACGAACTTTCGACCTCGGCACGCCCGGTAAGGATCCTATTTTCGGTCGCGGCATGGTCGTTGCGGAACCGCGCTGCAAAACCTAGCGACCCGGCCCCGTTAGCAGGAACCGATCGACATGCCGTCCGGCACCGTTGTGCCGCCGTCGCCGCAGGCGCGGTCGAGTTGTGCCTGCGTGAGGCCGTGAACACCGGAAAGGTCGACGCCGTTAAACCGCGTCAATCGCATCACCGCATCCTTAATATTGGCTCCGGTCAGAATGGCACCGGAAAAATCGGTCCATTTGATTCGCGCGTTGGTAAGAATGGCCTTGGTCAAATTAGCGCCGGCCAAACTGGCACGATCAAAATCGGCCCGGGAAAGCACAGCTCCTTCAGCATTGGTACTGGTCAGGATCGCCCGTTCAAAATTTACGTTTTCGCCGCGCGCACCGCGCATCGTCGTCTGGGTGAGATCGGCCCGCTTGAAATCAGCACCGGCAATATTCGCCTTGTCGAGATTGGCGTCCTGAAGGTTGGTCTCTTCCATATCCGAATTGCGAATATCAGCGCCAGATAAATTCGCACCGCTTAGGTCCGCTTTTTCAAAATCGGCACCGGCGGCCTTTGCGCCTGAAAGGTTAACCCGTCGCGCGATTGCCTTTTCAACATCGGCGCGCCGCAGATCAGCCCGGGAAAGATTGGCACTTGTGAGGTTTGCGTCCTTTAGATCCGCATCCCGCAGCACCGCACCGGCAAGATTGGCACGGGCGAGGTTGAGTCCTTTGAGGTCAGCGCCGCGCAAGTCGCACCGCGGGCAGGCATTGGTTGCTTTGAGACCCGCGAGATCGGCTTCGTTAAACGCCTGGGCACCGTTCATCACCAAAAAAATGCCGCGCACGCAATAAACAAAGTCCGCATTTTTCTTCTCCATCGGGCGATTACAGGCTCAAACCATACAGGGTGGGAGCTGGATTTCCTACTCTTCGGCAGGTTCGACCTTAGTTTCTAAAACAGCAGCCAGCGCGCAAGCGCCGTTGCCAAAATTCCGACAACGATGGTCAAAAGCATTTGCCGGGTGACAACGGCCACAACCAAAGTGGGCAGCGCAGCGGCCAAAAATACGTTCTCCGCCCCCAACTCCAGCCGTCCGCCCGGCGCAAAAACACCGGAGACGGCCATCGCCGAAAGAACCGCGATGGGCAGGAACCGTCCGACTTCCAAAACGCTACTGGAAAGACGCCGTCGCGCGAGCAGCATGATTGGTGCCGCTTTAACGGCAATGGAGATCAGCCCCATCCCCAGTATGGCGTAATATATTACGCTCGTTTCCACCGTATCGCTCCGAATGCGACGGTCATGGCAACAGCCGTCGCCGCCAAAATCGTCCAATGTTGAAATCCGATCGCATTAAAGCCAATTGCTGCGACACCAGACGTGATCGCGACAGCGACTTCGGCTTTGGATTTGATTAAGGGAATTGCGAGCGCGATAAACATCGCCGGCATGGCAAAATCGATTCCGAACTGGGTCGGGTCCGGAACCGCACTACCGGCGAGGACACCAATGGATGTGCCAACTACCCAAATAATATGGGCGAAGATGTTCGTCGTGAAAACTTCGACCCGGCGCGGCGGTGCTTTCGCAAAACGACTAACGTGAATTGCGAATGAGGCATCCGTGAGCTGCAATCCATAAAACAGGCGCGGAAGGAATCCGAACGTCGACAAATGCGGGGCAAGCGTCGCCGACAACACCAGGTATCGGAAGTTGATCACCAGCGTCGTCAGGTAAATCGTGACCAGCGGCGCGTCAAAGATCAGCAGTTGAATCGCGGCCAATTGCGCGGCACCTGTGTAGACCACAAACGACATCAAGATGGTCTGGAACGGGGACATGCCCGCTTCAACGGCAATCACCCCAAATGTCGCGCCAATCGGCCCAAATACAACCAGCATCGGCAGTGTAAGGATGACGCCGCGGCGAATATCGCCCCATTTGCCACGCGCGGGCTCTGCGTCCGAACTCTCGGTTTTGATGTCCATTGATGCCGTGTCGACTAGTACTGGTTTCGCAAAACCCTAGCACGCCTCCCCACCGCCACCCATCCGGCGGGAACCCTGTCTCGACCAAATGTGCGGATATCGTCGCAATGGTGACCATCGTCACCGCCGGAACGCGGACGTTTAGGTTAGTATCGCCGTTAAGTTGAGTGCGGCAATCGCCGCGGGGTTTTTGAGGGAGATAGGATTTTGAACGTCCTTGCGCCACAAGACCGACGTATCCGGCCGCCAAAGAATATGGAAGTCGTCCGCTTTGCAGCCGGCGCCACCATCTTTGAAGAAGGCCAGCATGGGCGTCGCGCGTTCATCGTTCGCTCCGGCCTGATCGAAATTTCCAAATCAACCGCTGCTGGCGACGCTGTGATCGGTTATGTCGGGGCCGGCAAAATCTTCGGCGAAATGTCGCCGATCGATCGGTTGCCGCGCATGTCCGGCGCGAAGGCCGTTCGCGACACCGATTGTATTGTCATTTCGCGGGACCAGTTCGCCCGAAAACTGAGTCGCAGCGATCCCTTCATTCGCGACCTGCTGCATATGCTGCTGCGCAGCATGCGCGATCTCACGGATGATTTTGTTAAGTTGAACGACCGCTCAAACGAAGAAATAACCGCAGCCTAGGAACTCCGCCATGGAAGTCCAAACCGCGCCCACGGAAAATCCGGACGCGCCTCTCGGGCAAAGTCCGCCCGCGGCCATCGGCCTCTTCACATCAAGGGGAGCACCGTTTCAATTAAAGTTTGATGACAACTAGGGTTTGATGACAACCCGGCCGGTGGCGCGGCGTTCGATCAGGTCGTTCAGCGCCAATTCGAAATCATCCAGCGAATAGGTTTTTGAGACCAGCGGCGAAATTTTTCCGAGCCCTTGCCAACTCACCAGTTCCTCGACCGATTTCAAAAGTAAATCCGGTCTTTGAAATCTAAAATACCGAAGCGACGATCCCATTGCCGAGCGGTGTTTGACCAAAAGCCGGTTCGCCGGAATTTGCGGCACCCCGCCGACAAACCCGATCACCAGATAACGCCCACCCCAGCCAACCGACGATAGGGCCGGGTCGAACAGGTCGCCGCCGACAGGGTCGTAACAAACGTTCACGCCCTTCCCGTCGGTCAGCCGCATGACCTCTTCTTTTAGGTTTTGCTCTTTGTAATTGATCAGTTCGTCAGCGCCGTGTTCCTTGGCGACGGCAAGTTTTGCGTCGGTACTCGCACCGGCAATGACTTTTGCACCAAGCGCCTTGCCGATTTCGGTTGCCGTCAGCCCAACGCCGCCTGAGGCACCGAGCACCAGCATGGTCTCACCGGCTTCCAATTTCGCCTGCCAGCGGATCGCCACATGAGATGAGATATAGCTAATCAGAAACGAGCCTGCGACATCGATGCTCATGTCGTCGGCGATGGCAAAAGTTTCGCTCTCAGTGGCGCAGGCATATTCTGCAAAGCCGCCATAATTGAGGATCGCCATGACCCGGTCGCCCGCCTTAAATCGCGTGACCGCGGGCCCAACGGCGTCAACTTCACCGGCACATTCAAGGCCCGGCGAAAACGGAAAATCCGGTCGCGTCTGGTAGGTCCCCAGGATCATGATGGTATCGGCAAAGTTCACCGAGACCGCGCGGATTCGAATACGCACTTCATCGGGCTTCGGTTCCGGCGTCGCCACCTCTTCGATTTTCAACGTGTCTGGTGTTCCCCAGGCCCGGCACACAACGGCGCGCATATCATTGCCTCTTAAGTTAATTGGATTGTTGTTCGGAAAAGCGACAAGCCCGCGTCACTTATCGCCGCGACCTGACCGTTCAGAATTTATTGGGCAGAACGCAAATGCCGGCCCATTTCGAGGAGTAATCGCGCCCTTTAGAGAAGCGTGTTTTCGTTGCTCATCCAGACCGAAATCGATTTGATCAGTGCACCCTCAAACTGGAAAAAATTGATGTTGTCGAGGCTCATGGAACGGCCGTCTTTCCAGGTTCGATTGACGTCAAACCGACTGCCAACACGGCCCTGCTCCACATCGACAATATGTTTGAAGTTGCCGTGCCACGCTTCACCGACCTGTTCCAACCGACGCTCAAATGTTCCGCGGACGCCGTCATCGCGGCCTTCATGGCGAACTTTGTCGGTCACCACTTCCAGGAAACAGTCGGGCGTCATCAATTCCAGCGTCCCGTCGATATCGCCGCCGTCGACGCGGGCAAAGTATGCTTCAACCACCTCGACAAGTTTGGCTGCGTCAGGTTTGGCTTTCGTCACATTCATTCGTATTGGCCTCGTTATGTCGGCGAAGGGGCGGCAATGCCGCTCCACCGTATTTGGTTAAAACGCGATCGTCACCCGACGATTGAGAACAGCCTTTACACCGTCCGCCGTCGCTACAGCCGGCTGAGATTCACCGTATGATTCGACATTGATTTGGCTTGCCCGCACGCCCGCCGCAATCAGCGCACGACGCACAGTCTCGGCGCGTCGGTCCGAAAGTGCAAGGTTATGGGCTGCATTTCCCGACCGGTCGGCGTGTCCAATAACAAGTATTTTGTCGACTCCGGCAATTTTCGCCCTTGCGGCCGCGGCAACAACCGCGCGTTTGTTTGCCGGCGTCAGCACAGCGCTATCGAACTGAAACAGAATCCGGAATTCGACCATCTCACGCGGTGCAACCATCGGAGCCGGGGCTGGGGCTGGGGCCGCAGCTGGTGCTGGCGCAGGCGTCATCGGAGCCGCAGCTTGGGCATCCCGGTCGAGCACGCCTTGAACACGGATCAGCGAATCATAAAAGTCACTGCGGCAAGCGGCGATATCGGCAGGCTGGATGTTTTCTTCCTGTTCCTGCATCCAGCAATCAAAAGCGACCTGCGCGCGGGCCGTCATGCGCGGCACCCGGGATGCGCCGCCGCGTGCCAAAATCGATAACAGATCGCGGCGCGCAGAACGAAGCGCGGGAAATCTACTATCCGGAATATCCCTTGCACCGATCGCTTCCGGTGACACATTGCCGCCGTGCCCGGCCATCATCGCCCTTTCGGCGAAGGCATCGGCATCAACAAAATCATATTCGGCATATTCGGCCTGCGCGCTCGAGATAATTTTTGTAAAGCGCAACCTTAAAAAGGCTGCCTTGCGCGGACATCATCTCCGCCTCTTTTACCTGTAAACCGGCGCATGCAACCGCCACAACGGGTAGCGCCAATACGCCTAAGCGAAGCCAATTTTTTATCGGTCCATCCTCCCTAGAGTGATCTGCATTATTCGAAATACAAGTTTAGCACGGGCGGTGCGGGCGATCTTGCGACCCCTGAACTAACCCCCAAACGGCAGTTTTAGGCGTTTTTTTCGACCGCGTAGCCCTCGCCGCGCACCGTTCGGATGAGGTCGTCGCCGCCGTTTTCATTGAGAACTTTTCGCAAGCGCCGCACATGCACGTCGACAGTCCGCACTTCAACATTGATGTCCTGCCCCCACACCTGATCGAGCAATTGTTCCCGCGAATAGACCCGTCCCGGCCGTTCAATCAAAGTCCGGAGCAGTTTGAACTCGATTGGCGACAAATGAAGATTTTTTCCGCCGCGGGTAACTTTATGCGCGCCGAGATCCATCTCAATGTCAGCCCATTCAATAACCTCTTCATCCAACGCCGTGCCGGCGCGGCGCAGTACGGCCCGCACCCGGGCAATCACTTCCGACGGCGAATAGGGTTTGACGACATAGTCGTCTGCGCCTGTATCCAACCCGCGCAACCGGTCCTGTTCTTCGCCCCGGGCTGTTAACAAAATGATCGGCACACGCCGCGTCGATTTGTCGGCACGAATGCGTCTGCAGACTTCAACGCCGGAGAGACCTGGCAACATCCAGTCGAGAATGACAAGGTCGGGGTTGCTCTCGCGAATCCGCAGCAGCGCCTCTTCGCCGTCCATCGCGACATCGGTTTCGAACCCGGACGCTTTCAGATTGTATTCCAGTAACTCAACCTGCGCCGGTTCGTCTTCGACGATCAATATGCGGGCACCCATGATCGAAACCTGATCGCGGACTTATGTGCTGCTGTCGGAACTGTCGAGCACCGTCGCGCTTGAGGCGTCCTGTTTTGCGCGTTCCTCGCGCGGCGTTTCGCCGGTGACAATAAATGTCACCTGCTCGGCGATGCCGGTCGCATGATCGCCCATCCGTTCGAGGTTCTTCGCCATAAACAAGAAATGCGTGCAACGGGAAATCTGCCGCGGGTCTTCCATCATATAGGTAAGCAATTCACGAAACAGGCTTGTATTCAGTTGATCGACTTCGCTATCGCGGGCAAGCACGTCTTTGGCTTGGGCCACATCGCGGGCGATATAGGCGCCGAGCACGCCGGAAATCATTTCCTGCACGACTTTCGCCATCCGGGCAATGGCGTGGCGCGCGCTTTGCAGTTGCGTCGGGTCTTCAATCACCAGCGTCCGTTTTGCAATATTTTTTGCGTAATCGCCGATCCGTTCAATATTGGCGGCAATTTTTAATCCGGCGACAATCGCGCGAAGGTCATCGGCCATCGGTTGGCGGCGGGCGAGAAACCGCACAACAAATTGCGCGATCTCCGATTCTAGATCGTCGATCTCGACGTCTTTAGCGATCACCTTTTTGGCCAGCGTGAAGTCGCCGCGCACCAAAGCTTCGACCGCGTCTTCCAACTGCCGTTCGGCAAGGCCGCCCATCTCCGCGATCACATGATCGAGATGCGCAAGCTCGTGATCCATGGCTTTTACAATGTGCTCTGATCCGGTCATGGCGTGTCGTCCTTCTAGCCGACCCGGCCGGTGATATAGGCCTGGGTCCGCTTATCTGCCGGCCTGGTAAATATATCGTCGGTTTCGCCGGTTTCCACCAATTCGCCGAGATAGAAAAACGCGGTCTTCTGCGAAACCCGCGCGGCTTGCTGCATCGAATGGGTGACAATGATGATTGTATAGCGCTCGCGCAACTCGTCGATCAATTCTTCGATCCGCGCGGTCGCAATCGGGTCGAGCGACGAACACGGCTCATCCATCAGGATCAGGTCGGGCTTCACGGCAATTGCGCGGGCAATGCAGAGGCGCTGCTGTTGGCCACCGGAAAGCGAGGTTCCCGGCGATTTCAGCCGGTCATGGACCTCCCCCCAAAGCCCCGCTCTTTCAAGGCTGTCCCGGACGATCACGTCGAGAGCATCGCGGTTTGGCGCGAGGCCGTGGATTTTTGGGCCATAGGCAATGTTGTCGTAGATGGACTTTGGAAACGGGTTCGGCTTTTGAAACACCATGCCGACCCGCCGCCTCAGCGAAACCACATCAATGTCGGCACCTAAAATGTCATGGCCGTCGAACATGATCTCGCCGCTCACTTTGGCGCCGGGGATGACATCGTTCATGCGGTTGAGGCAGCGGAGGAAGGTCGATTTACCGCAACCGGACGGGCCGATCAGCGCCGTCACCTGATTGGGCAGAATATCGAGGCTGACACCCGATAAGGCCACCTTGCCGCTGTAGGCGACTTCGATATCGCGCGCGCTTAACAATGCGCCTCCCTGCGTTGGCGCGCTGTTGGCCGCGGCCGCATTCAAAGAAGTGGCGGTGTTTTCAGTCATGCTCATGAAACTTAGAGTCGCACCTCAAATCGGTTTCGGATCAGCACGGCACCCGCATTCATCAACACCATAAAACCAAGCAATACCAGAATTGCCGCAGAGGTCTTATCGACGAAGGCACGCTCTGGGCTGTCCGCCCACAGAAATATTTGCACCGGCAACGCCGTCGCCGGATCGAGAATTGATTTCGGCAC
This sequence comes from Alphaproteobacteria bacterium, assembly GCA_029936875.1. Lineage (GTDB taxonomy): Bacteria > Pseudomonadota > Alphaproteobacteria > SHVP01 > SHVP01 > JAPYRS01. The sequence goes on along the minus strand of JAPYRS010000004.1, from coordinate 28,085 downwards.
ATCGACGATAAAAGCGACCATGCCGATCATCAGCAGCGGCGCAGTTTCACCGAGCGCCCGCGCCATGCCGAGGATCGTTCCGGTCATCATACCGGGCAGCGCAATCGGCACGACGTGATGGAAAATTGCCTGCACCCGGCTTGCCCCGACAGCAAGCGCCCCGTCACGGATTGATTCCGGCACACTCTGCAAGGCGGCGCGCGACGCAATGATAATTGTCGGCAGCGTCATCAGCGCGAGCACCAGACCGCCAACCAACGGCGCAGAGCGCGGCAGGTGCAGCACATTGAGAAAGATGTAGAGCCCGAGCAGTCCAAAAATAATCGACGGCACGGCAGCAAGATTATTGATGTTGACCTCAAACAGGGTCGTAATCCAGGTGCGGCGCGCAAATTCCTGCAGGTAAACCGCCGCCAGCACACCAACCGGAAATGCGACCGCAAAACAAACGAGAAGACTGAGGACCGAGCCGATCATCGCGACCAAAATGCCGGCAAGCTCAGGCTCGCGGCTGTCGCCGCCGGTGAAGAACTGCCAGTTGAACCGCCGCTCGACCCGGTCCTGACTGCGAAGCTCCGCAATCCACGCTGCCTGACCGTCGTTACGGCTTTTGGTTGAACGCTTTGTTCCTTTACCACGCGCGATCAGATCGGCTTCATCCGAAGCCAGAATCCAGATACCGGTTTTTGTTCCGATCAACGCCGGATCATCGAGAACAATGTCACGCAGAAGGTAAGGCGCGGCCAAAGTAACCAAGCCGTTCAAAGCGCGTTGATCGCGGCGGCCGGTGACACCCGGAAAATGATTTCGAAGCCCGGACCGAATCAGGGATTGGTAACTCGCTTTGGCAAAGACCGCCGCATCGCCGGTCGCGTCCGGATCGATGACGGTTTGATCTAAGTGAACATCAATTTTGATGTAGGTCGTGTAGACCGCGCCCGCACCACCAACGGCAAGTGAGGTAAACAGCCACAATAATGCGGCAACGGCGACGCCAATCGAAAAAATACCGTAGCCGCGAAATCGCAGTTCAGCGCGGTGGCGCTTTCGGACCCGCGCGTCCCGTGCTGTCAGATCAATGGCTGTCAGAAGGGCCGTTGGCTCGGTCGTATCAGTCATAACGCGCCTCAAACCGTCGCACCGTCATCAGCGCGATGACATTAAAGCCAAGCGTAATCACAAATAGCAGCAGCCCAAGCGCGAACGCAGACAGGGTCTTCGGGCTGTCAAAACTTTGGTCGCCCGTCAGAAGTGCGACAATCTGCACCGTCACCGTCGTCACCGCCTCTAACGGATTGCCGGTCATGTTGGCGGCCATACCTGCCGCCATCACCACGATCATTGTTTCGCCGACGGCGCGGCTTGATCCCAGCAACATCGCGCCGACGATGCCAGGCCGGGCCGCGGGCAAGACAACGTTCTTGATCGTTTCCGCCTGCGTCGCACCGAGACTGTAAGAGCCGTCCCGCAAACTTTGTGGCACCGCCGTAATCACATCATCGACAATCGACGAAACCAACGGGATGATCATGATGCCCATGACCAGACCAGCGGCGAGAGCGCTTTCGGGCGACACCGAAAACCCCGCGACCGCCCCGGCATCGCGCAAAAACGGCGAAACAATCAGGGCGGCAAAGAAGCCGTAGACCACGGTCGGAATGCCCGCCAAAACTTCGAGCAAGGGTTTGACGACCGCGCGCACCCGACGCCCGGCGTATTCGGCGAGATAAATCGCCGCAAACATGCCCAAGGGTGCGGCCACCAGCATTGCAATCGCGCTAATCAGAAACGTGCCCGCAAGAAGCGGCAGTGCACCGAACGCGCCGGTCGCACCAACCTGATCGGCGCGAATCGCGGTCTGCGGTGACCATTGCACGCCAAACAGAAAATCAAAGATCGGCACTTCGCGAAAAAACCGCACCGTCTCAAAGATCAGCGAAAGCACAATGCCGATGGTCGTGAAAACGGCAACGGCTGCACACAGAATCAGAATGCCAAGAATAACGGCGTCTTTGTTCTTGCCGTGGCGGCGGCCAATCAGTGAACGGCTTGGCGTTTGATCAGTAATGCTCATCGCCGGTCACATCTGCAAAAGTTCGAGGGCACCTGCGCGCTTCGCCCAAACTCGGCGCTCCTCGTCCGGCATCGGGATCAAGCCCTTGTCGCCGAGATATCCGTCGGGGCCCCAGGTGTCGTCATCGGTAAAGACGGCGAGGAACGCAGCGATCCCCGGCACCAGATCCACGTGCAGCGCTTTCACATAAAAATAGAGCGAACGCGAGATCGGATAATTCCCGGTCGCGATTATTTCGAATTGCGGCTCCACACCATCAATGAAACTGCCCTGCACGCGGTCGTAATTCTGGTCAAGGAAGCTAAATCCGAAAATTCCGAACGTGTTTGGATTGGCGCCGAGTTTCTGCACAATCAGATTGTCGTTTTCCCCGGCATCGATAAACGCGCCGTCTTCGCGGATAGTGTGGCAGAGAGACTTGAACACAGCGTTGTTCGATTTCTTGAGATCGACAATCCAGGGGAACGTCTTGCAGCCGCCTTCCATCGCCAGTTCAACAAAGGCGTCCCGCGTACCGGACGTCGGCGGTGGCCCGAACACTTCAATATTTGAGTGGGGCAAGCTCGAATCAATATCGCTCCACTTTTGATGGGGGTTCGGCTCGGTCTCGCCTTCGCTGCCGCCATTTCCCTTAGTGGTGGGCACATCTTTCGCAAGTGCCAACCAAAGCTGCCTGAGCGTAATTCTTAAGGGTTCTGATTCAATTGAATTCGCAAGCACAATGCCGTCAAAGCCGATTTTGACTTCGACAATGTCGGTTACACCGTTCGACGCGCAGAAACGGACTTCGCTCTGTTTGATACGGCGGGACGCATTCGTGATGTCGGGGTAACGATCACCGACACCCGAACAGAAAAGTTTTAACCCGCCGCCGGAACCGGTCCGTTCAACAACTGGCGTTTTGAAGTCCGTCGCGCGGCCAAACTGTTCGGCGACCGAAGCCGAAAATGGAAATACCGTTGAAGAACCGACGATGCGAATCTGTTCGCGCGCCTCAGCTGTGTTTGAGCCCGGCATTTCGACCGCAAGGGGCAGGGCGATCAATACGGCGCCGAGAAACAAATGTCGGAACGTCACCATCAACACTCCCGCGAGGCGCGTTATATTTTTACGGCTCTATTCACCGGAAAAAATTAGGCGCGGCGCAGGTCAATAATGTGACAGCGACGTTACAGTTTTATGACAGTCGAGGCGGGTCGGAACGCCGATACGTCCGCGCTTCGTCTGCGGTTCGTACTATTGGGCTTCAGTCGGGGATTTGCGGCAGATAGACGTGAAAAGTGCTGCCCTCGCCGGCCCGGCTTTCAATGACCAGGCGACCGCGGTGGCGATTGACGATGTGTTTGACGATGGCGAGGCCAAGGCCGGTGCCGCCGAGATCGCGCGAGCGTCCCTTGTCGATCCGGTAGAACCGTTCGGTCAGGCGTGGCAGGTGGTCGCTGCCGATGCCTTCGCCGTGGTCGCGGACCGATGCACGAATGCCCGGCGTACCGACATCGGGAATGCGGTCGACATGGCTGAGATCGACGATCACCGCCTCACCGCCTCGGCCGTATTTGATGCCGTTATCGACAAGGTTGTGAAAAACTTCTTCGAGCTCGTCGCGGTCGCCTTTCACCGTGAAGTTTCCGTCGCCGACCTTGAGTTCGATGCGGAGGCCTGCTTCGTCGCCGCGCGGGCGCAAGGTCGAGACGACGCTTTCCAACAGTTTGTCGAGTTCGAGCTCGCCGCCCGGTCGCACGTGTTCTTCGGCCTCGACCTTCGACAAAGACAGCAAATCGTCGATCAGGCGGGCCATCCGTTTCGCCTCACCTTCCATCGTCAGCAGAAATTTTTTCCGCGCTTCCACATCGTCGGCGGCGGCCCCTTGCAGGGTTTCGATAAATCCGAGCAGGGCCGAAAGCGGCGAACGCAATTCGTGGCTGACGTTGGCGACAAAATCTGTACGCATACGGTCGGTCGCCCGCGCTGCCGAAATATCGTGCAATGTTAAAAGCGCGGTTATTTCCCCACCTGGCAACGACGCGGCATGAACCTCAAATTCGCGCTGCACCGGCAAGGGAAATGATGCGGTCAGAGCCTGTGGCGGGCCACCCGCCAGAACACTGCTGACCGCCCCCAGCACCTCCGGATGGCGGATGGATAGCGCAAGATCGCGATTGAGCGCCGCCGGCCCCGATAAGATCTCCTCCGCGGCCCGGTTAAGCGCGGTCAGATGCCGCGACCGGTCAACCACAAGGGCCGGGTCAGGTAGCGCATCGAGAAACGATCGAAGCAGTTGCAGTGCCTCATTTTCTGGGCTGGTTGCCATAACCGAAATTTAACACGGCCCGCCCCGCAATTGAAATTGGCGGGCATTCGAACACACCGCATTCAACGGCTGCACGCGAAAAATTGCATGTGGGCCGCTATACTGGGGGCCCTTACGGGTCCGCGACGCCTTCCGCGCCACCGCCCCATCGCAGAATCCATCCGATCATGACGTCAGACACCGACATTGATATCGAAGCGCTAAAGGCGAAGCTCCTGGAGGAAAAAGAGGCATTGATCGCCGCCACCGAAGCGACGGCGGCCGCGCGCGAACCGGTGGAGCTCGATCAACAGTCGGTAGGGCGACTGTCGCGCATGGACGCGATGCAAGTTCAGGAAATGGACAAGGCCGGCGAAGCCCGGCGTCAGGTTCGGATCGCGCGCATTAAGTCCGCGCTCGAACGAATCGAGTCAGAAGAATTCGGTGAATGTATGAACTGCGGCGAAGATATTGCGCCCGCCCGCCTCAATAACGACCCCACTGTGGCCACCTGCATCACATGCGCCCGCGGTGGTGATTAGGGCGCCTACCGAAACGCCGGTTCGTCGAAGCTGCGAAGTTTGCGGGAGTGCAGCGCTTTCCGCACGACCTCGTCGCGCATGCCGTTTAGGGCATGAATGCCGATCTTGAGATGCTGGCTCACGCGAGCCTGATAGAACGCGTTGGCCATTCCCGGCATTTTGATTTCACCGTGCAGCGGCTTGTCCGACACACAAAGCAGCGTGCCGTAGGGGACACGCAAGCGAAAGCCGTTGGCGGCGATGGTCGCCGATTCCATATCGACGGCAATCGCTCTGGATTGATTGAAAAATGTCGCGAGTTCGTCGTAGCGAAGTTCCCAATCGCGGTCGTCCGTGGTGACAACCGTCCCAGTGCGGAAATGCTGCTTCATTTCCTGCCCCTCAAGGCCTGTCACGGCGGCGACTGCATCGGCCAGCGACACCTGCACTTCGGCAATCGCCGGGACCGGCACTTCGCCCGGCAGATCATTGTCAAGCACATGATCAAGCCGCGCGTAGGCGTGCGCGAGAACATAATCACCGAGTTGCTGCGACGAACGAAGCCCGCCGCAATGGCCGACCATTAGCCAGCAGTGCGGGCGCAGCACCGCAACATGATCGGTGATCGTTTTTGCATTCGCCGGACCGACACCGATGTTGATCAGGGTTATGCCCATGTGGCGGTCCCGCACCAAATGATAGGCCGGCATCTGCGGCAATTTTGTTGCCGGTTCGCCAGACGCCGGCTGGTCGGTGAGGCGCGGGTTTGGCGTGACGGCATTTCCCGGTTCAACAAAGGCCCGGTACTTGTCGCCGTTTGCCACCTCGGTTTTGCCAAGTTCAATAAATTCGTCGACGTAGCGCTGGTAATTGGTGAACAGAACAAACTTTTGGAAATGCTCCGGCTTGGTGCCGGTGTAATGGCGTAGCCGCGAAAGCGAGAGATCCACTCGCTCGGCGGTAAACAATGACAGCGGTCGCGGCACGCCGGGTTTCGCGCGATATGAGCCATTGGCGATACGGTCGTCGATCTGGCTTAGATCCGGCAAGTGAAAGGCGTCCTGCAAATCGCCGATGGCATCGCTATCGAGATCGGCTGTCATTGATTCGAGCGCAAACGTGAGCGGGATTTGCCGATCGGAAATGCCGACGGTCACGGGCACCTTGTGGTTTTCGATCAACAACTGAATTTGTTCGAGATAATAACTGCCGAACAGGTTCGGGTCGGTCAGTGTCGTCCCATATATTCCGGCTTCCGCAACGGCGCCGTAAGAAAGCGGCCCACGCGACCCCCTCGCCACTTTGGGGACATCGATACTGAGATAGGGATAACACGCGTCGACCTTGCTGCGGCCCCGTTCGCCAGCGGCAAAATGTTCAAATTTGTTCTGCAGCAATTTACGGCCGGACGCATAGATATCGACAAGGCGCTGGACCGCCGCTTCCGCATTGGTAAAGGACTCGGCTTCGCGAAGTCCTGATATTGGTCCGCTATCCATATTCAATCTTGGTTCGTGTAATCCGGGTGCCATGATGCCCGAAGGTGCCGCGATTCCCAACAATTAGGGAATACATGCCCGAATTTGGCTGAAAACAGGCCGTAACACTCTGTACAATTGGCGCGACTAACGCCGGGAGAGAAACATGGCCTACGATCAAAACCTCGCCGAACGGATTCGGAAAGCACTTTCGCGGCGGAAGAACGTGACCGAAAAGAAAATGTTTGGCGGCCTCACCTTCATGGTCGGCGGCAACATGTGCGTTGGTGTGACAAACGATGATTTGATGGCTCGGGTCGGGCCCGACGCCCATGCGGCGGCGCTAAAAATTGCCAACGCTCGGCCGATGGATTTTACCGGCCGGCCGATGAAAAGCATGGTCTTTGTCGGCGAGAAGGGTTGGAAGTCCGACAAAAGCCTGAAGGATTGGATTGACCGCGGCGTCAAACACGCGCGCTCGCTGCCGGAGAAATAGTTCGGGCAAAAAAGTCTGCCCGCAAGGGATTCGCTGATGCTGGCTTAATCCTGCGGGCAATATTCAGTAGCGCCTCAGAGGCGGGATCCTATTTTGTTAGCGGGCAAATCCACCGATCAGCGCGTAATGAACCGCACCGAATGGGACCAAGGCTTCGCGGACATCTTTCGAAGAATCTCCGAATACAAGAACACCCGCAGGATCGACCGTCGCCATAAATTTTTCGCCGAATTTTTCACCAAAATTTCCGAGGTGAGCGAGCGTCGCTGCGGAATTCGCATAACGCTCATAAACTTGGCAGGTTTTGCCATCTTCGCTCAAAAACATTTCGTAAATGTGAGTGTCGGGTTCGTTGGCTTGGACGGTGGCGGACATTTCGTCGACCAGCGCCTTGAAGGCGTCGAGTTGGCCGTCCTTGATGTTGACGGTGAATAACCAGCTTACGGCTTCGCTCATTGGGATTTCCTCCTGTTTTGATTTTGCCTTTTGGCGTTCGGTGGTTTCTCCACAGCGCATGTTCCGAAACCCCAGCAAGATAATCAAGGGGGCGATTCCACGAGGGCGCGGCGGCCTAGGCACGCAATACTGCCACCTCTGCTTCCAGCTCGGCAATCCGTGCTTTCAGGGGCTCGACCTCGGCTGCCATTTCGTTTTCTGAAAATTTGCGCGGGATATGCTGCGGGCAATTGACGTCCCAGGCGTCAACAGTGAAGACGATCGCCTGATCGACTTTGGCTTTGTAATTTTCATCGGTGAGGCTCGCCAACAAATCCGGATCGTCCCGCACCACTTTCGCTTTGCCCCAGATTTTGATCCGGCGCCTGTTGGTATAATCCATCAAGAATATATACGCCGCCGAATTTTCCGACAGATTTCCGGCGCTGATGTATTGGCGATTACCCGAAAAATCGGCGAAGGCCAATGTTCGATTATCAAGCACTTTGAGGAACCCCGGCTGGCCACCGCGATGCTGAATGTAGGGCTGGGCATCGGCGCTCGCGGTGCCGAGATAAAACGAATCCCGCTCGGCAATAAAACCGGCAAGCTCATCCGAAATGGTGTCGGCCCAGCCGCGTTTTTGTTCCATCTGCGCGTAGCCGCTGCGCGATCCCCGCGCCTCCTGCATTGCCTTCACGGCGGGGGAAAATGCGACGTCACCGACTGGTACAGCAATGTCGCTGACTGGTCTTGCCGTCTCGCTCATGTCTGTCTCCGTCAAAGCGTCCATCCCGAAACCCTCCCCTTTGCCTGTTTACGTTTCATACTAACGTAAATAGACAGATCGTTCTGTTAATCAAGGTCCAACCCGAATTTTTTCGAGTTTATCTCATAACATATTGTTATTTATGCAATTTATTAACAAATTATTCTGCGATTGCAGCCCACGGGTCCTGAATCATCTATTGATATGGACAGATCGTTCTATATATTATTGAGGAGAAGTACACCTGAGGAGCCAGCAAATGCCGCAAAGCAAACGCGAACATCTTATCGATGCCGCCCTGACCCTATTTAACGGGTACGGGTATAACGCGACCGGGATCGATCGCATCCTGGCGGAAGCGGGCACCGCGAAGATGACGCTCTACAAACATTTCAAGTCGAAAGACGATTTGATTTTGGCGGCACTCCGGCGCCGCGATGAAGAATTCCGGCTGCGGCTTTCCCGTGCGGTCGAAAGCATGGCCGACACGCCTCGAGGCCGATTGCTCGCCCTCTTCGACGCCCACGCCGATTGGTTTGATAAAGAAAATTTTCGCGGCTGTATGTTCATCAACGCCGTCGCTGAATTCGCCAACCTCTCTGAACCGATCCAGGCGATGGCGGCCGAGAACAAACGCCTTATCCGCGCATACATTTCTGAATTGGCTGCTGAGGCGGGTGCAAACGACCCGGACGCACTTGCCGTAGAACTTGGCCTTTTGCTCAACGGGGCCATCGTATCGGCGCAAATCGACCGCTCGCCCGAAAGCGCCGGACAGGCGCGCAATGCCGCAGCCGTTCTGGTCGAGGCGGCACTCGGTGGCTAAACTGGTGCACGTTAGATTGGAATTTACTCACACTGACGGGACGGAATGATGGCCATAGACGGTGTTTCCATTCGGTATTCATAAGACGGCGACGAGGCCGCGTGGCAGGCGGCGGTCGATACCTTCATCGAGGCGGTAAACGGCGATGCAGAATTCGCTGGCAAGTTCACCTACGCCGTTAATATCGCCGGCGACGGCGTCATGCGCGCCCATAATGGCCGCTGGGATTCAGAGGAGACGCTAAAGACCTTGCAGTCCCGCGATTACTTCAAGGAATTTTCAAAAGCGGTGCAAGGTTTTGCCGGCGATACGATTGACGCAAAACAGGTCGGCCTTTACCGCGAAACCGGATAGACGCCGCTCGCTCGAACTCCATCGCGTCTAAATTGCCGCCGCTCAGATCGAAGTCGTAAACGTCGCGAGCCAGTCCGGCATGACGGTGACCAATGCGCCTTCCAGCACCATGTCAAAGCCTGAAACCACCGCGACGCCAACGAAAAGTACGGCCCCGCCCATTATCGGCCGGCCCCAGCGGGAAAGGTTTCTTAATCCTGATTTCCGGGCCAGGATCGCTTTTCGCGATCCGTAGGCGAGCAGCGCCATCACCAACCCTAGGCCAATGCCAAAGGCAATCATCAGGGCGAGCGCTTCCGGGAAGGTATCGCGCGTCGCCGCCAAACCAACCGCCGCGCCCAATGTCGGCCCGACACAAGGCGTCCAGACCGCGCCAAGAATAATCCCAACAACAAACTGACCTTGCACGCCGGACGGTGTGTACCGCGTGAGCACCGCACTGGCGCCGCCGGTCAGGGGCGTGGCCACATCTGCAAACCTTGCACTCAATTTACGGCTGATCAGAACCGCGCCGACGGCAATTAGCAGCGCGCCCGCAACATACCGGATCCACAACGGATCAAATCCGAGACCAAATCCAACGGCGGCGATCAGTATGCCGAAGGTAACGAACGAGACGAGCAGGCCCGCGATCAACACGGCCGGCGCCCAGCGGTTTTCCTGCGCCGCACTGGCAAGGACAATCGGCAGCAATGGCAGGACGCACGGATTAAGTGTCGTCAGGCTGCCGGCAACAAAGCTGAGGGCGTAGGCGCCCACGTGCTAGAGCGCACTTTCCATGACGGCGCGGAGGTCGCGCGGATTGGCGCTATACATAACCCGCGATATTTCTTCCCGCCCGCGAAAGGCAATCAGGGTTGCCTGCACCGGTACATTGTATTTCCGAAGAAACCCGCGCTGCCGATCAAAATCGACAATGAGGGCGACCGTATCTTCAAACTGTTTTTCCCGGAGCAGCGCGTCGATGACTGGTGTTTGACGTTTGCAGATAATGCACCATGACGCATGGACGGCGACGTAGATAATCTTGCCTTCGGCCTGGGCCGCTTCCAGTTTGGCTTCGCTGTAGCGCTGCCATTCGGCCGCAGCGGCGGGCTGCATGCCAAAAATCAAAACCGCGAAAAGGGAGATAATTAGAGGACGGAAAACGCGCATGAGACATGTCCTAAAAATAAATATTGGCCAACTTCGTTCCGAAGCCAACTCGTCCTTTAAATATGGCGTGCCGCTCCGCCCGTCGAGGGGTTGCGCCGCAATGTTATTCAAAACCGTGTGAGGTTCCGCGCGGATTTTGCAAGCGGTAGAGAACATGCCGCCGAAGCCGATGCCCAACCGGCACACGAGGATGTTCAAAGTCACCGTCCACGTCTCTCGTAAGGCCGAGGCGATTCATAACCGCTATCGAACACGCATTCTCTGGTGTCGTAAAGGACAGAATTTCCTCGAGTTCGAGTACAGAAAAACCGAACGCCAGGCTAGCCTTGGCCGCTTCGGTCGCAAGCCCCTTGCCCCAGAATTCAAACCCGAGCCGCCATGCGATTTCTATGGCCGGCGTAAATTCAGCGTCAAAGATTACTTTCGAGATGCCGACATACCCAATGAATCGGTGATCGAATTTCATGGCCAGGGCAAAATATCCAAAACCATTTGCACCAATTGCGTGTTGAAAATGCCCAGCGTATTCATCGGATTGGGCGCGACTGAGAGTCTGGGGAAAATGTTCCATTACCCGGGGATCGGCATTCAGGGCGGCAAAGGGCTCCAGATCGTCAGCAGCCCAGCCCCGCAGCACCAGGCGTTCCGTCTCGAGATAGATTTTCGGATGATCAGTGAACACGACGTCGATTAGATCCCACCGAGCACCGTCACGGCGCCGGCGATGATCAGCGCGGCACCGGAAAAGCGCGAGGTCAGGCGGCCGCGCGGCAGCAGTTTTTCGACCAATATGAAACCGGCGACCACTGCCACTAACAGCAGGTTCATGACACCACCGACAAACAGCAGCAACATTAGTGCCCAGCAGCAGCCAACGCAGATGATGCCGTGTTCGACGCCCATGCGCGCTGCGCCGACATTGCCGGTCCGCTAGTTCGCACCGAAATATTGCAACGGCGAGCGGCAAGTGGTGAGGCACGCGTCCTTGATCGGTGACCATTGGTAAATTCCCGCCACCAGCAGCAAACCACCACTGAGATATGTACTGGTTGCGACCATCATCGGTGACATCAGGAAAAGTTGCCCGAGTGCGATCTGAAATCCCGCGACGACGACGCTGAACAACGTCCAGGCAAACAGGTATCCGGCAACGAACAGAAAAATTGAGGCCGTCGGTTGGCCTTTGTCGCGGTTGGCGCGGGACAGGCCGCCGTATAGAAGAATCGCCGGCGCCGCGCTTGGCAGCAGCATCCCGACCATCTGATTGCCCACATCAGGAAAGTGGCGAAATACGCGCTGGAGATTGATGCCTCGACGGCCAGGCTGGAGGCACCCGAAATCAGATACGCCCACGACAAAACAACCATCGCCAAAAGACTGACGATAATAACGGTGCGATCACGCTGAACGGCGACCTCAAGAGCCCGGTCAAACATGCTTAGATCCTGGCCGCCTCTCGCAGCACGACCTATCAGGCCGCCACGTGCGCAGGGTTTATGCCCGGTGACGTACGACGCCCATGATTTGAGGCGGCGGCGGTTTTGGTCAAACCACTGATGTTCTACACTTGGTCCGCGTTGGTGAGGGTGCCAGCTCGAGAATGACGGGGGAGACCATGCTGAAAACAACAATCGCGGGCAGTCTGCCCAAGCCGTCATGGCTGGCCGAGCCCGAAAAACTTTGGGCGCCGTGGCGCTTTGAGGGCGACGAACTTCAGGCCGCCAAAGAAGACGCCGCCTTGCTCTGGCTGAAAGAACAGGAAGACGCCGGCATTGACATCGTCAGTGAAGGCGAACAGTTCCGCACCCACTTCGTGCACGGGTTTCTTGAACATATCGACGGCATCGACTGGGACCTCAAAACACCGATGGGCATTCGCGACAATCGCTACACCGTCGATGTGCCGACCGTTACCAAGGCGGTCACGCGCCGCAAATCGGTGCACGGGGCTGACGCACGGTTCGCCCGCGCCCACACGGGCAATCAGTTGAAGTTCACGCTGCCCGGGCCGATGACGATCTGCGACACGATTGCCGACGGCCACTACGGCCGCCGCGCCGACATGGCAATGGCCTTTGCCGGGCTTCTCAACGAAGAGGCGCGCGATCTCGAAGCCGCCGGCGTCGACGTCATTCAGTTTGATGAACCGGCCTTCAACGTCTTTATGGACGACGTCAACGAATGGGGCATCGATGCACTGCATGTCGCTATTGACGGTCTTAAGTGCAAAACTGCGGTCCACATTTGTTACGGCTACGGCATTGACGCCAATATCGAGTGGAAAAAGACCCTCGGCGCGGAATGGCGGCAATACGAAAGCATTTTCCCGGCGCTTAACGCGAGCCGTATCGATCAGGTGTCATTGGAATGCGCGGATAGCCACGTGCCAATGGAACTGATTGGGCTGCTTAAAGACAAAGACGTACTTGTCGGCGCCATCGATGTCGCCACCAACACCGTCGAGGCACCGGAGAAGGTGATGTCGACGTTGCGGGAGGCGATGAAATACGTCGAGCCGGAGCGCCTTCACGCCTGCACCAATTGCGGCATGGCGCCACTGCCGCGCAGCGTTGCGGCGGCCAAGTTACGCGCGCTTGGGGCCGGCGCTAGGAAACTACGGAATGAGTTGCGCGGGTAGCGCACCAACATAATGCGCAGATAAGAATTGATCCTGAGGAGACAAAATTGCCAACACTTCTTATTACCGGCGCCAATCGCGGATTGGGTCTCGAAACCGTTCGCCAGTACGCGGATGACGGTTGGAACATCATTGCGTGCTGCCGAAATCCCGATACGGCGACCGAACTAAACGCCATCGCCGAAGCTGCCGAGGGCCGGGTCATCATCGAGGCGCTCGACGTGCGCGATCATGCGGCGATTGACGCCCTCGCCAAACGTCACAGCCACGCGTCGATCGATCTCTTGCTCAATAACGCTGGCATCATTGGGCCGCGTGATGGCCCCGGTCAGCATTTCGGCGACATGGATTTCGAAGCCTGGGCAGATGTTCTCAAGATCAACCTGATGGCGCCGATGAAGATGTGTGAATCGTTCGTTACCCAGGTCGCCCGCAGCGATCAGAAAAAGATGGCGGCGATTTCCAGCTCCATCGGCTCCAACACCGAGACCGCAGGCGATGCCTATAGTTACGCCTCAAGCAAGGCCGCGCTCAACATGGTGATGACGACCATGGCGAAAGACATGGCACAACACGGCATTACCGTTGGCGTGTTTTGTCCGGGCCATGTCAAAACCGATATGGGCGCACCTGAGGCCAATGTCGAAATTGTCGATAGCATCACCGGCCTTCGCCAGCGCTTTGCCGAGATGAATATGGAACGATCAGGAACGTACCGCCGCTATAACGGCGACAGTATCGCCTGGTAAGATTGCCTATTCGGGCGTTTTCGGTTCGCCGACCGTCTTCCGGATCACCCAACCGACCGTCAGCCCCTGCACGACAATCGAGAAGATGACGATGATTGTTGTCGCCGTCAGGATCAAATCCCGTTCTGGCCCGTGCGGCAACGAGAGCGCAAGCGCAACTGATATGCCGCCGCGAAGCCCACCCCAGGTCATCACCGGTATGGCGCCTTTGGTGAATTCCTGACGCAGCGACAGGATTCGGATCGGTACCGTGACCGACAGCAACCGCGCACCAACCATGATCGGTATCGCGACCAAACCGGCGATCAAATAGTTCGCCTGAAAATCAAGCGCCAGTGTCTCAAACCCAATCAGCGTAAACAGCAGCGCGTTGAGAATTTCGTCGATCAAATGCCAAAAGTTGAGCAGATGTTCGCGCGTCTTTTCGCTCATCGCGTATTTGACGCCGCGATTACCGATGAACAGCCCGGCGACAACAACGGCGATCGGCCCCGACATATGAAGTTGCGTTGCCAGTGCATAGGTCCCCGTCACCAGCGCAAGTGTGATGATGATTTCGAGAACATATTCGTCGATCGATTTTAGAACCAAATAGGCAATATACCCAGCGATACCGCCGAGCACCGCGCCGCCCAAGGCTTCCTGCAACAAGAACAGGATAATCGCCCCCGCGTTTACTTTGATGGCGTGGCCCGCCGCCGGAAAGGCAATGCCGACAAGCACGCTAAAGATGACGATGCCGATGCCATCGTTGAAAAGACTTTCGCCGGCGATCTTGGTCTCCAGCGATTTCGGCACTTTGACGGTTTTCAAAACGCCCATCACCGCAACCGGATCAGTCGGCGAGATCAACGCGCCAAACACAAACGCGGTCATGATCGCGACACCCGATACCAGATGAAACCCGTAGCCGATAATCACCGTCGACATGACCACGCCGACCGACGCCATCAGGGCAATCGCTGCTTTCCGTTTCATCAACGCCCCGAGATCGACGTGAAGCGCGCCGGCGAACAACAGGAAGCTAAGCATCCCTTCCATCAGCGTCTTGTGAAAATCGATGCCGGCAATTGCGCCCCGAACGGCGACACCAAGACTTAACCCCGGCAGTACCCGATCAACAACTGTAACCAGCGCCGAGGCCGCAAGGGCGATGATCAACATGCCGACCGTGCCGGGTATTTTCAGCACGTGATAATTGAGCACGCCAAACACGGCGATCATGACGAATGCAATCGGGATGAAATCAAGAAGGTTCATGAGGCGCGGGCCTTCTGCAAGATCTAGTTTGGTACGGCGAAATTAATTCAGGAGGTCCCGCATCGTGCAGGCGGGGGATTCACAAAATGATGTTGCTACGAATGGAACGGAACGTCCAGACCAGTGGCAGGTGAAATTGCGCCGTACGAATTGTCAGATGCGAAACCGCCGCCGGTTATGGCGCGGCAGTGCTTGGCAGGCAAATTTCAACGGACGTTCCCATTCCGAGCGTGCTTTCGATAGTCAGCGTGCCGCCATGAGCCTCAACAATGGCGTTGGACAGGTGCAGTCCAAGGCCAACACCTTCGATTTTTCTAGTCATCGGTTGATCGCCACGGCCAAATATTTTGAGCGCATTGTCTTTGGTCGCCGCGTCCATGCCAATCCCGTTGTCGGCGATAACCAAGCACAATTCGCCTTTTTGACCGGCCACCGCGGTAATCGCGATCTGCCCGCCGGCATTCTAAAATTTTATCGCGTTGGTCAAAATAATGAGGATGACCTGTTTGATTCTGCGCTCATCGGCAATGATCGAAGGGATCGATTCCATATCAGCTATCTCGATCGAGACTTCCCTGTCCCGCGCCCGTTGCAACACCAGCCGGTGGCAAGCAGCAATACAGTGACGCAGCGAAACATCCGAAAGCGTGAGTTCCAACTGGCCAAGTTCAATTGCCGACAAATCAATAATGTCCGACATCACGGCGAGCAAATAGTCGCCCGATCGATTGATGTCGTTGATGTATTCACGCTGATTGTCGTTTAGCGCCCCGGGAATCTCTTTCTCCAGCATTTGCGAGAAACCGATAATTGCGTTTAGCGGCGTCCGGAGTTCGTGGCTGACATTTGCGAGAAACTCTGACTTGGTGCGACTTGCAAAATCAGCGGCTTCTTTGGCGCCAACCAGCTCATTTTCGCTGGCCACGCGATCCGTAATATCCTGAAAATGCCCAACCGGTCTTCACCAATGCGAAAACCGGTGCCAGAAATATGCAGCGGTTCGCCTGTCGAAACCCGCACGCCACTCGTTTCAAAGGAATAGGGCTGCCCTGTTCGCAGGACCTCAAGATACTCTTTGGAGCGATCACCTGAATTCGTAAGGCGGCTGATTTCGAGGATGTTGCAACCAATTATCTCGCTCGTCGCCATACCCATGTTCCTGGCGGCGAGTTCGTTTACGCCAAGGTAATTCAGGTCTTGGTCAAGAATTGCGATCGTCCCAGTCGCTGATTCCATGAATGCTGACAAGGTCTCTTGGCTACTCCGGATTTCTTCTTCTCGACGTTTGAACTCCGTAATGTCGGTGCGAATGCCGACGACACCACCGTCCGAAAGGCGATGGTCTATCGCCCGTACCCATTCGCCGTTCGTACGCTCGACCTCACGATACTCCTCAAAAAAGGAGGCCCGTGGCGGGCTTCCTTCGGTTCGATCTGCTTGCAGGCTCGCGTCGGTGTGAACCCCTACGATCGTCTCAAATCTATCCCGCAATCCACTGCGGGATACGCCAGGGATCAAGAATTCTTCAAGTTCAGGAAACATTTTTCGATATGCGGCGTTGCAACGAACAAAGTTTTCGTCTTTGTCGTAGATGATCAATCCGTCTGAAATTGTCGCAATCGCCTCTTCGAGCGCACGCTCTGCTTCTTGCGCACGAAGCATCGCTGCAACTTTCGCTGTCTCGTAAACCGTCACACCGCGATAGCCCGCAAACTCGCCATCCTCGTCGTAAAAAGGCGAACCCGAGACACGCGTGTGGGTCGTCTGCCCGTCAGGCGAGACTATCGTTTGCCGCATATCGCGAAAGCTTTCCCGCTTCGCCAGTCGTGCCAAATGTTCCCGCCAGTCCTCAGATTCGATACCGACAATTTCCAGATCGGTAATCATCTTTCCCACAAAAATCTTTGACTGATCTTCGCCGCCGCCGTCCATCCGCGTGATCCGAAGCTCTGAATCGGTTTCCCACAGGCGATCCGAAATCGTTTCGACGATGTGACGGTATCGCCCTTCACTTTCCGTCCGCGCTAACTCCGCCTCTACGCACTTACTGACGTCATGTATGATGAGGCCAAGCATGTTATCGCTGACGCGAAAAACCGTTGACTCGACGTAAACACGGCGGTCGAACCGTTGACTAAGGTAAGAACTTGCAAATTCGTAGGTCTTTCCGGTTTGCAGTACAGCTAGGTACTTTTCGACGCGACCGACCTTCTCGGCTTCTGGCATGGCGACGGCCAACGTCCGACCGATCAGCTCTTCTTTTTTCAGCCCTGTTGCATTGACGACCGCTTGATTGACGTCGAGGAAGTTCAGTTGGGCGTCGAGTATGACAAAGCGCTCGGTCGTCGCGTCCATGAAAGCGGAGATGATTTCGAGGCGACTGCCGATGCCATTCGCACCCTCACTCGTCATGGGATCGGGCGTCCCACTGCCTTTCTTTTTCTCAACCATTCGCTTCGTAAACCGATATTTTGACTTCAACCAGGATTGGAACCGTAGATGTGGCCGGCCGAGAAAATTTCGGGCCCCTAACCCACGTTGACTAGTTGGATCAGGGCGCCTTTACGCCCCGTAACGTAGGTCACAACCGATGATCACAAGCCAGTTTTCCGCGCCTTTTGGCAATTTGATTTACATTGGTTAACAGATTGTTAATAAATTGAAATTTTCAAATAAATTTACCCGTAGCGGTTGCCAGAGGTTGGATTTTATCGACCAGCTACCATGAATCGGCAGATCTCTGGACTAGTCCGAATTTGCACTCGAACCGGCTCCTTTTTCGACGCTTATTTAGAATCGCTGATTCGATACCGCAGAGCGCAAGTGAAGGGACGGGCTAATCGGTGTCTTCCGCCCCGCCGCCTTGATCGATCTGTCGCAAGGCCCGTAGAGTCGGGCCGCTCAATTAACCGTTACCACACCACCCCATGACAGAACCCTCATTCCGCAGCATCAAATTTGGTCCCCGGGCCGTAACCGTGGATCGCCGCGCCGATGGCACCGAATTAGTGCTGTCCGATACACCGCTCGGCACCTACCCCGACACACTCTGTCAGGTGCTTGCCGAACGCGCCGCACTACACCCGGAACGCACGTTTCTTGCCGCGCGCGAAACGCCTAAGTCTGGCAACGTGATGAACGGCGATTGGCGCAAACTTACCTATGGTGCCGCACAACAAAGCGCTGATGCGATCGGCCAAGCGCTGCTCAATCGCGGACTTGGTCTTGGCAGTACGGCCATGATGCTGAGCCGTAATTCAATCGAATTTGCGCAGTTCATGATGGGGGCATTGGCCGCGGGTGTGCCGGTCGCCCCGATCAGTCCGGCCTACTCACTGCTCAGCGCCGACTTTGAAATTCTTAAAGATATCGCCGCGCTACTCGAACCCGACATCATATTTGTTCAGGACGCGAACCGGTTTGAGCGCGCGATGTCTGCACTTTCGCTCGACGGCATAGAGGTTGTCGCCGTTACCGGCGAAACCACAGACACTGCGGTCTCCGATTTCGCGTCGCTGCTTGCGGTCCAGCCGACCGAGGAGATTGCCAAAGTGACGGCGGCAATCGATCCCGATGCGGTCGCAAAATATTTGTTTACGTCTGGCTCCACCGGCCAGCCGAAGGCGGTCATCAACACCCACCGCATGCTCTGTTCCAATTTGAAAATGAACCGGCTGATGCGACCGCTTGATGACGGCGTCCATGAAACGATGGTCGATTGGCTGCCGTGGCATCATACCTACGGCGGCAACGCGACATTCAACAATGTCATGAACGGCGGCGGCTCGCTCTATCTCGACTATGGCCGCCCTGTTCCGGAGCATTTCCAGGAGACCGTGCGAAACCTCAAGGACATCTCACCGACCATCTATTCAAGCGTACCGGCCGCCTATGCCATGCTGGCCCCGGAAATGGAGGCCGATACCGAACTCCGCGATAATTTTTTTGCACAATTGCGGCTGATGATTTTCGGCGGGGCGGCGCTGCCGGCGGATCTTTACGAACGCATGCAGGCGCTCTCAATCGCTTCCACCGGTGAGCGCGTGCTCTTTATCAGTGGTTACGGCGCGACTGAAGCCTCGCCGTCGATTTCCGGCGCCCACTGGATAAACGAACGCCACGACCTGCTCGGCTTGCCGCTGCCGGGCATGGAGATGAAGCTGATACCGGAGGGCGACGTTTACGAAATTCGTTTGCGCGGACCCAACATTACGCCCGGCTATTACAAGCGTCCTGACCTCACTTGGGCGGCCTTCGACGACGAAGGATTTTACCGCATCGGCGACGCGGCGCGCTGGGCCGAACCGGGCAATCCGGAAGCGGGCCTCACCTTTGCCGGGCGCATCGCCGAAAATTTCAAACTGCTAACCGGTACCTGGGTCAAAACTGGAATTTTGCGGACCACCGTTTTGGCGGCCGCTACGCCGTTACTGAAAGACGCCGTGATTGCTGCACCCGACCGAGAATTCCTCACCGTGCTGGCCTGGCCCAATTTCGAGGCGATGCGAAATCATTTTGACGTTGCCGATGATGTCGCGGACGCCGGCCTCTTGACCCGGCCCGATGTGGTCGCCTATCTGCAAAAGGCTTTCGGCCGCCACAATCAAACCCATCCGGGATCTGCCGCGCGCATCCGACGGATAATTTTGCTGGTTGAGCCGCCGAGCATTGATCAGGGCGAAATCACCGACAAGGGCTACATCAATCAGCGGATCGCGCTGCAACGGCGAGCGGACGAAGTCACCGCGCTCTATGAAACGGAGCCGGGACCAGCAGTTATTGTCATCTCATAGGGCTCCCGTAGCCAAGGCACACGGGGAGTTGTAGGCGTGTGGGTTGTGATTTCGTTGCGACTACAAATATTGATAGGCGTACCTAGATACTCATCGAACGCCGGCGCCCCTCAAACAAGGAAATCCCGTGACTACCACCACGACGATCGATCAATCTGCCGATCTCAATGTGTCGCCCCTCCTCGAGGTATCACCTCTGGGCATGCACTGGGAGACGATGGATCCGTTTTTGTTTTGCGCCCATCACAACGACGCCTACCCCAAAGGCAACGAAGCAATGGGGCCGGATGCGTCGCTTGCGGGTCGCGCCATCGGCCAGGATTTCAGCGTCAAAGACGGATGGAGCATGTATCACGGCACCCGTGTCCCCGGATTTCCGCAACATCCCCATCGTGGCTTCGAGACCATCACGGTAGTGCGGAAAGGTTTCATCGATCATAGCGATTCGATGGGTGCGTCGGCGCGATTCGGCGAGGGCGATTTACAATGGATGACGGCAGGCCGCGGCATCGTCCATTCGGAGATGTTTCCGATTCGCCGCCAGGATCAGGACAATCCGCTGGAGCTGTTTCAGATTTGGCTCAACCTCCCGGCGCGCAGCAAGATGGTCGAATCCTATTTTTCAATGTTCTGGCAAAACCAGATTCCGGACGCGACCGTGAAAGATACCGACGGACGTGAAATCACAGTGGTCAGTTATTGCGGCGCGCTTCCGGATACCGCTAAGTCAAACCATCGCCCACCGGCGCCGCCGCCCGACTCCTGGGCTGCCGATGAGGCCAACAAGGTCGTCGTTTGGACCATCAAGATGGCGCCCGGTGCGGTCTGGACGCTTCCCGCAACCGATCCGAAATGCAATCGGAAGCTCTTCTTTTTCCGCGGCAGCAGCCTCGAGGCGGCAGGTCAAACCGTGCCCGCAAACAGCGGCATGATCCTGAAACCCGATGCCGACATCGAACTTCGCAACGGCGATGAAGAGGCTGAGTTTCTGCTGCTTGAAGGCATACCGATCGGCGAGCCGGTCGCGCAATACGGCCCGTTTGTGATGAACACCGAGCCAGAAATTCAACAGGCCTTCGCCGATTATCGGAAAACCCAATTCGGCGGCTGGCCGTGGCCGAGCGACGACCCGGCTCACAGTCGCGACACCGAACGCTTCGCGCGTCACGCCGATGGCAGGGTTGAAGAAGGCAGCGACTGAGGCCTAATCGGTCGCGGTCAGGATTCGGGTTCGGGCAGCACCGTAATGATGACGTTGCCGGACTTCTGCCCTGAATCAACATAATGGTGCGCGGCACGGGTCTGTTCCAGGGGAAAACGCCTGTCGATAACGGCCCGTATCTCCCCCGCTTCGATCAGTTTCTTGATCAAAACAATGTCATCGGCATTTTCGCCGGCAAACTCAAAGATCACCGTCTTGTTGCTGATTCGTGTCACCCAGGCCGCGCGAAACATGTGGAGAAATTGTGGGTTCGCCAAAATATAGCGCCCGCCGGGCTTGACCGACTTGAGGCACCTCGAAAAGGACTACCAGCCGACGATGTCGAAAACCACATCGTAGGTCTCACCGACTAGCGTGAAATCTTCCTCGCGAAAATCGATCACATGATCGGCACCGATGGAGCGCAGCATGTCAAACTTTTCTGCGGTATCAACCGCGGTGACGGTGGCACCAAAGTGTTTGGCCAATTGCACCGCATAAGTGCCGATACTTCCGGCAGCGCCGGTGATCAGAATTTTATCGCCCAGCTCGAGTTTCGCCCGCCGAATAAAATGAAGCGCGTTCAGCCCCCCCCCCCCCCCCGTTGGAATGGTCGACGCTTCTTCAAAGCTCATTTTGCCCGGTTTGATAACAACATGTTTTTCAGGCCGGCATTTGTATTCGGCGTAGGCACCCATGCCCATTCCGGTCGTGCAAAAAACCGCATCACCAACGGATACTTTGGTTACCTCTTTGCCGAGCGCCTCGATCTCGCCGGCAAGTTCCTGGCCGAGGACTTTTATTTTGCGCGGCCCGGTAATGCCGAAAAATAATCGCAGCGGCAGCCAGAACCACTTCACCGGAAATTTAAAACTGCGAATCTCGCAATCGCCCGCCGTCACCGTCGATGCGATAATCCTGATTAGAACTTCATTGTCCTTCGGCGTCGGTTTCGGCACGTCCTTCAAATTAAGAACATCGGGCGACCCGTATTTCTCGAAAACAATCGCTTTCATTCGAACGTCCTCAGACAACTCAAACTATCTTCGTCGTAGGGTACCCTAACTCTGTCACCATGGCTGATGATTGTTCGAGCGCGCGAAAGGAACAATCAAAACAAATTCAGCGCCGATAACAAAATACGGGCAAACTGCAAATAGAGATTGCTGTCTTTGGTTTCTTCGTCGTGTGCACCACGCAAATGGAAAAATAAGGCCCGCATCATGAGCCCCGACGCAATCGCCGAGCCTGCTCTTTCACCTGATTTATTCGAGCGCATTCTCGAAAAGCTTGGCCTATCCGACAGGCCCGCCACCGATCTTGCCGGGCTCAACCGCGTCTGCGGCACCTATTCCGGCAGTGTTCCCAACGATAATATTCAAAAACGGATTTGGTTCGGCGGCGACCAAGAACGGCCCGTTACTGGCGGCGATCCAATCGAGTTTTTTGAGAACTGGCTCTCGCACGGCACCGGCGGCACCTGCTTTCCGGCGAGCGGCGGGCTCTACGCATTGCTTTATGCGCTCGGCTTCGACGCGGATCGCATTTCCGGTTCGGTGATCATGGAGGGGATCGAACCGGAGGGAAACCACGGTTCGGTCCTTGTAAGCATTGACGGAACCGACTATTTGGCGGACGCACAATTGGGTGCCTTTTCGGCGTTACCATTGGTGACGGGAGAACCTGCCTCAACCGGTGAACGAATTCACGACATCCGCGCACTGCCGATCCCGGGCGGCTTCGATGTGCAGTGGTGGCCGGGCGCAAACCGGGACGACCCCATCACAATGCGGCCCGATTTGGCGGCGGGGGCCGTCGATCATCAGGTTTTTCTCAGCCAATATCAGTTATCAGCCTCGCGCGAACGCAGTCGATCGCCGTTCAACGACGGATTATTTATCTCGCGGCATTTTCCCGATCGCATCTTGACCGTCGGCCGTTATAACCGAACGGAGATATTGGCAGATAATACCGTGACTCGAAACGAGATCACCGAGGCCGAACGAATCCGCGCCCTGATCGAAGATTTTGGAATCTCAGAAGAGGCTGTTTCGGCAATTCCGCCCGATGAAGCGCAGGACACCTAACGCCTCGACGCGAAAACCCGGTCTGGGTTAGATTGCCGCCGCCATTGTGGCAACGCGCTTTTCGATTTCACTTGGGAAGTCGCCGGGCGAAACCGAAAACCATTTTCCGTGGCCGGGGAAGATGTCTTCAAATTTGCTTAAGTCGCCGAGCCGTTTGGTCGACTCGATCTGGTCGTCCCACGAAAACCAGCAGTAGGGCTTTGAGGCGAAATGATCGCCGATGAACAGATATTTTTCCTGCCACGAAAGCACCATGTGGCCCTTGGTATGACCGGGCGTGAATAGAATTCCTGCGCTACCGACATCGTGGTCGCCCTCACCCTTCAGGATGATCTCGGCGTCGGGTTGGGCTGCTTTTTCGTATTCGTGAATAATTCTTTTTGCGCCGAAATGGGCTGCGTATTTATCGGCGTCACTGACATCGTCACGGTGGGTGAGAAAAATGTATTGGAGGCCGCCCATCGCCTCGATTTTGTTCACCAGATGTTTGGTAAAACGCGGCGCATCGACCATCCAGTTCTCGCCGTCGTCCTGCCCACCGTCGCTGCGCCCACTCTGGATGTCCGCTAATAGCCATAAGCAGACATTAGCGCCAACGGGCATTCGTTACCTAGGTTCGCTCACTTAAGTTGCCCCAGTGGTCCCAGGCGCTCTTGAGTTCTTGGGCATGATAGATCTGGGTTTCTGGGCCCGTACCCGACCCCTCGAATCGGCCCAGCGAACCGGCAAGAAAGAAAAACGCCGGTGTTGGAAGCCCGTTCCCGACTCTGCTGACCACCAGAGCGGCAAGAAATGGCACTCCGTTGGTGAGGTCCTCCTGCATTAGCACTTCAAGCGCATCTGCCACTTGACGGATTGTGTTCGGCGGTTGGACTTGAAGCGCCCTGGCCAAATCGCGATACGTCATCGTTCCGCGGCACCGAGCAAGCTCCGTCAAATACGCTCGCATTCGTTCAGAGAAACTTGAATGGACCATGTCTTCCTGCAGGCCAACACCTCGGCCGGCATCGGTTAGAGTTTCCTAGTCAGCCTTGGCACGCGGTGCGCTCGCAGTCTAGAGCCCCGGCCGGGCAAAATTCGCAGGTGCGCTACTTCGGCTGCGGCACTATCCGTAGATACGGCTTCGGCGCCCTCCATCCCCCGGAAATTTTTCTTTGGCCTGCTCGTCCGAAACGCTGGGGATAATGATGACGTCTTCGCCCTGCTTCCAATTGACGGGTGTTGCCACCTGGTGCTTGGCAGTGAGTTGGCAAGAGTCGACCAGCCGGAGCACCTCATCAAAGTTTCGACCGGTGCTCATCGGATAAGTCAGCATGGCCTTGATCTTCTTGTCAGGTCCGATGACGAACACCGAGCGTACCGTCGCATTGTCCGCCGGTGTCCTCCCCTCGGACGTATCACCTGCATCCGTCGGAAGCATATCGAATTGCTTCGCCACACTTAGATCGGGGTCACCAATCAACGGATAGTTGACGGCGTGCCCCTGTGTTTCCTCGATGTCCTTGGACCATTCCCTATGATTGCTCACCGGGTCAACGCTGAGGCCGAGGATCTTGCAACCGCGTTTGTCGAAGTCCGGTTTCAGCCCCGCCAAATAGCCGAGTTCGGTGGTGCAGACCGGAGTGAAGTCCTTCGGATGCGAAAACAGAATAACCCATCCTTCGCCAATCCACTCGTGGAAGTTGATCGTCCCTTCCGTCGACTCTGCAGTGAAGTTTGGGACCTCGTCGTTGATTCTGAGCGCCATGGTGTCCTCCCGCCTTATCTCCCTCTCGGGCCAATGTACGATACTAACGCAAAACTGCAGACGGTCACGTTGGCCTTCGGCCGAACCGTTGGCGGAAGGGTGCGCCCTTCGCGTGACCCACGCGAACGTGAATTCCATAGGCGCCTAGGTTACTAAGAAGGCGGCGGTGACACTGCCGTGGTCGCGCTGTATGTAACATTCTTGTTGAGCGTTGATGAGCCAGGAGCGCCCGATATTTGCCCCAATCACAAGTTCCATATGATCTGATCCATGACCGGACCCAACCCACAGCACGATAAAGAGCAGCTGCGACGGATATCGGACGTGACAATCGCGTACTACGATCGCGCGGCCGAGGCCTATCGAGTCGGAACTTGGGACCACGATGTGAGCCAAAACTATTTTGCGCTCCTGGACGCGATTGAGGGCGATGTCCCGTATTCCATCCTAGATTTAGGGTGTGGTCCTGGCCGAGACCTGCAACATTTTCAGTCTTTGGGCCACGACGCCGTGGGTTTGGAAGGATCAAGCCGTTTCGTGGAAATGGCACGCTCCGGCTCCGGGTGTGAGGTTCTTCACCAAGATTTTCTGACGATGGCTTTGCCGGAGAGCCGTTTCGATGGCGTGTTCGCGAATGCATCACTGTTTCACGTGCCAGGCCAAGAGCTGCCGCGGATATTGGCCGAACTTTCCAAGACCTTAAAGCCTCGTGGAGTTTTGTTTTGCTCAAACCCGAGGGGACACAACGAGGAAGTTTGGAGCGGTGGCCGTTATAGCTGCTTCCTCGATCTGGACACTTGGCGCAATTATCTCACCGCAGCGGGATTCCTGTTGGTCAGTCACTACTTTCGTCCGCAGGGGCTGGCGCTCGACCAACAACCATGGCTGGCAACCGTATCGTGCAAAAGGGCGAGCTAGGCCCCGCGCAGCCTGCATGGCGTTTGGCCACGTCCTCCCAGCGATGTCGCCAATACTGACACCTAAACGGGCTCAATCGTGAACTCAATCCGGCTGTGGGCTTCGCGCAGCGCGGCCTCTACGCTCTCGGGCGTATCGCCACTGGCGAAGACAAATCCTAAATAGCGGTTCCCTTCGGGCACCGGGACGAGGGTGTCGCCAATAGGTATGCTGATTGTCACATCATCGACGTCCGCAAGCGCGCGCGCACTTTCAATTCCCGACACACGGCGTAGCACCCCAGCTGTTGGGATTGGGATCATCATGACGCCCGTTGCCGGACGCTCCAGCTCGACAGCTGGGACGGGCAGTCCTAATGCGTGACGAAGGATCAGATCTTCGAGGCGACCGTCGGGGCTGTTTTCCTACGGTAGCGTCGACGGCCTTGGCCGCGTGATCACGACGCTCAGCTCGAACCATCGCGACATCAACATGGTCAACGCAAACGAACCGGTCGCGCAGGATGCCTAAAAACGGAAGCACTAGGCTTGGTCCCCGCTCTGCGGGGCACCGGGGCGGTGCCGCTTTTCCAGAATCTCGGAAAGATTTTTGGTCGCTGGCCGCTGGACCGGATTTATCCGCCCTTGTTTGATGACAACGATGATCTGGCGGAACGGCTTCCCCGCCGGGCAGCAATTTCCATCATGTTTCCACCAGACCCCTGGCGATGAGGCGGCTATTATCCCCCACCAAACTGCTGTGGAAGTGCCCGACCACACTGCAAAACAGCGCCTCTCGGCGGTCCGTCCGCGAGCAGGTCGGCAAAGGACGCTCGCGCCAGGTCGGTCCGCTCACCGGCGCTTGTTGGGGCGGATTGCTCGCCGGAATCTACCAACTGTTTGGCATTGGCCACACAATAAACGACGTCTCGATCAGCCGCAGCCGCTTTGGCCAGTTCACCTGCGCTGCCGTTGGTAGTCAATGGCCCGATCCAGAAGCCTAGGATCAAGATTAGAATGGCACCGCCGATCGCACCGACGCCGTACTTGCGCCAATAGGCCTTGAGGCCTTCCATGGTATTAACCTCCCTCTTATCCCTTCTTAGTTAAGCGGACGCTCTCACTCGCCGCTCGTTGATGAGGGACCCTGACCGCAAAAACACAAAATGTCACCCTTTGCTGGTCCCTTCCAAAAATTCGCCTGCTGCGTGACCGCCCTGCCGGATGGTGCCCGTGAACGACCCCGCCGGCACATCCATCTCGGGGCACTCGGTACAGTCACGGAACACGTCGCCAAGCGTTCGGCCTTGATCCTCGGCAGCCTCGGAAGGTTGAGTAACCGGTCCGAAAAATACGAAGAAGGCCTGCAAGTGAACTAAAAGCCGCGAAGTGCCGCATTTGTTGGCGACGCTCTTCAGCTTGCTGCATGGTTATCCCGATACGCGCGCGACGGAATAGAGCGCATCGTAAATAGCCGCCGCCGGGCCTCATACGGAAACCTGCTGTAGCGACCTCCGCTAATCCCAAGCCTAATGTCCGCTCTAGGTCATAAGCGGAAGTGGCCAACTTCCTAGGGGGCGCGCCCGACAGGATTCGAACCTTCCCACCAATGTTCGTTGGATAATCAATCGAACACTGAAGTAATGCTCAAGGTGGCCCTCCGCTGGTGACCCCCCCCATTATATTTTCGCGAGCGGATATTTTGGCTTACCCCTCGGTCTAGGTCTGTGAGGTCCCACAGATCTGATCCCCTTACCCCCTTAGCCGCCATGGGCAACGTTGGAAGTGAATTGCATCGCCTAACGTACTTATGGCGCCAGCCAGTGTTTGGACAGTTCGGACAGTTTAAGTTCTTTCTTTCTCTGCTCCTGCACCAATTACTTAACCGTCAAAACGGTCCAGACCATCCAATTGTCCGGGCCAGTGGTCTCGTGAAGAGGTCCACTCCACACCAAAAAGGTGGGGCGAGTTCATAATTGAGACTGCGATGATCGGGCTCTATGTCGAATACTATGAACCGAAAGTCGGTCTATCAGATCTTTTTGGGCGCTCCCTAGTCCACCAATTCAATGTCGAGGTAATGGACAAGACCCGTTTTCTCTTTGACGAACCCACGTTCGACCATCATCCGTCCAAATACGGTAATTCCCAGAGGTCTCTCACCATTCGGCTCAGCCCATTCCGAGTATTTGGTGTGCAACACCTTTGCCTGCACACGACTGCCCTTCACCCGCACCACATGCGCCTCTATGAAGGTGCCAAGGTAATCAGATTCAACTCGGCAGGCTTTTGTCGCCATTCGGACTTCTTCTGGTG
>JAPYRS010000111.1 GCA_029936875.1 Alphaproteobacteria bacterium | reverse complement strand
CAGGAGAACGACAAAAACGATTCCGTCGATCATTCCGATGACGCCGCTCATCGCAGTAACCATCAGCAAAATGCTCACCAGCAACATGATCGTAGAGTTGCGCAGAACCGGGCCGCCCTCACTGTGAATGGGGGCGATAATCGCGGGGAGCCCGAGGACAAGTAGGATATTTGCGATATTGCTGCCGACGACGTTGCCGAGCGCGAGCGTCGGGACGCCGGCAAACGCCGCATCAAGACTGACGATTAATTCAGGTAACGATGTGCCAAAGGCGACGATTGTCACGCCGATCACGAGGGTCGAAACTTGGAGGCGTTTTGCAAGGGCGACCGATCCCCGGACGAGGAAGTCGCCGCCAAAAAATAGAAAGGCGAGGCCCGCTACAACGTAGACGCCGCTCATCACTGGCCGGAGTCTCCAACTGGGGCGATATTGCCAATCGGGACGTGCGTGGTCAGCACTACACGGGCCCCGCATCTTCCTTGGCGTACCGCAGCACCATATCGCGGCGGGTAACGATACCGACGAGCTCCCGGTTGTGGTCGGTGACTAGCCCTCGCGAGAGCGAGAATCTCTGCAACAGGCGAATCGCATATTTGATATGCATATCTTCGTCGAGCGTGACGACGGGCTTGCTCATAATTTCATAAACGTTGACGCGATCAGGCGAATGGTTTTTTGCGATCACGTGTTCGGCGACGTCGCCAATGACCAGCATGCCAAATTCGTCCGAAGAATCCCGGCGTTCAATCACGAGCGAACTCACGCCGCCTTCTTCCATGGATCGTAATGCTTCTCGCACCGTCGCCATCAGGTCGATAGTGCGGATTTCGCGGGTCATTACGTCGCTCACCTTAATGTAGGATTCGTCGGTCATATTTGTTCTTCAATTTCATGTTCTAGGGTGGACAGCTGGGAGCTCAGTCCGACGGCATCTTCAATCGCAATTTGGAATGCGATACCTGCGCCAGACTTTTGGTCGAATTCCCCAGCCTCCGCGATGGTTTCCAGAATATCCCGGGCCAATTGTTCTACGACAATGAACATTAACAAGTCTCTTTGCCCGGTCAGGTCGAGCCCGAAAAATGTTTTCTCCGGCTCCAACCCCTCGCCTCGTGCACTGGTGATCACGGTCGCGCCGGTACATCCGGCCTCACGCGCTGCTTTGAGGATCGAATCCGTGTCCTGCTCATTGACCAAGGCCATAATGAGTTTGAATTTCATATCTCGGTTCTCCTTTTCGAGCGTCGTTCTGCCCGCCAGCTGCCCATCTGGGCATAGCCGAGTACGGCAATAATAGGAAATACGCTGGCGAAGGCGATAAGCCCAAATCCGTCAATAATGGGGCTGCGCCCTGGGATTGATTCTGCAAGCCCGAGCCCGAGCGCCGCAACCAAGGGAACTGTGACGGTTGAGGTGGTAACGCCTCCGGAATCGTAGGCAAGCGGAATTATCGTTCTGGGTGCGTGAAAGGTCTGAAATATGACAATGGCATAGGCGAAAACAATGAAGTAAATGAGCGGATAGCCCGATACGATTCGGTAAGCACCAAGGCCGACACCGATGCCAACACCGATTGCGACGGCGATTCGAAGGCCCCAGACACTAATACCGCCGCCAGAGGCCTGACGGGCCTTCAGGGCAACCGCCATCAGGCTGGGCTCGGCGATGGTCGTCGCGAATCCGAGGGACGCAGCAAATACATAAACCCAGACGAAAGACGCGACATTAATCGTGTCGCCGGACGCGAGCGGCGCCCGCGTCAATTGGTCGGCCATAATTTTGCCGAGCGGAAACAGCGCTTCGTTCAATCCAACCAGAAATAGGGTCAATCCAAGAATGACGTAGAAAAATCCAACAAGCGTCCGGCGCAAGTTGGGGATCCGCACCCGTAGAACGACGACCTGGAAAAACAGCAACACGCCGGCGATGGGCGCGACATCAATAACCGTCCCAAACAGCGTTGCTGCAAGGTCTGAAAAGATATCGATCACATCGGCACCATGATGTTCCAGGCGAAGCCGAACAGGACAACGAAGATCATCGGTAAGAGGCTCGCAAGCGCGATCAATCCGAAACCGTCGATCATCGGGTTGCGGCCTTTGATCATCGATGCGAGGCCGACGCCCAAGGCCGTGACCAAAGGCACCGTGATGGTCGAGGTTGTGACGCCGCCGGCGTCAAAGGCGACGCCAATTATTTCTTCAGGGGCGAGGGACGCGAGGGCTACGACAATGAGATATCCCGGGATAATCAAAAAATGAAGCGGCCAGCCTTTGATGATGCGAAAGATGCCGATCAACAGGGAGGTGCCGACGGCCAAGGCGACCGTAAGCCGAAGCCCCGAGGCGTAGGCGCGCACGGAATCTTCGCCTGGGCTGATGATTCCGCCTTCTACCGCAGCGTTTGCCGCCTCGACGGCAACAGCGATAAGCGCGGGCTCCGCGACGGTGGTGCCAAATCCCAGAAAAAACGCGAACATCAGCAGCCAAAACCCGCTGCCTCGCTTGGCAAGGCCATGGGCCATCGTCTCGCCGATCGGAAACAGGCCCATCTCCAATCCCTGGATAAAAAATGTCAGGCCCAACATCACCAGAATCAGGCCAGTGACCAAACCGCCGACGTTCGGAAGGGGCTGGTCCAAAATTATGATTTGGAAAAATCCGATTACGAGGATGATGGGCGCGAGATCTCGAAGAGAACCGAGAGTGAAACGCAGGAAACTGAGGACGCTTTTTTTCATCCAGTAATCAATTGATTTGCCGTGTTTGGGATTAGCACCATCGTGATCGTACTTCCTGCCGGTGCTTTCAGCTCCGAATCTCGCGAACGATATTGCCACAAAATGGCAAAAAGAAACGGTCGGGGTTTAATCCGACCGTCGTCGTTGCGGGTTCGCCGAACGGGTTTAGGCGTGGACCCGTGGTTTGGAAATTACGCGGCGGCTTCCTGGGCACCGTCGCTTTCGATCGTTCCCTGTGAGACAATTCGTGCGATCCAAAAACCAGCAACCATTGCGGCAACAAAAAGATAGGACTGCCAATGTCCGAACGCGAGCGATGAGATCGCGGGGCCAGGACAAAAACCAGCAAGACCCCAGCCAATGCCAAACAACGCCGAACCGCCGACAAGACGCTTGTCGATATCTTTCATGGTCGGCAGCAGAAAGCCTGGGGTGAGGACAGGGGCAGGGCGTCGCAAAATCACGCGGAAGGCAAAGAAGGACACCACGACCGCGCCGCCCATGACAAATATTAGACTTGGGTCCCAAGCCCCGACGACATCCAAAAATGCCTGAACTTTCGCGGGGTTGGTCATTTGAGATAGGGCAAGTCCCAGTCCAAAGACACTGCCGGCGCCGAGCGCAAATATATTCTTGAGCATCAGATTACCCCCACGACGTGGCGCGCCAAAAAAACCGTTATGCCGGCAAATACCATGAAGATGGCGGTTGCTGTAATTGATCGGCTCGACATCCGGGCCATGCCGCAAACACCGTGACCACTGGTGCAGCCGCCGCCAATCCGGGTTCCAATTCCGGTCCACAACCCGCCGATGACAAGAATTGGCCAACCGCCGGAATAACCAATCTCGTACGGCGTTCCGACGGCCTGATAAACGAGCGTACCCAATATGAGGCCACCGACAAAAAACAGTCTCCAGTCCGTGTCACCTTTCGCGGGCGGAAATAGCCTCGAGACAATACCGCTCACGCCGGCGAGCCGTCCGTTCATGACAAGAAACATTGCCGCGGCGACGCCGATCAGCGCTCCCCCCAGCAATGCAGACACAGGTGTAAAATTTTCCACCGCGTTTACTCCATTAATTTCAGAATTAACGCTGCATCGGCTGCGGCGCTGTTCGTTTGGGATAGGCTAGAACTTTTCAAGCTCCATCCATATTAACATAATTGAAGTGCATAATATATATCAATACATAAATTATTTGTGCTTTAATAATATCCCGCGGTTTTGTGATGAGAGTTGCGCGCCGGAGGCATGGACCGCCTGAGAAGAAAATCCCATCATTCCGTCAATCGTGACATTCGATTTCTAGTGAGGGTTTATGGATAAAAACTATGACGTCATCGTCCTGGGAACAGGGAACGCAGGTTTTGCAGCCGTCGGTGCCGCACATGCCGCTGGAAAAAAGACGCTAATCGTCGAATCGCCAGACGTCGGCGGAACCTGCCCTTTGCGCGGCTGCGTGCCAAAAAGGTCCTGGTTGCAGCGGCGGAAAGTCTCGACGCAATCGAGCGGGCATCCACCCACAAGATTTCAGTCGGAAAACCAACGCTGGATTGGGCCGCGCTGATCGATCGAAAACAGACATTTGTGGACGGGGTCCCCGAAGAGTTTCAAAAGAGTCTGTCTGGCCGAGACATCGAACTGGTGGAAGGCGCCGCCAAGTTTGAAGGCGCCAATGAAATTTCCGTCGATGGTGCAAGTTATCAGGCGAAGAATATCGTCATCGCGACCGGGTCCCGCGCGCGGCGCTTGCCCATTGAAGGATTCGATCTGGCAGTTACGAGCGACGATCTGCTCGATCTTCGGGAACAGCCGAAATCGATAATTTTTATCGGCGCGGGTGTCATCACCTTTGAGTTTACCCATCTGCTTGCGCGCGCTGGCACCAAAGTCACGATTGTTGAAATAGGCCCGCGCCCGCTGCCAGAACTTGACGCAGATGTTGTCGCCAAATTGGTCGAGGCAACCGAGGTGCTGGGTGTGGAAATCCTGACCGGCGCAGAAACCCAATCGATCACCGCCGGTGACGGCAAACGCATCGTTACCGTGAAACGCAACGGGGCTGTTTCGACGATCGAAGCGGAGGTCGTCGCCAATGGTGCCGGCCGCATTTCCAATGTCGATTCACTTGAGCTTGATGCGGCGGACGTTCGTCATAAGGACTCAGTTATTGATATTGACGAGTTTTTGCGGAGCACAAGCAATCCAAATGTATTCGCTGCCGGAGACGCGATCATCGGTCCACAGTTATCGCCGGTTGCCAGTTATGAAGGGCGAATTGTCGGGCATAATCTTGTCAATCAAACCATGCGATCCGCCGATTACCGAACAATACCGAGCGCCGTATTTGCCGTTCCCGCACTCGCGAGCGTCGGGCTAACGGAAGAGGCGGCAAATGAAATGGGCCTCAACTTTGACGCCAGAGTGAATGACATGACCAGCTGGCGTTCGGCCATGACCCACGCTGAGACGCACGCCTTCTCTAAGGTGCTGGTCGAAAAGGGTTCAGATAAAATTCTCGGCGCGCATATTCTTGGCCACGGTGCGGCGGAAATAATTCATCTGTTTTCGTGGGCCATGAAAGCCGGCATGACGACCACAGACATTAAGGAGCAGATTTACGTTTATCCGACCTTCGCGAATGACATCAAGTTTTTGGTGTAGCCATTAATTCTGGGCGTTGGCGGTAATTTTTTCCTGCTGAGCGCGAATTTTGTCCGGCCAGCGCGACTTGATAAAGGTGAGCACCGCCTCAATTTCGGTTTCGCTCAAGACTTCGCCAAACGCCGGCATAGTGCTCTTGCCAATTCCCGTGCCTAACGATAGGCCACCATTCTGAATTATTAGGATCAAGGCGGGATCGGGATGGTGCCAGGTGTGGCCGGTTTGATCGTGCGGTGGCGCGGGCAGTGATCCGTCACTCTTTCGGTTGCGCCAATCGAACCCGGGTTCGCCCTCAAGATCCGCGCCGTGACAGCTACCGCAGTTCTGATCGTAAATTTGTTGCCCGCTCGTCGCGGAGGCGCTTTCGCTGATATTTTGGTTTGCCGGTGTCGCCTCAGGAACTGGAGTTTCTGATTCTGGCG
The DNA here is from genome assembly GCA_029936875.1 of Alphaproteobacteria bacterium. GTDB lineage: Bacteria > Pseudomonadota > Alphaproteobacteria > SHVP01 > SHVP01 > JAPYRS01. The sequence goes on along the minus strand of JAPYRS010000111.1, from coordinate 2,539 downwards.
CAAACAGCACTGCCCAAACCAGCGCAGCACCTAATGCAATTCCAAAAAGTAGTGCCGAGGTGATCAGGGGCCGATACCGCATTCAGTTGTTCCAATAACTTACAAACGAATCGACGTCGTACTCGTTTTGCCGCGGCGCTGCCGCGTGCCCGCCCTGCCTTTGGTCGAACGTGCCCCGGAGCGAGCTGACTTCGCCCGTTCACGCCGATCGGCCGCACTCTCGCTGGCAAGACCAAGATCCGCATTTTCCAGCCGATGGAGCTCGTCTCGAAGGCGCGCCGCCTCTTCGAAGTCGAGATTGGATGCGGCTTCCAGCATGCGGGACTCCAGCTCTCCGAGATAGGCCTTGAGGTTGTGGCCGACCAAATGGGGATTTTCATCATCGCCGGTATCGATGGTCACGTAATCCGCCTCAAACACCCCATCAAGAACATCGCCGATCGACTTGCGAATGCTTTCCGGCGTTATCCCGTTTGCCTCGTTGTAAGCCTGCTGTTTTTCGCGTCGACGTTCGGTCTCGCCCAAGGCCGCCTTAATACTGTCGGTAATTTTGTCGGCGTAGAGAAGCACGCGACCGTCAAGGTTTCTGGCCGCCCGGCCAATCGTCTGCACCAGCGATGTTCGGGATCGCAGGAACCCTTCTTTGTCGGCGTCAAGAATCGCGACAAGCGCACATTCGGGAATGTCGAGGCCTTCGCGTAAGAGATTGATGCCGATCAAAACGTCAAACGCGCCGAGCCGAAGATCGCGGATAATTTCGATACGCTCCAACGTGTCGATGTCGGAATGCAGGTAGCGAACTTTGATGCCGGCCTCATGCATGTATTCGGTCAGGTCCTCGGCCATGCGCTTTGTCAGCGTCGTTACCAGAACCCGTTGCCCTTTTGCCGTGACGAGATGGCATTCCCGCAACAAATCGTCGACCTGACTTTCGACCGGCCGGATTTCACAAACCGGGTCAATGAGACCGGTTGGCCGGATGACCTGGTCAACGAATACACCGCCGGTGCGTTCCAGTTCCCACGGCCCCGGTGTTGCCGACAGATAAAGTGTCTGTGGCCGCATCGCTTCCCATTCCTCAAATTTGAGCGGGCGATTGTCGATGCAGCTCGGCAGCCGAAATCCGAAGTCTGAAAGGGTCGATTTTCGCTTAAAGTCACCGCGAGACATGCCGCCGATCTGCGGCACGGTGACATGGCTTTCGTCGACAAACAAAAGTGCATTGTCCGGCAAATATTCGAACAGCGTCGGCGGTGCTTCACCCGGGTTTCGTCCGGTCAAATACCGCGAATAGTTTTCGATTCCAGAACAGCTGCCGGTCGCCTCCATCATCTCAATGTCGAACCGGGTTCGTTGCTCCAGCCGCTGCGCCTCAACCAGCTTGTTGTCCTTTGTCAGTTCGTCGAGACGAATGGCGAGGTCGGCCTTTATGCCAAGAAGCGCCTGCTGAATCGTTGGGCGCGGCGTCACGTAATGTGAATTTGCGTAGATACGAACGGACTCGAGTTCGTCCGACTTCTCGCCCGTCAGCGGATCAAACTCAGATATCGATTCGATCTCGTCGCCAAAAAGAGAAAGCCGCCACGCGCGGTCTTCATAGTGGGCCGGAAATATTTCGACGGTGTCGCCGCGAACCCTGAACGTGCCGCGGACGAAATTGGTGTCGTTTCGTTTGTATTGAATTTCGACCAACTGCTTCATCAGGTTGGCGCGCTCAATCTTGGCCCCGACCTCAAGCGGAATCGTCATTTTGAGATAGGTTTCCGGCGACCCCATGCCGTAAATGCACGAGACACTGGCAACAATGATAACGTCATTGCGCTCAAACAGTGCGCGCGTCGCTGAATGCCGCATGCGGTCGATCTGTTCGTTGATCGACGCGTCCTTCTCGATATACGTGTCGCTGCGCGGGACGTATGCCTCCGGCTGGTAGTAATCATAGTAGGAGACGAAATATTCCACCGCGTTTTGGGGAAACAGGTCCCGCATTTCGCCAAACAGCTGGGCGGCGAGGGTTTTGTTCGGAGCCAGAATTAGCGCTGGCCTCTGGGTGTTGGCAATGATGTGCGCGATGGTGAACGTCTTGCCGGACCCGGTGACACCCAACAGAACCTGATCAATTTCCCCGGCGTTTACACTCGCCGTCAGCGCCTTAATTGCCTGAGGCTGATCGCCGGAGGGCGAGAATTCGCTGACGATTTCGAAGGGGATACTGCTCTTGGCCTCGATTCCATTCGGCGGTGGGACCATTTCGGTTGATTCACTCATACCCCTTTATATGCTCGGTCACCGATGATTTGCTAGGATTCAAGCGAGCCGTTCGCCCGCCAACGCCGACCGCCAAAAACGTGGAATTCCGGCAGGTCCCTCTGCGGGACGCCTTCCGGTTGCGCCGCCGAAATCTCGCACGTAGGTTTGGGTTCCTTTTTCCCCAATAATGATTGGTAGCTTCGGATGAGCATTCTTGCCGATTCCTTAAGTCGAATTAATCCTTCGCCGACATTGGCCGTTACTGCGCTCGCTGCCGAGTTAAAGGCGG
>JAPYRS010000110.1 GCA_029936875.1 Alphaproteobacteria bacterium | reverse complement strand
ATGCCGGAAACCCACCGTGCCATGTACGCCTTTTGCACGACGATCATGGAACCCTGGGACGGGCCCGCCGCAATCGCGGCGACGGACGGCCGCTGGGTCATCGGCGGCATGGACCGGAACGGCCTTCGGCCGCTGCGCTATACGCTGACCGACGACGGCCTGCTTCTGGTCGGCTCGGAAACCGGCATGGTCCCGATCCCCGAATCCCTCGTCGTTGAGAAGGGCCGCGTTGGCCCGGGTCAGATGATCGCCATCGATCTCGAAAAGGGCCGGTTTTACCGCGACCGTGAATTGAAAGATCTGCTCGCCGACGCCCAGCCCTACGGCGACTGGATCGAAAAAGTTGAACAGCTCGGGCCGGTGCTTGAGCGCGCTGCCATCACGCGCCTGCTGCCGAGCGATGAAATGCGCCGCCGCCAGGTCGCGATGGGCCAGAGCGTCGAGGCGATTGAGCTCATTCTTCATCCGATGGTCGAAACCGCGAAAGAGCCGACCGGATCGATGGGCGACGATACGCCGCTCGCGGTTCTGTCCGATCAATATCGCGGGCTGCACGATTTTTTCCGCCAGCAATTCAGTCAGGTGACCAACCCGCCGATTGATTCACTGCGCGAACGCCGCGTGATGAGCCTTAAGACGCGGCTTGGCAATCTCGGCAACGTGCTCGATCACGATGCCTATCAGGCGAAATCGATGCTGATGGAATCGCCGGTTCTGCTGTCGGGCGAATATGAAGCGCTCCGGCATCACCTCGGTGCAGCGGCTGAAGAAATCGACTGCACCTTCCGGCGCGGCGATGAGTTGGAAACGTTGCGGTCCGCGTTGAAACGGATTTGTAATCAGGCCGAAGACGCGGTTCGCCGCGGGGCGGTCCACCTGTTCCTTACTGACGAGCACATGGGCGCGGACAAGGTGCCGGTGCCAGCGATATTGGCGGCCGGCGGCGTGCACAGCCATTTGGTTGATCAGGGATTGCGCAGCTTTACATCGCTCAATGTTCGCACCGCCGAATGTCTCGACGTTCATTACTTTGCCGTTCTGGTTGGTGTCGGTGCGACCACGATCAATGCCTATCTGACCCAGGAAGTGATTGCTGATCGTCATGCGCGCGGTTTGTTTGGTGATCTTGATCTGGTTACCTGTTTGGCGCGCTACCGGACGGCTGTCGACGCCGGGTTGCTGAAGGTGATGTCGAAGATGGGCATTGCGGTTCTGTCTTCATACCGCGGCGGCTACAACTTTGAGGCAGTCGGATTGTCGCGCGCCTTGGTCGGCGAATTTTTCCCCGGCATGCAGTCGCGAATTTCCGGCATTGGTCTTCCCGGTATTGAACGCAAAGTTCTCGATCAACACGGCAAGGCCTATCTCGACGATGTCGTGCGGCTGCCAGTCGGTGGCATCTACCGTTACCGCAAGGGCGGCGAAACCCACGCCTTTGAAGGGCAGCTTATTCACCTGCTGCAAAGCGCGGTCGGCAGTGAATCCTATTCGCTCTACCGCAAATATACCGACGGCGTTTACCGCATGCCGCCGGTTAACCTGCGTGACTTGCTCGCCTTTGAATCAGACAAGGAACCGATCTCTCTCGACGAGGTTGAATCGATCACCGAAATTCGAAAACGGTTTGTCGGCGGCGCGATGTCGCTCGGCGCCCTCAGTCCCGAGGCGCATGAGACGCTCGCCATTGCCTTAAACCGCATCGGTGCAAAATCGGATTCAGGCGAAGGCGGCGAATCGGCGCATCGATTCCGGCCGTGGCCGAACGGCGACAACGCCAATTCCGAAATCAAACAGGTCGCGTCCGGTCGTTTCGGCGTGACCGCGGAATACCTCAATCATTGTTCCGAAATCGAAATCAAAATTGCCCAGGGCGCAAAGCCCGGCGAAGGCGGACAGTTGCCGGGCTTCAAGGTGACCGAGCTGATTGCCAAGCTGCGCAATTCAACACCCGGTGTGACGCTGATTTCACCGCCGCCGCATCACGATATCTATTCAATCGAAGATCTCGCGCAACTGATCTACGACCTGAAGCAGATCAATCCGAAGGCGCTGGTCTGCGTTAAATTGGTCGCTGAAGCCGGTGTTGGCACGATTGCCGCGGGCGTTGCCAAAGCGATGGCTGATGTCATTATGATCTCCGGCAACTCCGGCGGTACCGGCGCAAGCCCCCAGAGTTCGATCAAGTATGCCGGCGTGCCGTGGGAGATGGGCCTCAGTGAAGTGACCCAGGTGCTGCGTCTCAATCATCTCCGACACCGCGTCATATTGCGGACAGACGGCGGGTTGAAAACAGGGCGCGACATTGTCATCGCCGCGATGATGGGAGCCGAAGAATTTTCAATCGGCACGATCGGACTGATCGCGATGGGCTGCATCATGGTACGGCAGTGTCACTCCAACACCTGCCCGGTCGGCGTGTGTACGCAACGGAAAGAACTGCGCGACAAGTTTGAAGGTTCGCCGGAAAAAATCGTCAATCTGGTCAGCTTCATGGCCGAAGAGATTCGCGAAATCCTTGCCGAACTCGGGTACAGCTCGATCCACCAGATTGTCGGCCGCGCCGATCTGCTGACCCAGGTCAGCCGTGGTTCACCGCATCTCGACGATCTCGATCTCAATCCCCTGTTGGTTCAGCCGGACACTGGCGGCCTGCCGCAAACCTATTCAGTCGAGGGGCGGAACGAAGTGCCGGAGACGCTGGATTCGCAGATGATTGAAGACGCAGAAGCGGTCTTTGACGTCGGCGAAAAAATGCAGCTCGCCTACACCATCCGCAATACGCAGCGGGCCATCGGCACCAAACTTTCATCGAAACTTGTGCGCCGCTTCGGCATGGACGGCTTGAAGCCGGGACACATTACGGTCCGGCTTCGCGGCTCCGCAGGGCAATCGCTCGGCGCATTCGCTGTGCAGGGACTGAAACTCGAAGTGTTCGGCGATGCCAACGATTATGTCGGCAAGGGATTGTCGGGCGGCACCATTGTCGTGCGGCCAATGCCGTCGAGCCCAATCGTTAGCAACGAAAACACGATCATCGGCAACACCGTTCTTTACGGCGCATCGTCCGGCAAACTGTTTGCCTCCGGACAGGCGGGCGAGCGGTTCGCGGTGCGAAATTCCGGTGCCGAAGTGGTCGTCGAAGGCTGCGGCGCCAACGGTTGCGAATACATGACCGGCGGCGTTTCGGTCATCCTTGGTCCCATTGGTTTGAACTTTGGTGCCGGTATGACCGGCGGCATGGCGTTTGTGTTCGACCCCGAGGATTCGATCGGCGCTCGCATCAACCCCGAGCACGTGTCTTGTCATCGCGTCCAGTCCGTTTATTGGGAAGGCGTGCTTCGCGGTTTGGTCGAAGAACATGTCCGTGAAACGCAGAGCACATTTGCGGCCGACCTTTTGATCCACTGGGATCTCGAGGTGGTGAAGTTCTGGCAGATCGTGCCGCATGAAATTGCCGACACCATGGAACACCCTGTCAGCGATTTGGTTGAAGCGGCCGAAAAAATCGCCTGATCCCGGCAGGCGTTCGCTTCATGTTCCGAAACCCGTCGTCATTGGCGTTTCCCGGTTCATCAGCGAAGTGTGCGCTACACCTTCGGCCCCTGCCGCGATAAGGTGCGGCCATGCGCCACCTCTATCATTTTTGGGTCTGCCCCTTTAGCCGCAAAGTGCGGATCGTTCTCGGCGAGAAGGGTCTCGAATTTGAACTTACCTTCGAAAAATATTGGGAACGGCGTGAGGACTTTCTCGCCCTCAATCCGGCCGGGCAGGTGCCTGTCATGGTCGAAGACGGAGGCCTGGCACTTTCTGAGAGTACGGCGATCTCCGAATATCTCGACGAAACCTATCCCGACCGGCCGCTGATCGGTTTTTCCGCCGAAGACCGCGCAGAGACGCGCCGCCTTGTCGCCTGGTTTGATCTCAAATTTTATCAGGAAGTGACGATCAATCTGGTCGACGAAAAACTGCTGAAAAGATTTATGGGCATGGGCGAACCGGATTCGAGCGCCATGCGCGCGGGCCGTCAAAACATCGGCCACCATCTCGACTACATCGGTTATCTCGCTGACAGCCGGACCTGGCTTGCCGGTGAGGACTTTGGGCTCGCTGATATTTCCGCCGCCGCCCACCTTTCGTGTCTCGATTATCTTGGCGATATGCCGTGGGACGATTATGGCCCGGCGCGGGACTGGTACGCGCGGGTGAAATCGCGACCGAGTTTTCGGGCCCTGCTTGCCGACCGAATTCCGGGCCTGCCGCCGCCGAGCCATTATGACGACCTCGATTTCTGATCTAGCAGACACGGCGTCTGTTCCAACGCGCGCAGCCCTTGCGGCGGAAGCAGCCGATCTGGGCTTTGATGATTTTGGCGTGACCACGGCCAACCACAATTGGTCAGAATCGCTCGACGCGTTCCTCGCTGCCGGTTACCCCGGCGATATGGCGTGGCTGGCTGCCCGCGCCGAACAGCGCGGGAGTCCGAAGAAACTCTGGCCCGACGCAAAAAGTGTGATTTGTCTCGCGATGAATTACGGCCCCGAAATTGATCCGCTTGCGATTCTCGACCAAAAAGATCGCGGCGCTATTTCGGTTTATGCGCAGGGACGCGACTATCACGACGTCTTTAAAAAGCGCCTAAAAAAAATGGCGCGCTGGATGGTTGCCGAATACGGCTGCGAGGTGAAAGTTTTTGTTGATACCGCGCCGGTGATGGAAAAACCATTGGCCGCTGCCGCCGGGCTTGGCTGGCAAGGGAAACACAGCAATCTGGTTTCACAGTCGATCGGATCGTGGCTGTTTCTCGGCGAAATTTTCACAGATTTCGAACTGCCGGTGAATGGACATGAAGATGGCCCGGCGAATGCAGCGCCGGAAAACCTCGCTGCGGATCATTGTGGTACCTGCCACGCCTGCCTCGATATCTGTCCGACCAACGCGATGCCGGCGCCCTATCAGCTCGATCCGCGGCGCTGCATTTCCTACCTGACGATTGAACATAAGGGCCACATCCCGCTCGAATTCCGCGCAGCGATAGGCAATCGCATTTATGGCTGCGACGATTGTCTCGCCGTCTGCCCGTGGAACAAGTATGCGACGCCGACCGATGAGACCGCGTTTCTGCCGCGCGAATCATTGGTCGCGCCGCGCCTTGCCGAATTGGCGGGTCTCGATAATGCTGCCTTTTGCGCGATGTTTTCGGGCTCGCCGATCAAACGGACCGGCCGTGACCGCTTCGTTCGCAACGTTTTGATTGCGCTCGGCAACTCCGGTGACAGCGCAGCGAAGGAAGCCGTCATGCCCCGAATTGACGATCAATCGCCGCTTGTCCGGGGTGCCGCGGTCTGGGCGCTCTCGCAGCTTCTCGGTCCCGGAGAATTTGAATCTCTCGCCAAAACCCGCGCCGCCATTGAATCAGATTCCGAGGTGGTTCAAGAATGGGCGATGGGAGGATCCAATAAATGACAAAAAATCATCTATTCTGTTTTGGCCTTGGTTATTCGGCCACGCCGCTCGCTGCTCAATTGCTCGGCGAGGGTTGGGCCGTTAGTGGCACGACGCGCGACGAAGAAAAAAAGGCGAAGCTCGAGGCCACCGGAATTACCACGCACATTTTCACCCGCGAGACACCGCTGCCCAAAGGCGCGCTCGATGGGGTCACGCACATTCTCTGTTCAATCGCGCCCGATGACGCGGGCGACCCGATGCTCGACATGCACGGCGATGATATCGCAGCGCTTAAATCGCTCGTGTGGGCCGGCCTCTTAAGCACGACCGGCGTTTACGGCGACCGCGACGGCGGCGAGGTCGATGAGGGTTCAGAACTATCGCCGACCAACGCCCGCGCCGAGGCCCGCGTCGCCCAGGACAAAATGTGGAAGCAATATGGTGCCGACCACGGCGTCGCCGTTCATGTGCTGCGGCTGGCCGGCATCTATGGCCCCGGCCGCAATCCGCTGACCCGCGCCAAAGCCGGTCATGCGAGCTGTATCGTGAAACCGGGGCTGGTGCTTGGCCGCATTCACCTCGATGACATTATGGGCGCCGTCCGGGCGTCGATGGCGAAACCAAACCCCGGCGGTACATACAATGTCACCGACGATATGCCGGTGCCGCCGCAAGACATCACCACTTACGCCTGTGAACTGCTCGGCATCGAGCCGCCGGACGAAGTCCCGTTTGAAAATGCGGAAATGAGCCCGTTGATGCGCGAGTTCTATACCGACTGCAAAAGGGTTTCAAACCTCCGCCTCAAGGACGAACTCGGTTATACGCTGAAGTTCCCCGATTACAAATCCGGGCTGGACGCGCTCAACACGGCCTGATTTTCGACCGACCAAGGAGAGAGACATGAAAGTGGACGGTGCCTGCCATTGCGGCCAGGTCAGTTTTGAGGCCGAAGTCGATCCGGCCAAAGTCATCATCTGTCATTGCACCGATTGCCAGACCCTTTCGGGCACGGCATTCCGGACGGTGGTGTTTACCGAATCGGGATCGTTCAAATTGCTTTCGGGCGAAATAAAAATCTATTTCAAAACCGGCGAATCGGGCGCGCGGCGGGCGCAGGGGTTTTGCCCCGAATGCGGCACACCGATTTATGCGACCTCCGATGAAGAAAACCCGCAGGTGCATGCTCTGCGCGTTGGCGCGGTAAACCAGCGCGACGAACTCGAACCAAAGCGGCATGTCTACGCACGGTCCCGGCAATCTTGGACCAATGACGTGAGCCACATGGCGGTCACGGAAGGCTCGTTATGACACTCAAGGTTCAGGTCTATTCGGATTACGTCTGCCCCTATTGTTTTCTCGCGGACGGGCCACTCGCAGAAGCCGTGGCCGAAATGGACGGGGAAGTCGAGATCGAATGGATGCCGTTCGAACTCCGCCCGCATCCGACCCCGACCTTGGAAGTCGACGGCGATTACCTGCAATCGGGCTGGAAGAAAAATGTCTATCCGATGGCGGAAAAAATGGGTGTCCGTATCGTGCTGCCAAACGTCTCGCCGCAGCCTTATACCCGGCTCGCGTTTGAAGGCTCACTGTTCGCGCGCGATAACGGAAAGGCGTGGGAATACAACAGCCGCATGTTCACCGCCTTCTTTCAGGACGAACTTGATATCGGCAAAGTGGACGTGCTGACCGAATGCGCGGTCGAGGTTGGCCTCGACGGCGACGCCTTTCGCAAAGCCCTCGATGACGGCACTTACAAAGAAGAGTGCGGCGCGTTGTTACAAAACGCCTACCAGATCGGCATCAACTCGGTGCCGACGTTTGTCCTCAACGAACGCTTCGCCGTCCCCGGCATGCTGCCGAAAGAAACGCTGGTCGAAGTCTTCAAGGAGCAATTGGCAGCGGTGAATTAGGGCGCGCCGCCCCACCGCAAACACACCAAATCTAATCCGTATAGTTTTCCATCATTTTGGATTGCGCCGGGCGGGCGAGGCAGGTTTCGAGCCACGCATTGAACGCCGGGTATGCCGAGAGATCGAGGTCGCAGCGCGGCAGGTAATCGAAGATGCCGGCGACATTGATGTCGGCAATGGTGAATTTGTTTTCGACGATAAATCCGTTGTGGCCGGCAAGGTGACCATCCAACCATTTGAGGCGCGGCGCTAGCGCCTCCTTGTGTTCGGTCGCGCGGTCGGGCCGGCGGCTGGCCTCATCCTTAAAAAACTGCTCCGCCGCAAGCCCAATCGCCGAAGGCTCGGCCTCGGTCGCGGCCCATAAGGTCCATTGTTCTGCCTGATAGCGACCGGCGTCGGTCACCGGCCAGAGGCCATTATCAAAGCGCCGTGCGAGGTAGAGGTTGATGGCGAGCGATTCGCTCATCTTGTTGTCGCAGTCGACCAGCAATGGAATTTTGCCAAGCGGATAAATCGCGAGATAGGCGTCTGATTTCAGGCCGCCCAGCGAATTGGTCGAGATCCACTCAAATTCGACGCCGAGTTCTGTGAGCGCCCAGGCGCACCGCCGTGCCCGTGAACCCGGACCGCCGTAAAGTTTCATCATTCGATTGCCTCTCCCATGCGCTGAAAATTTGTATTGCGGCGTGACCTGCCGCAGAACGCCGTCTCTATTACGGGGCCGGTGGGGCGATTGCAAACGCTGATCGAAGTATCCCTAATCTTGGAAACGGCTCATTCGCTCGTGGCGAGGCGGTGCCGTACAAAAATGACCCGCGCGCCCACGCCTGATATGGTGCGCGCTGTTTTGGCCAACACCGGTGCGACGTGGCGAACAAGGTTGAAGTGAGTTTGACGTTTGTGGCGCTGCTCGCCGTATTTTCGGCGTTCGGGCCGCTGTCGATCGACATGTATTTGCCGGCGATGCCGGCGATCACGCGCGAACTCGTTGCCGACCCCGGCCTGGTGCAGCTCACGCTCTCGACGGCGCTGCTT
>JAPYRS010000003.1:21314-46431 GCA_029936875.1 Alphaproteobacteria bacterium | reverse complement strand
ACAATCTCGTTCTACTACCGTCGTGGTATTGTCGCTCCCCGAGAATTGGATTTGGCAAACCCCGTAAAATTTCGTTTTAGAATTTGGATGGCGTCGGCGCTGCTTGTCGTGTCAGTAATCGGCGCGGTCAATATTGCCGCCGTGCAAGCCACTGAAAAACAAAACACCGAGACCGCAACGCCGTCAGAGCCACTCAATACTTTTTCAGCCGACAGCAAGGAAATCTCGATTCGCGGCACCTTTGAGCTGGCACCGGACGGCACGCCGATTCGCGTGGAAGGGACCTGGTACCTTCAGGATGTACCGTTTGGCGATTTCCTACTTGCGCGCAACCAGCAAACGGCAAGCAGCATTCCCGTCCCGCCGGGACGCGGCTCGGTTCGGCTGGACACGGTGAAGCGCCTGCTGCTGTTCGAAGCCTGTAATTACGACACCACGCAAGTCCCGCCGCTTTGGGATTGCGCGCCGTGGATGGAAATTCCGCTCGAGAAGATTGTCGTCGAAGTAGAAGAAGAACCTATCGAATAAGGCCCACTCGGGCGCGAGAGCGGACTTCCAAGGCGTCTCCACAATCAAAGTCAGCCCCGCCATCGGTTTCACATTTTACGAAATCGTTGATCAGGAGATGGCCAATATCACCGCAATCTGTCCCCGTAAAGACGAGTGAGCGAAGCTGCGTTCGTTCGGCCGGAATCCGTCCGAAACTGATGACGCCAGCTGAAATGAGCGTGCCGCCTGTATCAAAGGCAGCAATATCAGCACTTAATTCCGTTAGGTTCGCGGCGCTCCGATTGTTAATCACAAAATGAATTTGGCAGCCGTTCGCATTGGGCTCGACCTTGTTCAACTCAAACGCAAGCTGGTTTTTTTGTGACTGCGCCTGGGCCGGCCCAAAGGCAAACAAGACAACGGCCAATCCAAGACCACCTAATCCAAGACTCCCCAATCCGAGCCCCCCCAATCCGAGACCCCATTGTGCTTTACGCATTTACAGCTCTCCCCGCATATGTCGGCCCCAATGTTCCGCGCTCCTATAAACCGCGCCTCTCGGGCGAGGTTAACATCAACGTGGTCCGACAACACCACCAGTTGGCACCAGCACTGATCAGAACAGGATTTCGCGCGCGCGGTCCAGATGTCGATCAACGACCGGTCGGGCGCATCATCTAATAATCTGGCCCGCACAATAGTTAAGCAGCCTGCCCAAAAAGAAGGCGCCCAAATTTAATTTATTAATTTAGAAAACATCAATAACCAGCTGAAATTTCAGTATTATATGAATTGTAAATATTTGGCATGACCTCTGCAATACTAGGCTGGTCTAATTAGCCCAACCCCGCCCAAGAATCGAAATGTCATGAAAAAAATTGAAGCCATCATCAAGCCCTTCAAGTTGGATGAAGTGAAAGACGCGCTCCACGAAGTCGGCCTTCAAGGTATTACCGTGATTGAAGCGAAAGGTTTTGGGCGCCAGAAGGGCCATACCGAGCTCTATCGCGGCGCCGAATATGTTGTCGATTTTCTGCCAAAAGTGAAGATCGAGATTGTCCTTGAAGACAACCTGGTCGAACGCGCGATTGAGGCCATCACCAATGCTGCCCGAACCGGCCGGATCGGCGACGGAAAAATCTTTGTTAGCCCGGTCGAACAGGCTATTCGAATTCGTACCGGGGAAACCGGCGGCGACGCGATTTAGAGCCTGCCGCTTCATCACCTGAATTAATCAACCCAAGAAAATTGAGAGAGGAATCCGACCCCATGTCCGACGTTGCAAGTGTGCTTAAGACCATCAAGGAAAAGGACATCAAGTTTGTCGACCTGCGCTTCACCGATCCGCGCGGAAAGTGGCAACACCTGGCGATTGACCAGTCCCTTATTGACGAAGATTTCTTCGCCGAAGGCATCATGTTTGATGGATCATCGATCGCGGGTTGGAAGGATATCAACGAATCCGATATGGGCCTGATGCCCGATGCATCCAGCGCGACGATCGATCCATTCTCGGCAGTGTCGAACCTTGTTGTCATCTGCGATGTGGTCGAGCCGACAACTGGCGAAGCCTATATCCGTTGCCCCCGCTCCGCCGCCCGGCGCGCCGAGGCCTATCTCACCTATACCGGCATTGGCGACAAAGCCGTGTTTGGTCCGGAAGCCGAATTTTTTGTGTTCGACGACGTCCGATACGACGTGTCGATGAACAAGACCTTCTACGAATTGGACGAGGCGGAAGGCCCATACAATTCCGGCCGCCGCTTTGACGGCGGTAACACCGGCCACCGCCCGCCCTCCAAAGGCGGATATTTTCCGGTACCGCCGGTTGATTCAGCCTCTGACCTTCGCTCCGAAATGTTGGCGATGATGACCGAGATGGGGCTTAGCGTTGAAAAGCACCATCACGAAGTGGCGCCAAGCCAGCACGAACTCGGCATCCTGTTCGACACGTTGGTCAAGACTGCGGACAACATGCAGATTTACAAGTATGTCGTTCATAACGTCGCGCACGCCTACGGCAAAACAGCAACCTTCATGCCAAAACCAATTCTCGGCGACAACGGATCGGGAATGCACGTCCATCAGTCGATCTGGAAGGGCGAAACGCCGACTTTCGCAGGATCGGGCTACGCCGATCTATCGGAAACGGCGATGTTCTACATCGGTGGCATCATCAAACATGCGCGGGCGTTAAACGCATTCACCAACGCCAGCACCAACAGTTACAAACGCCTTATTCCGGGATTTGAAGCGCCGGTTCTGCTGGCCTATTCAGCCCGCAACCGCTCGGCGTCGTGCCGGATCCCGTTTGCGTCGAGCCCCAAAGGCAAGCGCATCGAAGTGCGTTTCCCCGATCCGACCGCAAACCCGTATCTCGCATTTACGGCGATGCTGATGGCCGGCCTGGACGGTATCGAGAACAAGATTCATCCGGGCGACCCGATGGACAAGAACCTCTATGACCTGCCGCCAGAGGAATTGAAGGACATTCCGACGGTCTGCGGCAGCTTGCGGGAAGCCGTCACGGAACTCGACGCAGACCGCGATTTCTTGAAGAAGGGCGATGTTTTCTCCGACGACCTCATCGACGGTTACATCAACCTGAAGTGGGAAGAAATCTACAACATGGAGCACACGCCGCATCCGGTTGAGTTTGCAATGTATTACAGCGTTTAATCTGTGATACCGGGCTAGAGATGTATTACAGCGTTTAATTTATGACGCCGGAACAATTTAGGGCCGCCTTCGGGCGGCCCATTTTGGCGCGAGATTGGATCGCAACGGAATTCTATTCGGGCGGCACCTGGCGTGGCTTGCCGTTGTCGTCGACCGCCACATAAACGAATGTCCCTTCGGTGACGCGAACCTGTTCGCCGGTTCTTGCGCGGCGCGCGATCGTTTCCATCCGCACTGAAATCGAGGTATTGCCGACTTTTGTCACGGTCGCATAGAGGCTGACGTGATCACCGACGAAAATCGGCGCGTGAAACGTCATGGCGTCGATGGCAACCGTGGCAACCCGGCCATGGGCACGTGAGATTGCCGGAATGGCACCGGCGATATCCATTTGCGAGAGCACCCAACCACCAAAGATATCGCCCGAACTATTGGCATCGGCAAGGCGCGGCACCGTGCGGATCACGGGCTCACCCGTAATGGTCTGAATCGGGGCGTCGGTACTATCGTTCATTGCTGCCAACACTCCTGACAGGGCCTAGAATACACTATATCTTGTTGTCTCGCGGTCGTTCGCTACCCTATAGTGCGGCCGCCTTGACCGAATGTACATAGGGGAAGTCTAAGTTCGACGCAATGGCTGATCTTTTTGAAACACCAAACAAACGCGGCCGCGGCAAGTCGCGGTCCTATTCCGCCAAAGATATCGAGGTCCTTGAAGGACTCGAACCGGTGCGCCGGCGCCCGGCCATGTATATCGGCGGGACCGGTGTTGATGGTCTGCATCATCTCGCCGCCGAAATCATCGACAACGCGATTGACGAAGTGCTGCAAGGTGCGGCAACGCGAGTCGAAATCGAATTGGGCGCCGACAGTTATTTGACGGTTCGCGATAACGGCCGCGGCATACCGGTCGACCCTCACCCCAAATTCAAAAACAAGTCGGCGCTCGAAGTCATCATGACGACGCTGCATTCCGGCGGAAAATTTGGCGGCGATGCTTACGAAACATCAGGCGGATTGCACGGTGTTGGCCTTTCAGTTGTCAACGCGCTCGCCGACGATTTGACCGTCGAAGTGGCGCGCGACAAAAAATTGTGGACGCAGTCCTACCATCGCGGCAAAGCGAAATCGAAACTGACATCGAAAGCGGTCAAGAACCGGCGCGGCACGACAATTACCTTTCACCGTGATCCAAAAATTTTTAGCGATGATTCGAAGTTCATTCCGTCCCGGCTTTACCGCCTCGCCCGCTCCAAAGCCTATTTATTTCCCGGTGCAGAAATTCGCTGGTCGTGCGACCCCGGACTGATCACCGGCAAGGATGCGACACCGGACCGGGAGACGTTTCATTTTCCGGGCGGTTTGCAGGACGCACTGGCGGCAGCGCTCGACGATCGATTGACGGCAACGGAATCGCCTTTTGCCGGGACCGCATCATTTAATGGCAAAAAAGGTCGTGTCGAATGGGCGATCGCCTGGCCCCTAGGCGGCGAGCCGCACGGTGGCTTTTATTGCAACGCCGTCCCGACGCCACTCGGGGGAACACATGAGGCAGGCTTTCGTTCGGCACTGACAAAAAGCCTGAAGGCCCACGGCGCGCTGACCAAAGACAAGCGCGCCTCGAAATTTACCGCCGACGATGTAACCGGCGGCGGCGCCATCATGTTGAGCCTGTTCATACCGGACCCCCAGTTTCAGGGCCAAACCAAGGAAAGACTGGCGAGCCCGGAGGCCGGCAAACTGGTGGAAGCGGCGACCCGCGATCATTTCGATCACTGGCTTTCCGGCAATCCGAGCGCCGCCAAGCTGCTGCTCGATCACATTGCCGAACGGAACGACTACCGCATGCGGCGGAAGGAAGAGCGGGAAGTCTCGCGCAAAGCCGCAACCCGAAAGCTGCGCCTGCCGGGTAAACTGACCGACTGCGCGATTGCCGAGACGCGGGGCACCGAGCTTTTCATCGTTGAAGGCGATTCAGCGGGTGGGTCGGCCAAACAGGCACGGGACCGGGCGACCCAAGCGGTGCTGCCGATCCGCGGTAAGATTCTTAACGTCATCAGCGCGGGTGCCACCAAAATACGCGGCAATCAGGAAATCGCTGATCTAATCCTCGCGCTCGGCTGCGGTATTGGCGAGCACTACGATGAGAAGAAGCTCCGCTACGAACGGGTCATCATCATGACCGACGCCGATGTCGACGGCGCCCATATCGCGACGTTGCTGATGAGTTTCTTTTACAGCGTGCTGCCGAAGCTGATTGAGAATGGGCATCTTTTTCTGGCGATGGCACCGCTCTACCGCATGACGCAGGGCGGAAAGAGCGCTTACGCCCGGGACGATGCCCACCGCGAAGAATTATTGAAAACGGAATTTGATAGCTCGCGAAAAATCGATATCAGCCGCTTTAAGGGTCTCGGCGAAATGATGCCGGCGCAACTCCGTGACACCACAATGTCACCGGCGCACCGGACACTTTTGCGGGTCGCTATACCCGATAAAGAGAAATCCTCGACAGCAGAGCTGGTCGAGAGCCTGATGGGCCGAAATCCGGAGCTCCGGCTTGCCTTCATTCAGGATCGTGTGGAAGATATAGACCAACTCGACATCTGAATATTTGTCTGCACCCGGAATCAATTCAGAGGCGTTGCAAATGGTAAGAGCATTTCTTGGGATCGCTGTTCTGGTGGTTGTTGCCGCCTGCGAGAGTGGCGGATCGAGCCGCGTCGGCAATGTCCATATCTCTGATTTCTACAGTCCGTCGCTGGTCGGTTACGTCAACCGAAACGGAACTTTTCCGACGGCGATTTACGGCAATCCCTTTTCCATTTCCAAAGCAGATGCCGATCGCGCGATCCGCGCGGTTCGTTCGCCGCCTGAGTGGGCCGGTGCCGGAAGGTTCGTCCAGGACGCAATTGCGGATCAGGAGCGTGGCCTGCGGCTGGTCCTTGTCTTCAATCCAGATGATCGGGCGGTCGGACCAAGACGGGTTTGCGCATCTGCCGGAAATATTCCGACGCGAACGGCAACAGGTGAAACCCATGTGCTCGCCGCGTTCTGCCGCGACAACGAATGGAATACATTCGCCTCCATTCGCGTCGCCCAAGTAAAAAGTCCGGACGGCGCAGCACTCGGTGACCTTATGAGCAAGATAATTTTGCACGCCCTGCCCTTTAAGGAACGGCGAGATCGGTCATTTGACGTCAACTAAACAGCGTTAGATGGGACGGAAATCGAACGACCGATAGCGGTTTCGCCCCCTAGGCCGCCAACCATTCGGCGAGCGCACTGGTGACAAACTCCGGGTGCTCCATTGGCGCGAGGTGGCCGCAGGACCCGAGAATCTCGAGCCGGGACCCTGAAATTTCGCTGGCGATTTCCCGTTGCAAATCGGGCGGCGTCAATTGGTCGTCCGCACCGCCGATTACGAGCACCGGACAATCAATTGTGGGTAACGTCGGCCGGCTGTCGGGCCGCGCGAGCACGGCTTTTTGCTGGCGAACGAATCCCTCCCGACCGATGTCTTCGGCCATTGCTGTCACTTGCGCTGTCAGGAGCGTATCGTCGAGCCGGCTTTCGTGAATGAGAAGTGGCAGGAGGCGCGGCGTCACACCTTTGAACTTGCCGATCTCCGCAAGGGAAAGAAGGGCTTTCCGTTGTTTCGTCTGTTCCGCCGTATCGGGCCGGGCCGAAGTGTTCATCAAGGCTAGACGCTCAACTCGCTCAGGCGCTTGCCGCCAGATCTCAAAAGCGACATAGCCGCCCATCGAGAGCCCCGCCAATGCAAATGTTGGCGGTGCCATTTCCAGCACTGCCTTTGCCAAATCCTCGACCGATTCGTGACCCGAAAGGTCGGCAACCTGCATGTTCGCCTGATGCGAAAGATTATCGAGCGAATGCGCCCATAGATTGCGGTTGCAAAGGAGGCCAGGCAACATGATTAAGGGCGGGAGGTCGGACATGGTTAATGCTACGGTTTTTTGGCCCGCAATTGTCATCTGGGTCTAAAATTTCTCAACAGTGCGCCCGTGCTGTTGACGAGCGCGCTTTAATCGCCTATGCCACGCGGCGATGACGTTTAGTAATCCTCGCGCAAACCGCGAATCGCCTGTACTTTCGGTCCCAGCTTCATGAAGTTTCGTGATCTCGGCCTCAGTGAAGAGTTACTGAAGGCCGTCGATGACGCCGGTTATACGGCGCCCACCCCAATTCAGGAAAAAGCGATCCCGATTGTTCTTCAGGGTCGCGATATGTTTGGCGTGGCCCAGACTGGAACCGGAAAGACGGCATCCTTCACTCTACCGATGATCGAAATTCTTGCTGCCGGGAAACCCAAGGCAAGAATGCCGCGGTCGCTTATTCTGGAGCCGACGCGGGAACTCGCGGCACAGGTCGCCGACAATTTCGAAATTTACGGCAAGTATCACAAGCTGTCGCTCGCCCTTCTCATTGGCGGCGTTCGCATGGACGAACAGAACAAGAAGGTGGATCGCGGCGTCGATGTCCTGATCGCGACGCCGGGGCGCCTGCTCGACCATGTCGAAAATGGCCGGTTGATGCTGGGCGGCATCAAATTCATTGTCATCGATGAGGGCGATCGTCTTCTCGACATGGGTTTCATGCCGGACGTTGAGAAAATTGTCTCGCTGACGCCTCCGCTTCGCCAAACTCTCTTTTTCTCAGCAACGATGCCGAATGAAATCAAGCGCCTCGCCAAGAAGTTCCTCAACAACCCCAAGGAAGTTCTGGTGGCCCCGCCGGCGTCGCCCGCCGAAACGGTAAAACAGTCGCTCGTCGTCGTGCCAGCCAAGGCGAAACGGGACGTGCTCGCCAATCTCTTAAGATCAGAAAACGCGCACCATGCGTTGATCTTTTGTAACCGGAAACGGGACGTGGGCGTCCTCGCCCGCTCGCTCAAGAAGGATGGCTTCGACGCCTCCGAACTTCACGGTGACATGCAGCAATCGTTGCGCATGGAAACCTTGGCGAAGTTCAAAACCGGTGATATCGAAATTCTCGTCGCAAGTGATGTTGCGGCGCGTGGCCTCGACATTCAGGGCCTGCCGCATGTGTTCAATTTTGATGTGCCGACCCATCCGGAAGATTACATTCACCGGATTGGCCGCACCGGCCGCGCCGGCCTGTCCGGCCGCGCAATAACCCTCGCTGCACCGGAAGACGGCAAGTACGTCACTGCGATCGCAAAATTGATTGGAACGCCGATTCCGCCGATGGATCCGCCCGGCGCGAAATCAGAATCACTGGAAGACGCACCCAAAGGGCGCGGACGCGGTGGGCAAAATCGCCGCCAAGGTTCCTCCCGCGGTGGTCAGCAATCAACAACCGCGGAACGCGCGAAACCAGACGCAGAACCCCGGAAAACTGAATCTTCGAAGCCTGCCCCTGATGCAAAGGCGTCACGGCCCGCGCAGCGACCCGAAAGTTCACCATCGCAAAAAGCCGAGCCGCAAAAGAGCGAACGACCGGAACCGAGAAAGAGTTCTCGGCGTAATCCGGAACGGATCGGCGCGTCACAGAATTCCAGCGACACTGTCGGCATGGGTGATCACGTCCCCGCCTTTATGCAGCGATTAACGGCGCCGAAAAGCAAACGCGGAAGCGGTCGTGTCCGCCAGGACCGGCGCCGCACCACGCGGGCCAAAACCGCCGAATAATTCCGCGCCTCCAATTTTTTCGGACCATTTGAGGCGGCGATCCCATAGACTGCTGCCTCCCACTTCATCCGAACGCGAGGACAGGTCATGAGCGCAGAAATTTCAGCTGAAGACGTACTTTTCAGCGAACCCCGCCCCGGCGTCCTGCTAATCCAACTCAACCGCCCCGAAAAGCTAAACGCGTTCTCGAACGAGAGCTGGGAACTGATTTCTAGCGCGCTCAGCGATGCCGAGATCAACGACGACATCCGCTGCATTGTCTTTGCCGGCAGTGACAAGGCCTTTGCCGCCGGCTCCGACCTCACTCAAATGCTCGACCGCGGAATGTTCACCGAAGTTGCCAAGAAAAGATTTCGGCATTGGGACATCATTCACCGATTTCCCAAACCGATGATTGCGGCGGTAAACGGGTATGCGGTTGGCGGTGGTTGCGAGCTCGCTTTGGTCTGCGACATCGTTGTCGCTGGGGAAAGTGCCAGTTTTGGGTTGCCTGAAATAAATCTCGGACTCATCCCCGGTCTCGGTGGAACCCAGCGATTTGTGCGAGCGGTCGGAAAGTCCGTCGCCATGAAGCTGATTTTGACGGGCGAGCGGATCGACGCGGAATACGCGCATTCGCTTGGGCTCGCGGCGGAAGTCGTCGACCCGGCAGAAACCCTTAACCGCGCGCTCGAACTCGCTGAGAAAATCGCCACGAAATCTCCGCTCGCGATCCAGCACGCAAAACAGGCCGTGTTGCAGTCGTTCGAGACCGGACTAGACGCTGGCCTCGCCTACGAACGACGCGCGACAGTTCTGCTGTTTGCCTCAGAAGATATGAAGGAAGGCGTCTCCGCCTTCCTGGAAAAGCGCGACGCCACATTTAAGGGCCGCTAGGGTGAAGGGCTCTAGGCGACCAAAAGGGCCCGGCGTCTAATCGCGTTCGTCGAGCCAAGCCATTTGAATGGCTTCGAGAATTTTTTCGTTCGATCGTTTCGGGTCGTCGTCAAACCCATCGAGCTCACAAATCCATTTATGCAGATCGGTGAAGCGAATGTTGACGACGTCGATGTCCGGATGTTTTTCTTCGAGATCGATGGCGATATCGTTTATGTCGGTCCAGATCATCCTCGGTCCCTTCCCTAATCAACCATCATGTTTCGGGTTGCACTTGGCAACGTGACCGTGAGGCCATCGAGTTCTTCTGACACAATGATCTGACAACCGAGGCGCGATGTATGGGTCAGGCCGAAGGCGAGGTCGAGCATGTCTTCTTCATCTTCGCTGGCGTCTTCAAGGCGCTCAAAATCGCTCGGATCGACAACCACATGGCAGGTTGAACAGGCGAGCGCACCTTCGCAGGCGCCTTCAATATCGATGTTGTTTTTGTGAGCGAGTTCCATCACCGATATGCCAAGGGGCGCATCGATTTCCACGCGGGAACCATCGGTATTAATAAAAATTACTTTGGGCATTATTCAGGTAGGTTCTTTCATGTTTTCATCGAGTTGATCGACGGTGACGCCGGTAAGGGCGTCGCGAATACCGCGGTCCATGCGTTGTTCAGCAAAGTGATGCACCGCCTCGTCCAGTGCTTCGACGGCTTCATTTATCGGATCGCGGTCGTCACCCTGCATCGCCTGGCGCACAACAGCCACGCCGGTTTCAATGTTGTCGCGTTCTTTTTTCTCGAGCAGGTCGCCGTCGACGGCAAGCGCCGAATCGAGCGCGAGCAACGCCCGTTCCGCTTCAACGCGCGCTTCAACCAAAAGCCGTTCGGTCATGTCTTCGCGGGCATGGACCATACTGTCCCGTAACATGGTGGCGAGCTCATCCTCGTCAATGCCGTAACTGGGTTTAACCGACACTTCTTGCTCGGTGCCGGTGGTTTCTTCCCGCGCTGAAACTGTTAGAAGCCCGTCTGCATCAACTGAATAAGTGACCAGAATACGGGCAGCACCCGCAACCATCGGCGGGATGCCGGTCAATTCAAAGCGCGCGAGGGATCGGTTTTGGTCGACCATTTCACGTTCGCCCTGAACGACATGGATCGCCATCGCGGTTTGACCGTCCTGATAGGTGGTGAACTCCTGCCCACGCGCAACCGGGATTGCGGTATTGCGCGGCACCACTTTTTCGATCAGCCCGCCCATCGTCTCAATCCCGAGCGAAAGCGGCGTCACATCAAGCAGCAGCATGTCGGAGCCTTGCGTCAGCGCTTCCGCTTGCAGGGCGGCGCCGAGTGCCACGACCTCTTCCGGGTTGATGTCCGATAGCGGCTCACACTGGAACAGTGCTGCCACCTGGCTTCGAACCAATGGCACGCGTGTCGATCCACCGACCAGGACCACACCGGCAAGATCTTTTGCCGTGACATCGGCATCGGCCAGCGTCGCCCGGCAAATTTCCATGGTCCGTTCGACCAGCGGGGCAATTGCCGCCTCCAACTCGGATTGGCTAAGCACGTGTTGCGTCGTCACACCACCAACTTCGACATGCCATTCGCCGGAATCCTGATCGGTCAGGCATTCCTTGGCGAGTCGGGCTGTTGCCAGTGCAAGTTTTACCTCTTCGCTGCTGAGCGATTCCGCACCGTGCTTAAGTTTTCGCTCAGCTAGAAATTTCTCGGCGATGACGTGGTCGAAATCGTCGCCGCCGAGCGCCGCGTCGCCGCCAGTCGCAACAACCTGAAAGACGCCCATGTGCATGCGCAGGATTGAAATATCAAATGTCCCGCCGCCGAGATCGTAGACCGCGTAAGTCCCTTCAGCCTTTTTATCGAGACCATAGGCGAGAGCTGCCGCCGTCGGCTCGTTGACGAGGCGCAGCACTTCCAGGCCAGCAATTCGGGCAGCATCACGCGTGGCCGTCCGCGCGGCGTCGTCAAAATAGGCAGGAACGGTGACAACGGCGCGGGTAACAACTTTGCCCAGCGCCTGTTCCGCCCGTTCACGGAGATGATCGAGAATGGTCGCGGATATTTCGACCGGCGTCAGCGTGCGACCGGCAACTTTGAGGCGAACCATGCGGTCGGATTTATTGGCGCCATCGCCGCCGTCCGGATCTTCGGCAATTTGATAGGGCAATGTGCCGGCAAGCGTTTTCAGGTCGCCAGCACCCCGCCCCATCAACCGTTTAATGGAGCTGACAACACGGTCTGGGTTTTCCAAAAGTTGATTGCGCGCGTCCACGCCAACCAGCGGCCGCGCGTCGTCAAGATAGGCGACAACGGACGGCACAAGGCTCGCCCCGTCGCGACCGGAGCGCAGAACCTCCGGACTGGTTTGCGACGAATAGGCGACTAGAGAATTTGTCGTGCCGAGATCAATGCCGACCGCAACATCGTCGCGCGCATGCGGGACCGGCGTTTCACCCGGTTCATGGATATCGAGAAGTGTCATGCGGCCAACGTGTTCATTTCGTTTTTTTTGGATCAATTCAGCAACGGACTTAATTTAGGTGGGAACGGGCCTTCAACCGGGCCTCGTCCGAAATCTTGTCGAGATAAGATAGCCGCGCGGCTAGGCTTTGGGCGAGATCGAGTTCGTCGGCGGCAAATGCCTTGGTCAGTCCCGACTGGCATTCTTCAATCGCCTCCGTCGCCGCATCGATCACCTCAGCGATCTGACCCGCCGTTTCGGCACTGGCGAGCGCCTCTCGCATTTCCATCACCAGGATCAGCAATTCAGGGTCATCGATTGTTGTGGACGCGTCGTTCTTTAGTTCCGGGTTATGGACTTCCAAAAGGTGCAAGGCCCGTGATTGCGACGAACCGAGCACCGCATAAGCCTCGTTCAGCGCCGTCGCGTGTTGCAGAGAATGGGTTTTTTCTGTCGCCGGCGCGGTCGCAAACCGGTCTGGATGAAAGCGCCGCTGAAAACCGATGTACTGCCGCTCCAACTCATCGGGGTCAAGTTCAAATTGCGGTTTCAGGCCAAGACGCGTGAAGTGATCGGTGGGCCGACACGGTTGAATTTTTCCGCAAGTATGACAAAAGAGCGCGCGTACATCGACTGTTCCGTCGCAGGACCAGCAGGCGGTTTCTGTGGCTTCGCGCGCGGACGCGCTGCCATCGCTCGATTGCGAGTCATTCATATGGTCGATTGTGTACTTTTGTCGAGACCGTACGAGCAGTGCGCAGTCTCAAACGTGGAACGATTCGCCGCAGCCGCAGCGGCCCTTTTCGTTCGGGTTGTTAAAGACAAATCCCGATTTCAATTTTTCTTCAACGAAATCCATTTCCGTGCCAAGCAAGAACATGGCAGCTTTCGGGTCAATATAAATTGTCACGCCCTTTTCTTCGACCACTTCGTCGAATTCATTGGCTTCATCTGCAAACTCCAGCGTGTAGGAAAGGCCTGAACAGCCTGCGGTCCGGATACCAACCCGAACACCAACAGAGGGACTTTCCCGCTGGGAGAGCAGATTCTTCACGCGCGCCGCAGCCGCGTCCGTCACTGTCATTGCCACACCAAACACGTAGGCTACTCCTTACTAATCAACTGATTATTCCGCTGCATCAACGGTTTCCGCGTGCTCTGCATTCGCATCACCAGATACGCCGACGTGCTTCGCCCGATAGTCCGCAACGGCGGCCTTGATCGCATCTTCGGCAAGGACCGAACAATGGATTTTGACCGGCGGCAGAGCCAGATGTTCGGCGATGTGGGTGTTCTTAATTTCGATCGCTTCATCCAACGTCTTGCCCTTGACCCATTCTGTCACCAGGCTTGAAGACGCGATCGCCGAGCCGCACCCGAAGGTCTTGAACTTGGCGTCTTCGATGATCCCGTCGGGGCTGACCTGAATTTGAAGCTTCATGACATCGCCGCAGGCCGGCGCACCGACAAGACCGGTGCCGACACCTTCATCGGATTTATCCAGTGAGCCGACATTGCGCGGGTTTTCGTAGTGGTCAACGACTCGTTCGTTATACGCCATGATTCAATTCCTCAATTCCTTGTGCAACCATCCTAGCAAAGACGGTTCGTGTGTTGGGTCTCAGTTGTTCAATCTAATGATCTGACCATTCAATACTCTTGATGTCGATGCCTTCCTGAGCCATTTCCCACAAAGGACTCATTTCGCGAAGCTTGCTAACATGGGCCTTAAGCGTTGCGACGGAATAGTCGATTTCGGCCTCAGTCGTGAAGCGGCCAATGCCGATGCGCAGTGACGTGTGTGCGAGGTCTTCCTCGACACCGATTGCGCGCAAAACGTACGACGGCTCCAGCGAAGATGATGTGCACGCCGACCCGGACGAAACTGCCAAGTCCTTAATGCCCATCATAAGCGATTCACCCTCAACAAATGCAAAACTGTAATTGATGTTGCCGGGATAACGCTGTTCAGCATCGCCGTTCAGAAATATATCAGGCAGCGTGTCCTCAAGTCCCTTGGCAAGCCGGTTGGACAAGCTTCGGATGCGTTCGTTGTCAGAACCCATATCCTTTTGGGCAATGGCACAGGCTTCGCCGATACCGACGCACAACATTGGCGCCAACGTGCCTGACCGCATGCCCCGTTCCTGACCGCCGCCGTTGATCATTGCTTTGAGACGGACCCGCGGCTTACGCCGGACATAGAGAACGCCGATGCCCTTGGGGCCATAAAGTTTGTGGCCGGAAATGCTCATCAGGTCGATATTCATCTCGTTGACATCGAGCGGAATTTTTCCGACTGCCTGCGCCGCGTCGGTATGAAAGAACGCGCCATGCTCGCGGCAGATCGCGCCAATCTCGGCAATCGGCTGAATGACACCAATCTCGTTATTCACGGCCATTACCGAAACCAGAACCGTTTCATCCGAGATCGCTTCGCGCAATTTATCGAGATCGAGTAGGCCATTTTTCTGAACCGGCAGGTAGGTGATCCGGAAGCCTTCCTGTTCAAGATGGCGACAGGTATCGAGAACACATTTGTGTTCCGTCACCACCGTAATGATGTGATTACGCCGGTCCTTGTAGAATTCGCCGACGCCCTTTATGGCGAGATTGTTTGATTCGGTTGCGCCCGAGGTGAAAACAATTTCCTTTGGGTTGGCGCCAATCAGCGAAGCCACCTGCTCGCGTGCTTTTTCGACGCCCTCCTCCGCCTCCCAACCAAATGAATGGCTGCGCGAATGTGGGTTGCCAAAATTATCCGTCAGATAAGGCATCATCACTTCCAGCACTCTCGGATCGAGAGGCGTGGTCGCCTGATAGTCCAGATAGATGGGCAAATTGATATTTGCGCCGGTAACGTTCTCAACCATTTTACGCTCCAATTCCTTACGCCGCAGACCGGGCTGCATCGCCCGTCCGTAATCGCAAGATCGTCCAAGAATCGATAAACTGATCAATCTGGGCAGATGTCGTCTGATGCCCAAGGCTTACTCGAATTGCGGTTTCTGCGTCATCGACGGCTACACCCATCGCCGCAAGGACGTGGCTCGCGCCAACCTTGCCAGACGAGCACGCTGCGCCCACACTAATGGCGATGCCGTCGAGATCGAATGCGATCACCTGCGTTTCAGCAGCAACGCGCGGCATCGAGACACAACTGGTGTTGCCAATTCGCACGGCGCCATCGCCAAATATAAATCCGCCAATTGCGGTCAAACGCGCCTCCAGATTGTCGCGAAGATCGTTAATTTCCGTAGCTTTTTCATGGGTACTTGCGATTTCGGCTGCAACGCCAAATCCTGCAATACCGGGGCCATTTTCGGTTCCGGCGCGACGTCCCCGTTCCTGGCCACCGCCGACGATTCGGGCTTTGAGGGAATCATGGCGGACGATTAAGGCACCAACGCCCATCGGTCCCCCCAGCTTGTGCGCCGAAAGTGAAATAAGGTCGGCGCCGGAAAGTTCGTCGAGCGAAAGACGGCCGGCCGCCTGAACTGCGTCACAGTGAAATAGGGCACCATGCGAATGGGCAATCTCGGCGATTTTTTTGACCGGCTGAATGACACCGGTCTCGTTATTGGCAAACATGACTGAAACCAGCGCCGGCGATTTCGCAGCAGTGAGCATTTGATCAAGTGCTCCGGTATCAACCACGCCGTTTGTATCAACGGCGATGATTTCGCAGCGAAGGCTTTTGTCAGCCGCCGGAGCCAAAACGGAATCATGTTCAACCGCAGAAACGAAAACGGTTTCCCGGCCGGATCCGCCGATTGCGAGGTTGTTGCTTTCGGTGCCTCCGCTTGTGAAGACAACCTCCGACGGTCGTGCTGCGGCAAACGACGCGACTTTTTCACGGGCATCTTCTATTGCACGACGCGCGACGTTGCCAAAGCGATGGACCGACGACGGATTCCCGCCCTGAAGGGCAACGTCCCGCACGGCATTCGCCACCGCCTCTTCCATCGGCGCGGAAGCGTTGTAATCGAGATAAATTCCGATT
This sequence comes from Alphaproteobacteria bacterium, assembly GCA_029936875.1. Classification (GTDB taxonomy): domain Bacteria; phylum Pseudomonadota; class Alphaproteobacteria; order SHVP01; family SHVP01; genus JAPYRS01. The sequence continues at coordinate 30,226 of JAPYRS010000003.1, read as the reverse complement.
TTGGTCATCGATGTCTTGTGTGTTTCAAATCCAAAGGGCCCAATTACGCCGATATCCGTTCGATATCATCGTCTGTGGAATCCTCTTCATTGCCTTCGTCAGGTGTCTGAAGACGGCTGGTTCCGAGCACGCGATTGGAAATCACGTCCTCGAGTGAAACCGAACTTAGGAACATGTAAATTTGATTGCCCAATTCTTCCCATAGATCGTGGGTGAGACAGCGCCCCGAATTGCGGGCGCATCCGACGGATGACCCTAGTTTACATCGGGTCGCCTGCAAGGGCTCATCGACAGCAACCACGATGTCGGAGACGCGGGTCTGATCGGTGGTTCTGCTAAGGAGATAGCCGCCTCCCGGGCCGCGTACGCTTTTCACGAGACCGCCGCGCCGAAGTTTGCCGAAGAGCTGTTCGAGATAGGACAGGGATATCTCCTGCCGCTCCGCGATTTCTGCAAGCGAAACCGGTTTTCCCGCACTATTTGCGCCGAGATCCACCATCGCCATGACCGCGTAGCGGCCTTTTGTACTTAGTTTCACACTGTGTTCCCTTCGTTATTCGAACGTCGGTTATTAATCGTCGCCATTGGTCGTATCGCTATCCGTCGAATTTCCAATTCCGGATTGTTGTGGCCACAACCCGTCGACATCGACTGATTTTCCCTGAAGCTGTTTTTCAAGTTCAGCGACGCGCGCGCTCAGGGTCTGCACGCTTTCCAATAATCCATCCAGCCCATTGGTCGAGGGATCGCGAAGCGAATCACCGATGGCGCCGTACGCGGTGAACTGGGCGGCGCCATCTTCTTTGCGGGCAACGACGCGGGCCGGTATTCCGACGACGACGGTGCTGGCCGCGACATCTTTAACGACCACAGCGTTGGAGCCGACGCGGACCCCGTCACCGAGCGTTATCGGGCCAAGAACCTTGGCGCCGGCACCAATGATGACGTTGTTTCCAAGCGTCGGATGCCGTTTGCCCGGCTCAATTGAGGTGCCGCCAAGCGTCACGCCCTGATAAAGCGTGACATCGTCACCAACAATAGAGGTCTCGCCAATAACCACCCCCATTCCATGGTCAACGAAAAAACCGCGGCCAATTAGCGCGCCTGGGTGAATTTCGATCCCGGTCAACCATCGGGCAATCGCCGCGATCCAACGGGCAAGAAAGCCCAATCGGGCCTTCCAAAGGCGATGTGCTATACGATGCGCCAAAAGGGCATGAAATCCGGGATAAAAGAGCAAAACCTCGAGGCGGGAATGGGCGGCTGGGTCCCGTTCCACCACAGCGTCAATATCACGCTGTAAAGACTTGAAATAACGCCGTCGTCCCATGATATATTCCCGGCCCCAATGAAGAGACACATCCGTATTTCGCGGACATCTGATATATGGTTTCCGACCAAATAGGTCAAGTATTATATAGCACAAAACTAGGCATTTTTTGTCTATTCCTCACGGTTTTAATCAGTTTTATGGAGGGAATATTTCCCTTCATTCCCAACCCTACGCTGGAGTTTTATGCCTGACGTCACATTTCACGGCCCCGACGGCCGTCTCGAAGGCCGATATAACGAACAAGATGAAGCGGGCGCCCCAATTGCGCTGATTCTTCATCCCCACCCGGAGCATGGCGGGACGATGAACAATAAGGTCGTCTATACGCTGTTCCATGCCTTCGTTGATCGGGGGTTCTCGGTGCTGCGTTTTAATTTCCGCGGCGTTGGGCGCAGTCAGGGTGAATTTGATCATGGTGTCGGGGAATTATCCGATGCCGCCGCAGCGCTTGATTGGCTGCAGTCGCTCAACGAAGGCGCGCGCCAATGCTGGATCGGTGGGTTTTCCTTTGGCGCCTGGATCGGCATGCAGCTGCTAATGCGGCGACCGGAAATTACCGGATTCCTTTCGCTTTCGCCGCCGGCAAATCTCTATGACTTCTCGTTTCTTGCGCCCTGCCCTTCGGCGGGTCTGATCCTTCACGGGGAAGCGGATGAACATGTGCCGGAGGAAGACGTCAATAAACTGGCGCAAAAGCTGGTCGCCCAGCGCGGCCTCGGGATTGATTACCGGACAATCAAAGATGTCGATCATTTCTACACCAACAAGCTCGATGTAATGGGGGCTGTGGTGAACGATTATCTTGATACGGCACTGGTCACGGCCGAAGGTAAAGCCTAATCGCCTCTAGGCGGGCGCCACAATCGGCCGCCGGTAATCGGCGCGCCGCATCCTGTCGTCGACGGCAGGCTAAGCGGTAGCCCGCGAAGACTTCGGACGGCGAGAAACCCGAACGCCTCCGCTTCCAGCGCATCGCCGCGCCATCCCACTAATTCAACAGGGTCTACCGGGACTCCTAAACGGGTGCAAAGGCCGTCCATAATTGCCAGATTGTGGCGGCCACCGCCGGTTACCAACCACCGTTCGACAGGCGCGGCAAAATGATCGCTAGCACGGGCAATTGATTCCACCGTGAAGGCCGTAAGCGTCGCCGCCCCGTCAGCAAAATCAAGCTGATCGATGCTGCCCCGGCTAAAATCTGAACGGTCGAGCGATTTTGGCGGCTTTTTGCCAAAATATTCTGATCTCGAAAGATCACTCAAATTCGCATGGTCAATTGAACCGAGCTTCGCAATCAAGCCATCGCGATCAAATCGACCGGCGTCGTGGGCGTAAACCCAATCATCAATCAACGCGCAGCCCGGACCCGTATCAAAAGCGAGGATTTGATCTTCGCCGCGGCCAAGCCAGGTCACATTGGCAACGCCGCCGATATTGAGGACGGCAAGCGGTCGCGCGAGACCTGCGGATCGGGCGCGGTGGTAAAGCGGCGCGAGTGGTGCACCTTGGCCGCCAGCCGCCACATCTTCACTTCGAAAGTCGTTGACGACCGCGCATCCTGTCAGTGCCGCCAGTAGCTTTCCGTCACCAATCTGATCGGTTCGGCTGGCCGCTGGTTCGTGAAATATGGTGTGACCGTGAAATCCAATAATATCTATTTTTGAACGGGTTATGCCGTTTTCTTCGATTAATTTATCGACTGCTTTTGCGTGCGCCTGGGTGATATCTGCGGCCACGGAAGCGCGATCGTCTTGGTTTGGTTCTGGCCTCAGTAAGTTCCGCATCCGGTCGCGAAGCCCGCCGTCGTAAGGCACGCTGATGAACGGGCCCGGCTCAACGATCTGCTCTCCGTCAGTCGTAATGATCGCGGCATCGATGCCATCGAGGGAGGTGCCGCTCATCAGGCCGAGGGCCAAGCGGGGACGTTCGTTCGTTTCGTCGGGATTGTTCATCGAAGGTCACTTGCTGGCGTCGCACTGCCATCGTCGCATTGTCGGCGTGAAACGATCATGATACATCACCCGCCGATTACCGCGCCCATTGGCATCTGCCAGACATACGCCGCCCGCCCCTCTTCCGAAATTGACCCGAACCATGACTGAATATCACTCAGAATTCCTGCAACAGGCTAAAAGCCGGGGTTACCTCTATCAGGGTACCGACATGGAGGCGCTCGACGAACTCGCGCTCGCCGGTCCGGTCACGGCTTACATCGGATACGATTGCACGGGTCCCAGTTTTCATGCCGGGCATCTGCTTTCGATCATGCTGCTGCGCCTTTTTCAGAAGACCGGCCACAAACCGATCGTCCTGATGGGCGGTGGGACAACAAAGATTGCCGATCCGACCGGAAAGGACAAGCAACGCCAGCCGCTCACCACCAGACAAATCAACAAAAATCTCGCAAGACTGAAAACGATATTCTCGCGCTACCTGACCTTTGGCGACGGTCCGACAGACGCGATCATGGTCAACAACAACGATTGGCTAAGAAGGCTCAGATACATTCCCTTCTTGCAAAAATACGGCTCGCATTTTTCGGTCAACCGCATGTTGAAACAGGACAGCGTCCGCGACCGCCTCGAACGCGAACAGCCGCTATCTTTTCTTGAATTTAATTACTCGCTTCTTCAGGCCTACGACTTTGTCGAATTATCGAGGCGTTTCGGCTGCAGCTTGCAGATGGGCGGGTCGGATCAATGGGGTAATATCGTTGCCGGTGTCGATCTTGGCCGTCGTATCGAGCAGAAAGCGTTTTATGGGCTGACGATCCCTCTTCTCACTACCGCGTCAGGCGGAAAAATGGGCAAAACCGAAGGTGGCGCCGTATGGCTCGACGGCGACATGCTCTCGCCTTACAAATTTTGGCAATTTTGGCGCAATATCGAAGATGCCGATGTCGAACGCTATCTCTATCTGCTTACAGATTTATCAGCACAGGAGATCTCACGTTTATCTCCACTAATAGGTCCCGACCCGAATGCGGTCAAAAAGATCCTCGCGACCGAGATCACGCGGCTCTGCCACGGCGAGGACGCCGCATCAGAGGCGGCAGAGACTGCGCGCCGGACTTTTGAAGAAGGCACATCCGGTGACGCGCTGCCGACGATCGATATTAAACGCAGTGATCTTGAGGCCGGCATTGCCATCACGAAATTACTGGTCGATGCGGAACTGTGTTCCTCCGGCGGGGAGGCCCGCCGCATGATCCGGGGCGGCGGCGCAAAGCTGAACGACATAGCCGTCGGCAACGAACTTGATATGGCGACTGTTGATGATTTATTTCCCAACGGCACGCTGAAACTTTCAGCGGGCAAAAAACGTCACGTTCTTATTCGCGCCGTGTAACACTCCCAGAGTTTGACGGTACCTAAGAGCGCGGGTCAGAGAACGTCTGGGTCGGCCTCGTTGCTCGGCGACGGGCCACCAGTGCCGCGAAATATCGAAAAGAAGTTGCGCAGGAATCCAGGCGCAAGCGCGGTTAAGGGATTGATGACAACAACCGGTTCGTCGATCGTCCCTTTCACGTCATAGGTGATCGCGAACACGCCCTCTCCCTCGCGGCCGACAAGAAATGTTCCGATCAGCGGAATCGAACCGAGTATTCGATTTATCGTGTAGGCCGGCACCAACGTCCCATAGAGCGCAATCTCATCACCAGGCGGGTCAACCTTGCCTTCCATGGTGATGCCAAGCGCCGGGCCAAAGGCACGGGCGTCGGTAATGTTGAGCACGCCTTCGCGATAGGAGAACGGAATATCGGCGCGTACGAAATTTATGCCGTCGCCGCTCATGGCTTCCAGGATACCCGTCAGGGACGCAAGTGTTAGCAGTCGCGCGAGTGCCGGCGCATCGTTGATGCTGATTTCGGTCACTTCCATACGGCCTTCAATAATCGGCAGTTCACCACGCGCATCGATATCAGCATCGATCCGAAGCGTGCCGCCTTCGGCCTTCCGGAATAGGCCGGTGGTTCGGGCGAGGGCGCCAGCATCGCTGGTTGCGACGGTCAGCTTTCGCTGCCGCGTCTGATCGGTCGTCACCAACAGTGTGAGCGGTGCCACTTGGTTGAGAATTCCGACCATCTGCACCGAATCGAGGCCGATCGGGCCGTAGATGATTTCACCAGAAAGGTCCTGCATGCGGCGCTCCGGCGAAATGATCATTTCCTTCAAATCAATCGACAAGCGAACCGGGGGTACGTCACCAATGTCTTCGGACGAAAAGAATGCGTCGAGGTAAGGCCCGACATCGATGCTGTTTCCGTTTACCGCGACGATAAATCCGTCCGGTGCTTGCGGGCGCACCGAAGCCGCAAGATCATTGCCGCCAAATCGCAGCCGATTGAGATCGAGACGCCGGAGCGAGCGATCAAAATTGAGTTCGATTTCCGCCATCGCCAGAAGGTCGATGGCTTTGAGTTCAATGTTTTCAACAAGGATTCCATTGCCGGCTGCGGGCCGAAGCGAAAATGTGAGCTCGCCTTCGATGTTGGCCGGCTTCTCCCATAACAAGGGGCCAAGATTGAGCCGGGCCGCCGTCAGATCGAGACTGAAGTCCGCCGCGACAAATTGGCGGTCGAGCGAAGTGATGAACGCCTCGACCCCAACCACACCGTCGATCACGCCAAATGTCGGAATGCCAAGTGCGATCCGGTCGGTCTCGTCAAACTGTCCCGATACCGAGATCTGGGCGGGAAGTTTTTGGTTCGCCGCAAAGACCTCTTCCCATCGAACCTGCGCCGCCACACCATTGAGCGATGCGGCCCCTTCGACGACCATCCCGGCGGCATTGACCTGTAACGTCAGGCTCCCGTCGGTCATGTCGATACCGGGCATCACGCCCTCGATGGAGGTACCGCGAAGATTGGCGGCCACGACAAATTGGACGTCGGACGGCTGCAAATCAGGGCGAATGGGAAATTCAAACCGTGCCCGCGTCGCGGCTAACCCGCCAATCGCCACGGAACTCAACCCAAACCGATTGGCAAGATCGAGAGAACCGCTATTGAGGACTTCCATCATTTGGCTGTTTTCGCCCGACGCCACCCCTTCGATCAGCGCATGCCATTTGCGCCAGGCCTCGCGCGTCAGTTTTATCGTGCCCTCAGAAACGAATAACCCGCCGAGCGTGGCACCGCCGGCATCAAGACTCGCCTCGAACGAGGATTGGGTCATCACCACAATGCCGGTGGCGTTCTCGAGCAAGGGAAACCCGCTCAATAATTCGGCGGTGCCGTTCTCGAATGCGAACTGGGCCTGAAAAGTACCCGGCGGAAGGTTCTTCAAACCAATATCACTGGCCGCAATTCTGATCGCGACCGTCCCCTCGGTCATGCGTCCACCGCGAATATTCTTATGAAACCATTCTCTCGCGAACGGCCCAACGCGCGTTGGCCAGTACCGATGCGCCATTTCAGTATCGACACCGGCCACGGCACCGGAAATTTCCAATACCGGGTCGCCGTCGTCAACAAACAAGCGCGCCGTAACATCGGCGCGGGCACCCTTGGACCGACCGGTGAGTTCGGTAAGTTCGATGGCGTCAAGAGAAGGCGAAATAATTCCCTTTGCCGCCATCTCACTAATTTCCACGGCTTTGTCCAGGAACGGATCGAGAAACACTCGGCCTTCCCCGCCTTCAACTGAAAACCGCAGCGGCGAAAGGGATCCGTCCGAGGCGATTTCGAAGGTGATGTTACCGCTGACCGGAAGCTGAACTTTTTCAAGGATCGAAAACTCCGCCGCCGCCGCGCTCAAATCGGCCGGCACGATGTCGTTAAAGCGCAGGCCCAACTCGAGCGACTGGCGGATATAGTCAAACGCCCCATCGGCGGTGAACGTGAAGCGCCGGTCCGCGAGTGCCAGTTCGATATCAAGATTGCCGTCAATGCCAAATTCATGGCGGAGAAAATCAGCATCAACACGGGGAAAGACCCAGACGCGCCGCAAGCCCGCGTCCTGCACGATCAGCCGCGCATTTTCGACCTGGAGACGTTCAAGCAAAGCAACCGGCCGCGACGAATCCGGCGGCAAAATTAATTCCTGAATCAGCCGATCCAAAAGCCGCGATGTCGCGCCTTCTTCGCGGGGCGCGCCGACACCAAAACTTATCAGCCCGTCAGCATTACGGACGAGACGCAGCACCGGCGAAAGGACATCCACCGTTCGAGGCACCAGCCGGCCCTGAAGCAGTTGCCGGCCATCAAGTCCAAGCGCCATTTCCGGAATTGTCGCCGCCGCAACACCATCGGCGTCCAGCAGCGTAACTTCGATGACGCGAATATCGAGACCGCGTTCGAGACCTGCCCAGGTCAAAATGGTATCGTCTATTTTGAGCTGAAACCCATCGGCTCCACTGAAGCTCATCGCTTCCTGAAGGTAGCCGGACAGGAAGCCAATCGAAACGGGCCCGGAGGAAAGACGCCATGCACCTATGGCAACGATCAGCGCAGAACCCGCGACGAGCGCCGCGATGGTCCGTAAAAGAAATCTTAGTGCTGCCTGAATCACATTATTTTGCTACGCCAAGGGCATAACGTCTTGCTACGCCAACGGGAGGCGCCCGCTCGGGTCCAGCGCCTTACCACCCCCAAGAAGCTGGGCTTGCCACCTCATCATCGGATAGCCTAAAGCGGGCTAAAATGCACGAGTTTTCCTTTCCGCGGTCCGGTACCGCCCTCCCCAAACCGCACGACCAGGTGCACGCAACTGCGCTGATCGAGGATTTTCTGTCGCGTGCCGGGGAGGCAGGCGAATCCCAGTTTGCGGACGCCTTCAGCAAAGATGAAGGGGGAGCGGCAGTTTTGGCCGCGATCTTCGGTAACAGCCCGTATTTATCGCAACTGCTTCTTCGCGAGATTGAATTTGTTGCGCGCCTTGCACGGGACGGACCCGACATCGCGCTCGCCGAAGTTTTGAAAACGATTGGTGGTGCGGCATCCGCAGCGCAGACCGAGTCGCCCAGCCAAAGTGAAGCCAATGCCGCCCTCATGAAGGCGCTTCGCATTCAGAAAGGCCGCGGCGCGCTTCTCATTGCTGTTGCCGACATTACCGAGATCTGGGACGTGCCCGCGGTGACCGCCGCGCTCAGCCAGCTTGCCGCTGCGACGCTTACGAGTGCCGTGCAATTTCTTGTCGCGGAAGCAGAATCCCGCGGTGATTTGATCCCTGGCACGACCGATGCCACGTCCGGTTACCTCGTGCTGGCGATGGGAAAACTCGGCGCCGGCGAACTCAATTATTCAAGCGATGTCGATTTGATTGTTCTCTACGATCAAGAGGCTGAAGTTTGCCAGGGCAAGCGCGGGGCGCAGGCAATTTACGCCCGCCTCACCCAGGACCTTGTTCGAATCATTCAGGACCGGACACCCGACGGTTATGTTTTCCGGACCGACCTTCGGCTGCGCCCTGATTCGGGCGCGACGCCGATTGCACTTTCGATGGCCGCAGCCGAAACCTATTACGAAAGTGTTGGCCAGAATTGGGAACGGGCGGCGCTGATAAAAGCGACGCCGATTGCAGGTGACATAAACGCGGGCAATGATTACCTCACGCGTATCAAACCGTTTATTTGGCGC
>JAPYRS010000003.1:0-21304 GCA_029936875.1 Alphaproteobacteria bacterium | reverse complement strand
TTTGCGGCAATCGCCGACATCCATTCGATCAAACGGCAAATGGATAGACACGGCAACCATCGCAAAATTGGAATTTTCGGCCACAACATAAAACTCGGTCAGGGCGGCATCCGCGAGATTGAGTTTTTCGTACAAACCCAGCAACTCATTGCTGGTGGACGCGAACCGCTGTTGCGTCATCGAAAAACCATCCACGCCCTTGCCGCACTCGCCGACCTCGGCCGCATCGCGCCCGACGTTCAGGACGATCTGACCAGCGCCTATCATTTTCTCCGCCGGCTTGAGCATCGCATCCAAATGGTCGCCGACGAACAGACCCACACCCTGCCGACACAACCGGATGCCATCGCCCATATTGCGACCTTCGCCGGATTTAATTCAGTTGATGATTTTGAACGCACAGTCCTTGGCCATCTCAACACCGTGCAGGGCCATTTTGGAAACCTGTTCAATACGGAACCAAAGCTCGGCGGTACCGGACCGCTGGTATTCACCGGTACAGACGATGACCCGGAAACCCTGACGACGATCCGGGACATGGGATATGCCGAACCGGAGAAAGTTGCCGCCGCAATCCGCCGCTGGCACCACGGGCGGTACCGGGCGACCCGAAGCGCCCGCGCCCGTGAGATTCTGACGGCGCTTATCCCCGGCCTCTTGGCGGCCATTGCCAATACCACTCAACCGGACACGGCGTTCGCGCGTTTTGACGAATTTCTCGAAAAACTGCCCGCCGGTGTTCAGCTTTTTTCACTGTTTCAGTCGAACATGGGGCTGTTGTCTCTCGTCGCCGAGATTGTTGGCGCGGCACCGCGGCTGGCGGAATACCTCGCGCATACGCCGGAAGTTCTGGACGCGGCTTTGCTGCAGGTGGATCAGACGCCGGTGTCACGCTCAGAAGATCGCTCGCTCGATCTGCAAACGACACTGGCTGTCGCGACCGACTACGAAGACATTCTTGACCGCACACGGCGCTGGAAAAAGGAAGAAGTCTTCCTCACCGGCGTCCGCGTCCTTCGCCACGCCATCACCGCGGAACAATCCGAAGCCGCGCTCAGTGACGTCGCCGAAACGACGATCCGTGAGTTACTGCCCCGCGTTCGCGCCGAGTTCGAGATTCAGCACGGGACCATCCCCGGCGCTGAATTTATTTTGATTGGCATGGGCAAACTCGGCAGCCTTGAAATGATGTTCGGGTCTGATCTCGATCTCATATTTCTCTACGACTCGCCGGATCTTTCACTGCAGTCAAATGGGCAAAAACCGCTTTCGGTTTCACAATATTTTTCCCGCCTCAGTCAGCGGATGATCAACGCACTTTCGGCAATGACGGCTGAAGGGCGTATTTATGAGATCGACATGCGGCTGCGCCCGTCTGGCACCGCCGGTCCAATCGCCGTTCATATCCATGGGTTTGAGAAGTACCAGCGCGAAGACGCGTGGATTTGGGAACGCATGGCGCTAACACGCGCCCGTGTTATCGACGGTGATCCGGCGTTGACAAAAAAAGCGACCGCGCTGATCCGGACACTATTACGGCGCCCGACCAGCCGATCGGAACTGGTCGCCGGTGTCGCCGAAATGCGCGGTCGAATTGAGCAGGAGCGACCGGCCAAAAGTCCGTGGGACGTGAAGTATGCGCGCGGCGGGTTGGTCGATATTGAATTTCTCTGTCAGTATTTTCAGCTGTTATGGGGCCAGGAAGATGATTCACTCCTTGTTCCCAATACACTGGCGGCATTTGTTCGATTCGGTGAAGCGGGCCGGCTTGATCCTGAAATTGCCAAGACCCTGATCGAGCAAACATCATTTTTTCACGCGCTCTACATGATGCTGAGGCTATGCCTCGCGGACGAATGGTCGGATGAAACTATTCCAGATGGGCTTGCGCCGGCCCTTGCGCGGGCAACCGGCGACAAAGATCTCAAGGCGTTGCGACGGCGCCTCGTCTCAACCGAGCAAAAGATCTACGCGATATTTGAGAAAATGATTGAGATTCCGGCCGCACAACACGCCGAGACGGAATCGACCAGAGACTGAGAACGATCAGTTTTGATTTTCTTGCGCGACCCGTTTGGACACCGCACCCATCCAGCGCTGAACGCGCCGCCGGTTCACGCCCATGTCGCGGTAGCCGTATCGGGAACGGCTGAATATGGCGCATGTCGAATGTTCATCATCAATTGGAACAAATTGCACGGTAATGGTGTCGGGAAACCGGAAAAGAAATGACCGCTGAATAAATTCGCACTGATAATTGTTAGGGTCATCCCGAACCATTGCGACGCGCGGCTGCGACAGCGCAACGTCGCGCCAGATCCGGCGCAGTTTACCCACTGGCACGTCATAAACCGGGCTTTCATCATTGCGCGAACATTTCGGCGCCATACCATCGGGACAAACCAAATACTGGTGTGGTGTCGCCTTTAGTTCCAGATCCACAAAGTCGATCGTCATTCGAATTCCCGTGTCTTGTTGCGGCCATTTTGCATGAATTTAGAGTGCGGGTAGAGACATACGACAGCGCATCGTACAACAGCGGTGGCTACGTCAGTACAAACTCTTGTGACAGGTTGAAACGCGACCAAAGTGCAAAATTCCACGGATATATCCCTAAGCGAGGCCGCGGTCGCGGTTTTGCGCGCGCGGGACCCACTCGAAAAAGTGCGGCTCGCTGAGGAAATGAACGAAAATTGGTGCGAGCGCCGGTATTCCGGCATTGGCGCTCCTATCGCGGTGTCGAGGCCGGGCCGCCCGCCGCGTCCGGAATTGCTGCGGCCGCGCGATATGCCTAATCGGCGCAACCTCCAATCGGAGAGCGGCCGAATCGCTTTAATGCACGCGCTGGCTCATATCGAGCTGAACGCGATCGATCTTGCCTGCGACCTGATTGCTCGATTTGCCGATGCTGAGCGATCTGAGGAATTTTATAGTGATTGGTGCCGGGTTGCCGCCGAAGAAGCTGAACATTTTCTGCTCTTAAATGAGGCCCTGGCGCGACACGGGGCGGCGTACGGCGACCTCCCCGCCCATGATGGCCTGTGGGAGGCCGCAGCAGACACCGCCGACGAAATTTTAGCCCGGCTGGCGGTGGTACCGTTGGTGCTGGAGGTGCGAGGCCTTGACGTCACGCCTCCAATGGCCGCCCGATTGCGCGATGCCGGCGACGAGGCCAACGCGCTTGTCCTCGACCGCATTTACGAGGACGAAATCGGCCATGTCGCGATCGGGTTTCGGTGGTTCGATGTGGTCTGCCGGGAGCAGAATCTGGACCCGTCCGAGACTTGGCCTGCGCTTGTCGCCAAATACTACAAAGGGCGGTTGAAGGCTCCCTTTAACCTCGACGCAAGGGACCGCGCGGGCATTCCTCGGGGCTATTATCTGGAACCAAAAGGCAACCCCGGCGAATCATCCTGATTCCTTTGTAACCTGTGCTAGAACCGGCTTGCGAAGGGCCATCGAACACGGTATCCCTTGTGAAAAACCGATCTAGGGAGGATCAATGTTAGGCAGGATGGGGGCAGCCCTGCGAAGGGGTTACCAATGGCTCTATCCGGTGCGTTCACTCTACCTGCGAAGCCGCGGAAGGGTTCGGTATGTCTCGCTTTCGCGCCCGTTTCAGGCGTTCGTTTCGCTAGTCCTGATTATCGCGCTCGGCTGGGTTGCCTTTGCCTCGATCAACTTTGGATTGCGCAACCAAATACTCGGTGAAAAGAACGCACAGATTTCCGGATTGCAGGCGTCGTTCCAAGATGTCACCAACGAGCTGCGGGCGACCCGCCTTCGATTCATTTCGGTAGCTGGTGAACTCGAATCAAAACACAATCATATGGTCGCCCTGCTACAGCAGAAGATAGAACTCGAGCAACAGCTTGATGCACTCAGCGCCAACCTTCGCGCCGCCACCAAGGAACGGGATGCGGCCAGTCTCGAAGGCGATCAACTCGGGCATGACCTTCGCGAACAGCGCGCAGCCCTTGCCGCCCGCATCGCCGCCCTACAGGAATCCCTTGCCAGTTCTGAGTTTGCCGGATCGGCGCTCAGCAGCGACCTGAAAACGGCGCATAAGAAGATTGCCAGCGTCGAATCCGTTCGGGAATCACTGCTTGTCGCTCAGACCGAGCTTTCCGGCCGTCTTGATAATGTTATGGGCCGGTTGGACCGATTGCGCGGTTATCAGCAGACGTTCGTCTCCCGTATTCTGAAACGGACCGAGTCCGACATCACGTCGCTTGAGGCGACCATTGCGATGACTGGCCTTGATCCGGCGGAGCTTCTATCTGACAGCGGTAATTCTGCGGACATCGCGCAGGGCGGCCCGTTTCTCGCTTTTTCCGACGCCCCCGATTTTCTGCGCCCGGGCTGGAATGAAGCAGTGGCTTTCGAGCAATCGGTTATCGAACTCGAATATCGATTGCGCCGCTGGGAAGGGCTGCAGAGCATCGTCGAAATTCTGCCGATGGCGACTCCGGCGGACAATTTCTATGTCTCAAGCAAATTTGGCCGTCGTCGTGACCCCATCACCAAACGCTGGGCGTTTCACGGCGGGGTCGACATGGCCGGTCCGCCCAAGACAAGCATTTATGCGACCGCTGGTGGCACCGTCGCCGGCGTGTCGTCCAGAGGGCCATACGGCAAGTCAGTATTGATTGATCATGGCATGGGCCTGAAAACGCGTTACGGGCATCTCAATCAAATTCTCGTAAACACTGGACAAACCGTTGATTTTCGTGAAAAAATCGGCCGAATGGGAAGCACTGGCCGATCCACGGGGACGCACCTTCATTACGAAGTCATCTTTAACGGGAAGCCGCTCGACCCTGCAAATTTCATGAAGGCTGGGACTTATGTTTTCAAAAACTGACCGTCAGGAACATGGGGGATCTATGCCTCAGAAAGACACGACGCCGTCTTTGATCAGCGCCAACCTTTACATCGTCGGCAATCTCAAAAGTGAAGGCGAAATTCAGGTTGATGGGACAGTCGACGGCGACGTCTCGGCCCACGCAATTACCATTGGCGATAAAGCCAAAGTGACCGGCGAAGTAAGTGCCGATGAAGTCATCGTCCGGGGCGAAATCCAGGGCAGAATTCGCGGGCGCAAGGTACAGCTCGCCAAAACCGCACGGGTACGCGGCGATATCCTGCACGAGTTGCTGTCAATCGACTCTGGCGCCTTCGTCGAAGGGCATTGCAAGCGGACCGACAAGCCACTTGAGTCAGCCGGTGCGAAGATGAACGTCATTGAGGGAAGCGCGAAAACCAGCATCTCGGCGGCGCAGGGCAGCAATAAATCGAGCAAAAAGGCCGCCGCCGCTCAATAGGTTAGGTCGCGGCTGCGCCGAAACTCCTGCGATAATTAAACGGAAATTTGAGACCGGCGCTCGTGTCGTCGCACGCTCGTTATGCCCTCTTGCCGCCGGTGACGCGGTCAGACAGCGCAGCCGCCATAAAACCATCGAGATCGCCGTCAAGCACAGCTTGTGTGTTGCCGGTTTCGACCCCGGTCCGGAGATCCTTGACCATTTGGTAGGGCTGCAAAACGTAGGAGCGAATCTGGTGGCCCCAACCGATATCGGTGCGGGCGTCGTATGCGGCCTGGCGTTCGGCATCCTGCTTTTCAAGTTCCAGTTCATAGAGCCGCGACTTCAGCATCTTCATCGCCGCCGACTTGTTTTTATGTTGTGAGCGATCGTTCTGACACTGGACGACAATCCCGGTCGGCGTATGGGTGATACGGACCGCGCTATCGGTTCGATTGACGTGCTGGCCGCCAGCGCCGGACGCGCGGTAGGTGTCAATTTTCAGATCTTTATCCTCGATCTCAATATCAATTTCGGTATCGATCGCCGGGTAGACGCCGACGGCGGCAAAACTGGTATGGCGGCGGGCACTTGAATCGAACGGTGAAATGCGAACGAGGCGATGGGTTCCGGCCTCCGTCTTGAGCCAGCCGTAAGCGTTGTCGCCTTTGACACGGATGGTTGCCGACTTCAGCCCGGCTTCTTCACCGGCGCTCTCTTCAATCCATTCGACGCTGTAGCCGTGAACGTCGGCCCAGCGCATATACATGCGGAGCAACATTTGCGCCCAGTCCTGCGATTCAGTGCCACCAGCGCCGGCGTGCACTTCGAGATAACAATCGTGACCGTCGGCTTCGCCGGAGAGCAGGCTTTCGATTTCGAGTGACGACGCTTTTTTATGAAATCCTTCGAGCTCCGCCTTTAGCTCGGTGACGGATTCTTCATCGCCTTCTTCTTCCGCCATTTCGAGTAGACCGATGGTGTCTTCAACGCCGGTCTCCAATTCGCGGAAGGAAGTAATTTTATTGTCGAGACGAGTTCGCTCGCGCATCACCGTTTGCGCGGCTTCGGGGTCATCCCAAAGTGTGGAGTCTTCGGCGCGCGCGTTTAGGACGCTGAGGTCTTTCTCGGCTTTTTCGAGGTCAAAGATGCCTCCTCAGCAGCTCAAGGGACTGCTTGATTTCGTCGGCCATTTTTTGATGTTCGGCGCGCATGGGACTTTTCTGGCCAGAATTCAGGGCGCTTTTATCTAGTGGCTTCACACCGATCAGTAAAGCCCACTGACACCGTCGCCTGTCCTCTGGTTCTGCGCGCCGAAACTATCAGTGCCGTCGAGTACCGGCCCTGATTCGCTGTCGGGTTCGGTTCCGGGCCTAAACGCCTCGAGAATGACGGCGCGATCCCCCGGTTGAGCGAGCAACCCGGTATTGGCGGCAACCCGAACAAGACGTACGCCTTTCGGAATGCGAAATGGAATTTGCGGCGAATCAGCGAGCGCCTCGGCCATGAAATCGCGAAATATTGGTGCCGCTGCACTCGCGCCCTGCTCAAGACGGCCAAGCGTTTTCGGTTGATCGAATCCGACGTAGACCCCGACCGCTAGATCCGGTGAAAAGCCGACGAACCAGGTGTCGAGCGATTTATTGGTCGTGCCAGTTTTACCGGCAAGCGGGCGGCCGACCTTGCGGACACGAATGCCGGTGCCGCGCTGAACCACGCCTTCGAGCATGGAAACCATCTGGTAGGCGGTAACCGCCTCCACCACCTGCAACCGGTTGTCTGGAATTTTCGGCTCGCTCTGACGGCGCCAGTTGAGAACCGAGCAACCCGGGCAGGCGCGTTCATCGTGACGGACAACGGTGCGACCGCGACGATCCTGAATCCGGTCGATCAGCGTCGGCTCGATTCGTTTGCCGCCATTGACCAGCATCGCGTAGCCCGCTGTGAGGCGCATCAGAGTCGTTTCGCCGGCGCCGAGCGCCATCGACAGAATCGGCGGCATTTCATCAACAATACCGAAACGTATTGCGAAATCGCTGACCGTCTCCATGCCAAGGTACTGCGCGAGACGCACCGTCATCAGGTTGCGCGATTTCTCGAGCCCAAGCCGCAGCGTCGACGGTCCGTAGAATTTGTTGGTGTAGTTGGCGGGCTTCCACTTCCCGAGGCCCGGACCCTGATCGATCACAAAGGGCGCGTCGAGAACAATGCTCGCTGGCGTAAATCCGTTTTCCAGGGCGGCCGCATAAACAAAAGGTTTGAACGCCGAACCCGGTTGCCGCCGCGCCTGCGTCGCCCGATTGAATTCGGTGCTTTCAAAACTGAAGCCGCCAACCATCGCATGGACCCGCCCGGTGTGTGGGTCCATCGCGACAATCGCACCCTGAATATCGGGAATTTGCCGCAGACCAAGGGCGGCGGGATCACCCTCCAGCGTTTCCACCAAAACAATGTCCCCGACTGCGAGCACATTGCTTGGATGTTTGACCTTGGCACCGATTTTCTGACCTTTGACCCAGGGTCGCGCCCACAACAGTTCTTTCAGGTTTATGAACCCATGCGCCCCCGATACCAGACCGACTTCGGCGCTTTCGTCCTGGATATCGAGAACGATCGCCTTTCGCCATACGCCGCGCCCTGGCGGTGCCTTGAATTCTTCAAGGACGCGCGGCCAATTCGGCGTGAGCTCCGTACTCGCAAGCGGCCCGCGCCAACCGTGCCGGCGATCATAAGCAATCAATCCGGCGCGCAACTGCCGCCGGGCAATGTCCTGAAGCCTTGGGTCGAGCGTCGTCCGAACCGATAGCCCGCCCTCATAGAGACCGTCCTCACCGTAGCGATCGTAGAGAAAACGCCGAACCTCTTCATTGAAATAGGCGGCCTGAACCAACGGGCCTTTGTCCCCCCGGATCATGGTGACGGCGCCCGCACCTGCAAGATGCGCCTCTGCCCGCGCGATGACGCCGTCCTCTGCCATCCGGCCAAGCACCCAGTTGCGTCGCGCTTTCGCCGCCGCCTGATTTCGAACCGGATGGTAATTGCTGGGTGCCTTCGGAACCGCAGCCAGGAAGGCAATCTCTGAGAGAGACAAGGTATCGAGAGACTTGTTGAAATAGTTCAGCGCCGCCGCCGCCACGCCGTAGGCACCTTCGCCGAGATAAATTTCATTGAGATAAAGCTCGAGGATTCGTTCTTTGGTAAGGGCCCGTTCAATTCGTAGCGACAGAATCGCTTCCTTGATTTTCCGCTCGTACGAAACTTCGTTAGTCAGCAGAAAGTTTTTCGCGACCTGCTGGGTAATGGTCGAGGCACCGACCGGACGCCGTCCCTGCCCCATGTTGGCAAGGTTGGTCAGGCCTGCCCGGATAATGCTGAACGGGTTAACACCGGGATGCTCAAAGAAGGTTTTGTCTTCGGCGGAAAGAAACGCCTGCACCAACATTTTTGGCATCGCGCTGACCGGGACAAAGACGCGGTGCTCTCGCGCGTATTCGGTCAGCAGACTGCCGTCGGCGGCATGAACCCGAGTCATGACTTTGGGCTGGTAGGTCGCGAGCAGTGTGTAATCAGGAAGGTCGCGGCCAAACTTGTAAAACACAAATAACGTCCCGGCCGTCGCCGTGATCGCACCGACAAGAATAAGCGCGACTAGGTAGCTGGTCAGACGGACCAGTACGCGCACGGCCCGGTTACCGGGCTTGCGCGGTTTTGATTTCCTGGATCGCTTTGATCGGCCCATTTCACTTGTTCATGCTGATGTCGGTCGCGGTAATTATAGAGCGAATTGCGGCAATGATATGGCACCAAGCGTCGTCCAGAATCCGCTCTAACTCTTTAAATCTGCGAAATATTGATCAATTGAACGGATCAGCGCCTTGGCAATTCGGGCGTGGTAATTGGGAGAAAGTAA
Organism: Alphaproteobacteria bacterium; assembly: GCA_029936875.1. GTDB lineage: Bacteria > Pseudomonadota > Alphaproteobacteria > SHVP01 > SHVP01 > JAPYRS01. Next base: position 12,091 of record JAPYRS010000003.1, on the reverse strand, counting down.
CAGTTTCTCGTCCGCCCGGTTGCTGAGGTAGCCCATTTCAATCAACAGCGACGGAATATCGGGCGCCTTCAATACCGCAAATCCCGCGAAGCGATGACCATTTGCGAGGGTCGTGCCGATGCCTTCGAGTTCGGGCAGCACTAGGTTTGCAAATATGGCCGAATAATTCATGGTTTCGCGCGTCGCCAGGCTAATCAGAATTCCCCGCACCAAATCGTCCGGCTGCTCGTCGAGATCGAGGCCGGCGATGACATCGGCCTGATTTTCTTTTTCTGCAAGCGCCGCCGTTTGTTTGTCGGAGGCGTTTTCAGAAAGCGTGTAAACGGATGCACCGCGAATACGGGAATTCTTGATCGAATCCGCGTGCAGCGAAATAAATAGATCGGCGTTCGCGTTGCGGGCCGCGGCGACCCGATCCCGAAGGCGAAGCGAGCGATCATCGGTCCGCGTCAGCAGAACCTGATAGCGCCCGCTTGCCTTTAGGCGACGCGCGAGTTCGGTCGCGACCGCGAGCGTGATGGTTTTTTCTGGCGAGCCGCGCGTTCCTGTGGTGCCGGGGTCGCGGCCGCCGTGTCCGGGATCTAAAACAATGAGCGGTTTTTTCCGCTGCTTGGGCGGCGTTAGCTGTATCGGTTGAGGGACGTTGTTTTCACCGGACCGGCGACTGGATACAGGGGGCGATGCGAGCGCTGCGGATTGCTGCGTGTCTTCCGGTCCCACTGCGACCAGATCGAGCACAAACCGGTAGGGAAAATTCCCGCTCGGCGGTAGCAAAAAGGAACGCGCAACCCTTACCGGTTTTGAGACATCGAGCACCACGCGGGAGACGCCGGGCTCATATAAACCAAACCGCATGGCGACGATCAGGCCCCGATTGACGTGTTCACCGGCACGGGCCTTCCAGACCACTTCCGGCAGGTCGATCACCACGCGATGGGGATCGGGCAGCAGGACCACCCGAAAGACGACCGCCTCGGACAATTCAAGCACAAATCGGGTCGATGATGGCTGTTCGCCGGTACGAACGCCGACCACAATTGGGTTGGCGGGCGCCTCCCGGCTAAATCCGGCGACGGCCAGTAACAGCAAAAGCGCGACCCCGGCTGATCGAGAGCGCCGATTTGGGATTCGATCAAACATATAGTGTTTTCAATGCTATTGACCTACTATATATGAGATCAGCAATCAACATGGGCGCCTCGCTGTTGTCGGCATTGTGTCGTCGTCAGACGGCGCTGTGGATAATTTTTATTGTTCTTAACGACAAAAACATGCTACCTCCCGCCCGGCGAACAACCGCGGCGCGCGGTTACGGCTTAGCTGAGGGTTCATTCTCTAATCAACCCAATAGCTGCCACCTAAACCAGCGCTGCGACTTCACCGCAAAACCACTTTGAAGACCAATTATATGGTTTACGCGATTCCACTAGCCCTTAGGCAATATCGACCCGGTCTCCCGGTAATTTTGGAGGCTGCGCCACATGCGCGTGGGTTTGGCCTTGGCTCTGGAGTCGCCTCAACAAATGATGCCCCTGTGCTCGCGCTTGGATTGCAGAGCCGGCTGGCATCCGGAGTTCTATTACATGGCAACAAGTATGCTTATCGACGCCGCCCATCCGGAAGAGACTCGGGTTGTCGTCGTCAAAGAAAATCGGCTTGAAGAATTCGACGTTGAGACGTCGACCAAGGCGCAGCTAAAAGGAAATATCTACCTCGCAAAGGTGATGCGGGTAGAGCCTTCGCTACAAGCGGCATTTGTCGACTACGGCGGGAACCGTCACGGGTTTCTTGCCTTTAGCGAAATTCATCCTGACTATTATCAAATTCCGGTGGCCGATCGGCAGGCGCTGATTGATGCCGAAGTCGCGGCCGCCGAAGAAGAAGCCGCGCGTGAAGAAGAAGCGGCCAAGCTCGAAAACGAAAAGTCGGCCGATGCGGCTGGTGACGACGCGGCGAACGCCGAACCGGCACCGGAAGAACTCGGCGGTGAAGCAGCCGACGAAGTGAACGGTGGCGACGACGTCCAATCGGACGCCGATGAAACCGCTGAGGACAGCGACGACGAGGCCACCAACAAAGCGGCAAAATCCAGCAATATCGACGCCGTTGGCGGCGACGCACTGGAAGAAGTCCGCCCGCGCCGCGCACCGATGATGCGCAATTACAAAATTCAGGAAGTCATTAAGCGGCGCCAGATCATTCTGATCCAGGTCGTAAAAGAAGAGCGCGGCACAAAAGGTGCTGCACTCACGACTTACCTTTCGCTGGCCGGACGGTATTGCGTTTTGATGCCCAATACAGTGCGCGGCGGCGGCATCAGCCGCAAGATTGCCAATATGAAAGATCGGCGGCGGCTGAAAACCATCGTCAGCGATCTTGATGTTGAAGACGGCATGGCACTTATCGTTCGCACCGCAGGTGCCGAACGCAGCAAAGCGGAAATCAGGCGTGATTTCGATTATCTGTTCAAGCTCTGGCAGGAAATTCGCGATAAAACGCTGAATTCGCGCGCGCCCGCCTTGATCCACGAAGAAGCGAATCTCATTCGCCGTTCGATCCGCGATATTTACAACAAGGATATCGACGAGGTCCTTGTCGAAGGTGAAGAAGGATACAAAACCGCAAAAGCTTTCATGCGGATGCTGATGCCGAGCCACGCAAAGCGCGTTCAGCCCTACCGTGACAAAGTCCCCCTGCTCCACAAATACAAGATCGACGCCCAACTCGATTCAATGATGAGTCCGGAAGTCGGTTTGAAATCAGGCGGCTATCTGGTGATCGGGATTACCGAAGCCCTGGTGGCGATTGACGTGAACTCCGGCCGTTCGACCCGCGAGCGCAACATCGAAGAGACCGCGCTCAAAACGAATTTGGAAGCGGCCGAGGAAGTGGCCCGCCAGCTGCGGCTTCGTGACCTCGCCGGTCTGGTCGTCATCGATTTCATCGACATGGATTACCCGCGCAACAACCGCGCCGTTGAACGTCGCCTGAAGGACAGCCTGAAATCCGACCGGGCCCGCATTCAGGTCGGGCGGATCAGCCATTTCGGCCTGATGGAAATGGCACGCCAGCGGATGCGGCCAAGCCTGATCGAGGCGAGCACCGAACTTTGTGTGACTTGCGGCGGTACAGGGTTGGTTCGGGCGACGTCATCTTCAGCGCTGCATGTGTTGCGGGCACTGGAAGAAACCGGCCTCAAAAATGAAAACAAAGCGATCGAAGTTTTCATGTCGAGTTCGGTTGCCATCTACCTTCTCAACCAAAAGCGGAACGAGATCCTCGCGCTCGAAGAACGCCACGGCATGACGATTATTCTGTCGGCGGATGATTCGCTTATTGCGCCCGAAATTCGGATCGTTGCGGTTGATGGTGGCGCGGTAATTTCCGCTCCGTCAACGGCGACCGACCGCGCCCCTGCAACGCCTGCACCCGCAACGCCCGTCGACGCGGGTACAGCAGACGACGGCGACGGCAAATCTGAGGAAGAGCGCCCGGCCCGAAAAGGACGACGGCGCGGCCGTCGCGGTGGCCGCAAGCGGCGCGGTGCATCGCGGGACGCTGAGGCTGGCAATGATGCGCAGAACGCGGACGCAGCCTCCCCGGCGGATGGAACGTCTGAGCCGACTGCACTTTCAGAAAATGCCACCGACAAGAGCGGCGAAAGTGGAACGGCGCAAGGTGCCGCTGAGGCCGGTAGCGAGGAAGAAACCAAGACACGTCGACCGCGACGGCGTCGGCCCCGGCGTCGGAAGTCTGAGGCGACTGCCGAAGGCAGCAATGCTTCAAATGGCGATGCCAGCGGCGCTGCAAATGCCGATGCAGCCTCCGCTGCGGGTGCCGAAAGCGGTACCCTCGCAAATGAAAATGCGGAATCCAGCAATTCGGAGACGCCTGCCGCAACATCGGCGGAAAAGGCCGCACCGAAACGGCGTCGGTCACGGCGGACAAAGAATCCAGAGAGTGCATCTGCCGCGCCCGCAAAACCAAGTGGCCAGGAGCCGTCTGCGGTCCCGGCGCCAAAGGCCGCCGCTGCCGGGCCGAAAAAGCCTGCGAAAAGCGGCTGGTGGCATAAATAGGATTGCGCCGACCGAACGGAAGTTGTGGCCAAAGACCTGTCTAGGCTAGCCAGGATTTCAGGCGGCTCGCAGTTTCTTTTGTCTCAACGGTTTTGCCAGCAAAACTTATTCGCACATAGGCGTTTCCACGTTCGGCATCAAAATCGATGCCGGGCGTGATCGCGACCCCGGTTTCCTTCAATAACTTTCGGCAAAAATCGGAACTGTCATTGGTGAGATGGCTGACGCTTGCGTAGATGTAGAACGCGCCGTCTGCCGGTGCGAGATCTTTAAGACCAGCCTTCGGTAGTTCTTCCAACAGGATGCGCCGGTTTTCCGCATATACCGCGACATTGGCGTTCAATTCATCTTCGCACTCGAACGCCGCGATTGCCGCCCGCTGCGAGATATTGGGCGCGGATATATAGAGGTTTTGCGCGAGGCGTTCGACCGCGCCGGATAATTCATCCGGCACCACCATCCAACCAAGGCGCCAGCCCGTCATACAAAAGAATTTTGAAAAGCCGTTCAGGACAACCGCGTTCGCGCTGTAACGAAGCGCGGTCTCGGCCGCCTCGCCGTAGGTTATGCCGTGATAAATTTCATCGGAAAGAACCCGAATGCCGTGCCGGTCGCAGTACTGAACCACCGCATCGAACTCCGAGCCGCGCAACATGGTGCCGGTCGGGTTGGCCGGGCTGCAGATCAACAATCCGTCGAGATGTCCGGCCCGCTCTAAAAGTTCCGGCGTCGGCTGGAAACGGCTTTCCGGCCCAGTTTCAATCGTCACCACTTCAAGCCCAAGCGCGATCATCATGTTGCGATAGGCCGGGTAGTACGGCACGCCGATGCCGATGCGCTGGCCCGAATCGAAGGCCGCAAGTAAGGCCAGCATGAACCCACCCGACGATCCGGTCGTCACCACGATCCGTTCCATCGCCACATCGCGCTGATAGTTTTTCAGATAGTGCGCGCTAATCGCGCGCCGAAGTTCCGGCAGGCCGAGCGCCTCGGTGTAACCAAGCGCGCTTGAATCGAGCGCAGCGTGGGCCGCATCGAGCACCGCTTGCGGTGCGCCCGCGCCCGGTTCGCCGACTTCGAGATGGAGAACGTGATTGCCGGCGGCCTCATGTTCATTGGCGGCCTTCATCACTTCCATCGCGATGAACGGAGAGATATCAGATCGAACGCTATTTTTTGTCATAGGCTTGCGGCGAAGATGGGGCTTGCGGCGAAGATGGGGCTTGCGACCAAGATGAGGCCTGCGGCGAAGATGAGCATTGCGGCCGGTCGGCTAGAGCGCGCCGCCGACGCCGAGACCATATCCGCGCGGATCGGCGACGAACTCGCAAATATCCGGGCGCGTGCCGATTGTATTGACGCAGGCGATTCCGTTAACGCGCGCAACGCGATCAATCGCCGCAATCGTGTGGCCCATTCGCAGCAGGGCGTCGGTCATTACGGCGGGCCATCCGCGTTCGATAAAGGTTCTGTCCGGATTGCCGAAATGAAATAATCGCGGCGCGCCGGTGTTTTGAATCAACGGACTTCCCGTCAAAATCGTGTCGAGCGTCGATTCAGCGAGTGCGATGGGGGCCGCCGGTCCGCCGGATGCCCCGCCCGCATAAATCAACTCGCCGGTGAAATTATTGACGATGATGGCGCTGGTGAGAAAATCGGATCCGGCGAACCGCCACCCTTTGGGGCCGGGCGGCACCGACGCCGCCGCTGCAAATCCGACTTCCGGAATTATCCGTCCAATGCCGAACGCCCCATTCATGCTGACACCGCAGGCAATGGCCGAACCGCGACGGTCGACGATGGCGAAACTGGTCGATCCGTCGTCACCGGCACCGGACCATCCCGATAGATCGGATTGACCCGTGCGCGGCGGCGGTACGTGGCGCGCCGCGTTGTAGCCGGTCATTAAGGTGTGCGCCCGAAACGCCGACAATTCTCCAGCGTTTTCTTCCGAACCGCCAATGCTGGCATAGACCCGCCCTGCGACTTCGGCAAACAAATGCGCACGGTCAGCGCCGATGCTGTCGCGGAAACGATTCTCGGCGAGAAGCATGCCCCACATCGTCCCGGCCATGACACCGCCCGATGGTTGATCAGCAATCGAATAAAACACCAGGTCGCCGAAGCGCAAGCCGGAACTCGGTTTCCATTCCGGCAGGAATCGCTGCAAATCGGCGTCGGTGAGCGTGCCACTTATTTCGCCGTTGCTGTCGATCAATTTCTTTGATAGCGCACCGAAATAGAGATCTCCGCCACCGCGGGAACGAATGTCGCTCAGCGTACTGGCCAGAACAGGGCGCTTCATCTCCGTGCCCTCAAGCAGATTTTGACCGTTTGGCGCGATCAGCTCCCGCAGGCGGGGTCCCGCCCGTCGCGCGACACCAGATTCGGCGACGCGGGTTGCAAAGGCGCGCGAAACCGGATGGCCAAACTGCGCCAGACGTTCCGCAGGCAGAACAATTTTCGACCAGCGAAGACGACCGAAGCGAGCATGAATTGCGGCAAATCCGCGAACCGCACCGGGGATCGCGACTGAGCCGCCGAGACTTGCCGGGCGGGGTAGAAACTCGATGCTTTCTGAAACCTCCGTGACCGAATCATAAACAACGCATGCGCCGCCCGCGCCGAGTCCGGCGGCAATTGGATAGGTCACCGAAAGAGCAAAAAATAGAGCAGCGCCAGCGTCGGCCGCTGTCCCGCCTTCATCAAGGATCGCTTCGGCAATAAGAACCGCGCGCGGCTCATCGGCAACGACCGCACCCCTAAATTTTTCAAGAAAGGAAACAGCGCGACCGGTGTCATCTTGACCGGAGCAGGCCCCGAGCAGCAGGACGCCAATGGCGATCACGGCGGCGCGTTGACGAAGCCACTTTGCCTGCCTAATTTGGCCATAAGCTCTGGGAGACCCCCAATTGAAACGCATTATTGCCCTTTTTCTCGTTTTCTTTCTGTTCCACGCCTCAAACGCGCGAACAGCGGCGGCGCAGGGAATTTCCCTCATTCGCGACACGGAGACGGAACAGTTTATCCGATTTATTGCGGAACCGATCTTTGCTGCGGCTGGTCTTAGCACGGATTTCGTCGAAGTCCATATCGTCAACGACAGCACTTTGAACGCCTTTGTGGGTGGCGGGCAACGCATCTTTTTCAATGCCGGTCTGCTTTTGAAAACTTCCAAGCCGCGACAGGTTTCTGCGATAATCGCTCACGAAACCGGCCATATCGCTGGCGGACACCTTTTGCGGACGCGAGATGCCCTGCAGGCAGCAACCGCGCAAAGCATTGTCGCGACAATTTTCGGCGCCGCCGTGATGGCGGCGGCCGGCGTCGGCGCGGGTACGGCAGTCTTTGGCGGTGGCGCGCAGGTGGCGCAGCGATCTTTTCTCCAATACAGCCGGACCCAGGAATCGACTGCGGATCAGGCGGCGATCGGGTATCTCGATTCGGCCGGCGTATCGGTACGGGGATTGGTTGAAGTTTTTGAAATTTTAGGCGAGCGCCAACCCCTGCTGCGATCGTCCGAAGACGCCTACCTCATGAGCCATCCGTTACCACGGGAGCGAATCGATGCCGTGCAACGTCGTGTGGCACAAGCACCGAACCGCGACTTCGAAACGGACGCCGCGACCATTGAAGCGTTCAACCGGGTTCGCGCAAAACTTCAGGGCTACCTCGGCAAACCGCGTGTCACCTTCCGTCTCTATCCGGAAGAGGACCAAACCATCGTCGGCCTCTACGCGCGCGCCTTTGCCCACCACCGGCTCGGCGAAACGAAACAGGCGCTGGCCCATGCAAATGTCCTGCTCAGCCGGGAACCTGAGAACCCTTATTTTCATGAACTTGCGGCGCAGGTCTATTACGAGAATGGCCGCGTGAATGAAGCCCGTCTCTCCTATGACGCCGCCATTCGATATGCGCCCAATGAACCGCTACTGCGGATCGGCCTTGCTCAGGCGCAAATCGCGCTCAATGATCCGGCCTATATTCGCGAAGCCATTGCCCACCTTGAAGAAGCAGTCCGTATCGATCGCAATAGCAGCGCGGCCTGGCGCTCGCTTGCGATTGCCTATGGCCGTGATGGCCAGTTCGGGCGCTCCAGCCTTGCTAGCGCCGAACGCGCCCTGCTTAGCGGCCGGGGGGATCAAGCGCGGACCCACGCCAAAAGGGCAGAGGAACAGCTTCCCGTCGGTTCGCCCGGCGCCATTCGCGCCGGCGATATTCAGAACATGATTGGTGGATAAAGAGCGGCGCGGCGAATTTGGATCGGCAGCGCGTTAGACAAGACTATTCAGATGAGACCGCCGAGCGGCGAAGACGGATCAGCATACTGGCGTTTTGGCATCCGCCCGGCGAGGTAAGCAAGCCGACCCGCTTCAATCGCATGGCGCATTGCCTTGGCCATCAGCACCGGGTCCTTCGCCCCGGCAATCGCCGTATTCATGAGCACGCCGTCACATCCGAGTTCCATGGCCTCTGCGGCATCGGAGGCGGTGCCGACACCGGCGTCGACGATCACCGGCACATTTGCATTTTCAATAATTAGACGAAGCATCACCGCGTTTTGAATGCCGAGACCAGACCCAATCGGTGCCGCCAGCGGCATGATCGCGCAACATCCGATTTCTTCAAGGCGCTTGGCGAGGATCGGGTCGTCGCTGCAATAAACCATCACGTCGAATTTCTCCGCGACCAGCATTTCTGCCGCGCGAAGTGTTTCCGGCATATCGGGATAAAGTGAAATCTTGTCGCCGAGAACTTCAAGTTTGACCAGCGACCAACCGCCGGCCTCGCGCGCGAGGCGCAAGGTCCGAACCGCCTCTTCTGCGGTGTAACAACCAGCCGTATTGGGAAGATACGTGTATTGCTTGGGATCGAGGTAATCGACCAGCATTGGCTGGGCCGGATCGCTTAGGTTGACGCGGCGAACGGCGACGGTGACGATTTCCGCGCCAGACGCCGCGATTGCGTCTCGCGTTTCATCAAAATCGCGATACTTACCGGTCCCGACAATCAACCGGGACTGAAATTCCCGACCGGCCAGAACCAGCGCACTTGTATCGTGATCATTGGCAGCATCGCTGCCACCACCAATGAAATGCACGACTTCAAATTGATCGCCGTCACTGACAATTGTTTCGGCGAATCTCGAAGCCGGTAAAATTTCGAGATTTCGTTCCAACGCAACTTTGCGGGAATCAATGCCTAAATCGCCAAGCAGCTGCAGTACCGATACCGGACGCTCTAAAGCGCGGGCTTCGCCGTTGATGGTGATATTCATTCTAAGCTACCCAACCGGGCTCAATTCCAAACACTGACTAAGTATGGGCAGGTCCGCGACGCGGTTCAACTGCGAGGACGCGTGATCGGTACAACGATTTCAGGGAATTGGAAAGGGTGCCCGTTTTGGGAAGTGTGCCCGTCGCCGGTCAGTCGCCCTAGAAAATACGTCCGAGGATCCAGACGGTTACGGCGGTGACAAAAATCGCGAAAAAGACATTCATATTTCGTCGCAACCACGGAATCCTGTCGAGTTTTCTCCGCGCGGGCGATGCCTCTCCGGGATCGTTCGCAGCCTGTTTAAGCGCAAGAATGATCTCCGTTTCGGGCGCTGCCCGGCCCGTATCGCGGTCGCGAATGATGCGCGGTTCGACTTTATCCTGAGATGCCAGTCGCTCGGCCTCGTATGTCGCGATTGCGAGATCGTCATAGAGCGAATCCGGAACCCACCGATCGGCCGACCGGACTTGAATTTCATAAAATATCACACTGGGTTTCGTCGGAAACTGGTTGCGCCAAATAGAAAGGAGAACCGGCCACTTTCATCGTCCATCGGCAGCATGATGCTTCGAAATAATGTCTGGACGCCGGTGGAGCTTATGATTTCACCGCCACTGGTTAGCGGTATGGCCCTGGAGATTGCTTTTGGAAAGTCCCGCGTCGCATGCCGCAACAGCGAATCAGGATCGATTTCTGAAAGCGGATCTCCGATGCATTTCGCATCGACATCGTCCAGAAATCCTTCACCGGCAAAATTAAGCACCGGATCAATCGTCGAGGCCTTGAGATCAAGAACGAAGGACCAGTCCCACGCGTCGGCAAAGGTCTCCGGATTGACTCGATCTATCCCGGGCCGACTGTGGCCCTCCGGAACGAGGCTGCGCCAGTAATGCAACATACGAACGACAAGGCGGCGTTCCATGCCGCCTGCCGGTTCGACTCTTAGAAGAACCCCAGTCACTTATTGCCTCTTTCGAAATCCCAGCAATATTATCGACCATTTCTCTTAAAGTCGGGTTAATGATGAATGGTTTGTCCCCGTTGCGCGGCCTCTGTGCCGTGCTATAAGGCAGATCGTTCGGCGCAATTTCCGCTGATTCTCGCGACCCAATTTTTTCGAGGCCCTTCATGGGTAGTCCCGTCGTCATGGTCCTGAATGGACCCAACCTCAACCTGTTGGGTACGCGGGAGCCTGAAATATATGGCACACAGACGCTCCACGACATTGAGGCGGATAGTAGGGCCCATGCCTCGACACTCGGTCTCGAAATTGATTTTCGGCAGAGCAACAGCGAATCTGAACTGGTTGACTGGGTCCAGGCGAGCCGCGGCGCGGCAGCCGGCCTGATCGTCAACGCCGGTGCCTACACCCATACCTCTGTCGCCTTGCTGGACGCCCTAAAATCCGTTGATTTACCGATCGTTGAAGTCCACTTGTCGAATATTTTTCGGCGCGAGGAATTTCGGCAGCATTCTTACGTGAGCCAGGCAGCTGTCGGTATTATCAGCGGCTTCGGTGGTCAGGGGTACCTGTTGGCACTGGACGCGATGAAACAAGCAATTGCCACAAAGTCCGTCGCCACGAATTCCACCGCCACGAATTCAATTGGAACTGAGTAGAGATTTGGAATGACAAATTCCCACGTTAACAAAGACTTAATAAGGGAACTTTCCGAGTTACTCGAAGAAACGGGGTTGTCGGAAATTGAGTGGGAAGAAGATGGCAAACGGGTTCGGGTGGTGCGCCAAATGGGCGCAGCACCGGTTGCCGCACCTGTTGCAGCCGCAGCCGCTGCTAGCGCACCACAGGACCCGGCCACAGACCCGGCAGGCCACCCCGGTGCCGTGAACTCGCCGATGGTCGGAACTGCCTATCTCGCCCCGGAACCAGGTGCCGCACCGTTTATCAAGAACGGTGACAAAGTTACCGAAGGCCAGACCATCTTGATAATTGAAGCGATGAAGACAATGAACCCGATCGCCGCGCCGCGTGCCGGCCGGGTCGTCCAGATCTTTGTTGCCAACGGGGACCCGGTTGAATACGGGGAAGCCCTGCTGATCATCGAATAGCGGCCGATGTTCGAAAAAGTTCTCATCGCCAATCGCGGAGAAATTGCGCTTCGCATTCACCGCGCCTGCCGCGAAATGGGCATCCGCACGGTCGCCGTCCATTCGACCGCCGACGCCGACGCGATGCATGTGCGCCTCGCCGACGAAGCCGTGTGCATTGGACCGCCGCCAGCGCGGGCGAGCTACCTCAACATTCCGGCGATTATTTCCGCGGCCGGCATCACCCAGAGTGATGCCATTCATCCCGGTTATGGGTTCTTGGCCGAAAACGCGAACTTCGCCTCTATCGTTAAAGAGCACGGCATCGCCTTTATCGGTCCCTCACCGGAACATATTGCGACCATGGGCGAGAAGATCGGCGCCAAACAGCGGATGAAAGAGCTCGGCGTGCCGGTGGTGCCGGGATCGGAAGGCAAAATTAATAATGCCGATGAAGCCGCCGCTGTCGCCGAAACCGTCGGTTATCCGGTAATTTTGAAAGCCGCTTCTGGCGGTGGCGGGCGTGGCATGAAGGTCGCCAATAACGCTTCCGAAGTCGCCGAAGCCTTTTCAACAGCGCGGGCCGAGGCCAAGGCCTCGTTCGGTGACGACACAATCTATATGGAACGGTATCTCGCCAAACCCCGACATATTGAGGTGAAGATCATCGCCGACAGCTTTAGCAAATT
>JAPYRS010000109.1 GCA_029936875.1 Alphaproteobacteria bacterium | reverse complement strand
ATATTAACCAGGACACCGCACGCACCTTTCATCGAAACTTCGTCCAAAAGTGGATTCGAGATCGCCGCTTCTGCCGCAGCAATCGCCCGGTCCTCGCCTTCGGCTTCGCCGGTTCCCATCATCGCCTTGCCCATTTCCATCATCGCGGCACGGACATCAGCAAAGTCGAGATTGATTAAACCCGGCATGACCATCAGATCGGTGACACCGCGGACACCCGAATAGAGAACATCATCCGCCATCGCAAAGGCTTCAGCGAAAGTCGTTTTCTCATTCGCAATCCGGAACAGGTTTTGATTGGGAATCACGATCAAGGTGTCGACGTGAGCCTCAAATTCCTTGAGACCCGCTTCGGCGATCGCCATCCGGTGCGCGCCTTCAAACTGGAACGGTTTGGTCGCAACGCCGACCGTGAGGATGCCGGCTTCGCGGGCTGCCCGCGCGATCACGGGTGCAGCGCCTGTGCCGGTACCGCCGCCCATGCCGGCGGTGATGAACACCATATGGCATCCGGCCATCGCCTCGAGAATCTCACTCATCGATTCTTCGGCAGCTTGACGGCCCATGTCCGGATTCGACCCGGCGCCAAGGCCTTGGGTCACGTTGATTCCCATTTGAATCCGCCGCTCTGTCAGCGACAGGCTCAAAGCCTGAGAATCAGTATTTGCGGCGACAAAGTCGACGCCTTCCAGTTCACCGCCAATCATGTTGTTGACGGCGTTGCCACCGGCGCCGCCGACGCCGACCACGCAGATGTGGGGCTTGAGCTCGGTTATCGCGGGTGCGCTTAAGTTAATCGCCATGTGTTCCTCCAAGGTTACGCATTAACGTCTCTCCGTTGTTCATTCCGGCCATTCCACTTCCCATTTACGCCGCGGTTATTTGCGGTCATTAGAAATTCTCATTTACAGATTCGCCTTTAGCCAACGGCCGACCCGGCCGAAGGAACCACCGTCGACCCGAAGGTCGCCCAAATCCTTCACAGCAACCGGCGGCTCGCGAAGCGCCAGTTTCAAAAGCCCGGCACCGGTCGAAAACGCGGGGCCGCCTGTCGCTTCGGGCAATCCATCGATACGCAGCGGCCTTCCCAACCGGATCTGTTTGTCGAGCACCCGCGCCGCCAATTCGTGAAGCCCGGCGAGTTGGCTTGCGCCCCCGGTCAGCACGAGGCGGCGCCCGGCCCGCTTGCCAATACCGGCGGCGTCAAGGCGGCCGCGAACGAATTCGAGCGTTTCCTCGATCCGGGGCCGGATAATGCCGAGCAGACCCGAACGCCGGACCTGCCGCGTCGGATCGCCTTCGCCGTCACCGATCATCGGCACTTCAATCAGATCGCGGTCGTCAGCAGGGCTTGGCAGGACATTGCCGTAGAGCGTTTTGATACGTTCGGCATGAACCGCCGAGGTGCCAAGGCCGTGGGCGAGGTCGTTGGTGACGTGTCCGCCGCCAATCGCGATGGCATCGGTGAAGATCATTTCGCCGTCCTTGAAGACCGCGATCGTTGTTGTGCCACCACCCATATCGACGACCGTTGCGCCGAGCCGGAGTTCATCATCGACCAGCGTCGCAAGACCGGACGCGTAGGGGGCGACGGTGGTGGACGCAATCGTAAGATGTCCGCGTTCGACACACAGCGCGAGATTGCGTTTCCGCCCGGTATTGACGGTGACAACATGAATATCGACGCCGAGCCGGGACCCAAACATGCCGCGCGGGTCGCGAACACCGGCCGCGCCGTCAATGGTGAAGCCAACCGGCAATGAATGAAGAACCTCGCGGTCGCCCTGTAATTCTTCGGTTTGGCCCTGGCGCAAAACCCGGCGTAAATCGCTGTCGCCAATTTCGTAACCGTCAACCGCGACTTCGACACCAACAGTATGGCTGTGTGGCCGGCCGCCGCTGATGCTGACGTGAACCTCGCGGATGGTTTCACCGGCCATCCGTTCGGCGGCGTCCACGGCGGCGCGAATGGATTCCTCCGTTGCTTCCATATCGACCACGGCACCGGCGCGAAGGCCACGTGAAAGCTGATGGCCGATACCGATGACGCGAATCGAATTGTTGGCGTCCGCGCGCGCAATAAAGCAGCACACTTTGGTCGTGCCGACATCAAGTGCCGCCAGCGTCTGACTGCGGCCTACTGCCATGTTTCCCCCGTCCTGATCATGATTAGCCCTCGGCCATCCTTTTGTTCATGTGCGTTCACCGGGGTCGCGCAAGCGCGCTGCAATTTCCGGCGCAACACCGATCACGGCGCGGTCGGCCGCGCGGAGATCGATATGGGTGAGATTGCGGGACAGAATTTCGTCGTCCCGCTGCAATGCGACAAGGCGTCGCCACGCTTCTACTTGGCCGACTTCCGGCAAATAGAGATCGACACCATTATCAAAACGAACATTCCAACGCCGTTTCGATACGCGAATAAGTGACGCCACGCGGACCTCGAGATCGGGCGTGGTCCGAATGAGATCAATTAACTTGGCCGCCGTTTCGGCTCCGCCTTCGCCTACCACCAACGGCAGGCTGGTGAACCGGCCGAGGTGGTCTTCGGCAATGATTTCGCCGCTACGATCAATCAGCGCGATGCGCCCGCCGCGTTGCCAGAGCGCAAAGGGTTCGCGTTCGGTCAACCGGACCAAAATCGTTGACGGCAGCTTTCGCGACACTTCAGCTTCGGCAATCCAGCCGAGCGATTCGAGCCTCTCTCGCGCCGCGCCCAGATCAACATTCAGAATCGCTTCATCGGCGCGAAGATGGAGGGCCGCAACGATGTCGCCTTGCTCTGCCTCGCGACGTCCGGTGAGTTCGATTTCATGGACGGTAAGTCTCGCCGTCACCATGATGCGGGCAATTGTATTTTCTGCGGCCAATACAGTGCGACTTGGCAAGTCGCTTGCCACCGCCCAGCCGAGCGCCGTCACCACGGCGAGTGCTGCCAATATGATCGCACCACGGCGGACGCCACGACGGCGTAGACGCCGCAACCGGCTTGCCAATGTCGCCGCTTTACGCGGACGCGCGGTTTTCGCTTTTTTTCCAAACCAACGCATCAGCGATCAAGCCCCGCGTCTTCGACCATCCAGCCGATCAGCTCTTCAAATGGGATGCCGCCTGCAGCCGCCACTTCCGGCACCAGCGACAGCGGTGTGAGACCAGGCTGGGTGTTCACTTCCAGCAGATAAAATTCGTAACCGCCCGATGTGTCATCGCAACGAAGATCGGCGCGGGTGACGCCGCGGCATCCAAGAATCCGGTGCGCCTGGGCAGAAATATCGAGAGCCTTTTGATAATCGGCGGGTGGCAACTCTGCTGGCATCACATGTTTGGCGAGGCCATCTACATATTTTGTCTCGTAGTCGTAGAACCGCCCGGTCGGCTGGACTTCGATCGCGCCGAGCGCGCGCCCGTCCATTACGGCCACCTGAATTTCACGGCCCGGGATATAGCGTTCGACCAGAACTTCGTCGCCCAGTGTATCGTTGGGTTGATAGGTCTCGCCCTCAAATACCAAAGTCACACCGACGCTCGAGCCTTCGTCCAAAGGCTTGACGACGAAAGGCGTGTCCATGACCGGACCGCTCAATATTTCTTCGCGGCTAACAACGCAGCCTTCAGGACACCGCAGGCCGGCAGCCGCAAATATGTCGCGCGCGGTCGGCTTGTGCATGGCAAGCGCGGACGCCCGAACACCTGAATGCGTGTAGGGAATGCCGAGTATCTCGAGAAGGCCCTGGACGGTGCCGTCTTCGCCGAAGCGGCCATGTAGCGCGTTGAACACAACATCGGGTCGGAGTGCCGACAACACTGCACTGAGGTTTCGCCCGGCATCAATTTCGGTGACCCGGTAGGCGAGATCCCGCAACGCCTTAACCACGGACTTTCCGGTCACGAGGCTGACCTCGCGTTCGGCGGACCATCCGCCCATGACGACCGCGACATGGGTGTGAGAATGCGCGGGCACACTCATGCGGCGCTCCCCCGTGCAGGCTTGGCGCCGTTTCGCGTCAGCGCCCGGCCAATGCGGCGGATTTCCCATTGAAGGGTGATGCCAGTGGCAGCAGTGACTTTCGCGATCACCTCATCACCGAGTTGTTCGATATCTGCGGCGGTCGCGCTGCCCGAATTGATCATGAAATTACAGTGCTTTTTGGAGACCATGGCGTCGCCGCGCTTGAGGCCCCGGCATCCCGCGCGTTCGACCAATTGCCACGCCTTTTCAGCACCTTCGGGATTAACAAACGTGCTGCCGCCGGTGCGGAGCCGAACCGGCTGGGTCGCCTCGCGGGTACGGCATATTTCTTCGAGCGCCGCCTTAATTGTGGAAGGCGCCTCGCGTTTCCCGGTCATCTGCGCCGACAGCACGATTGAATTTTCATCAATCGATGAATGGCGATAGCTAAAGTCGAGACCGTCCGAGTCGATCATTTGGATAGCACCCTGCAAGGTGACGACCCGGACGGCGGTAACAACGTCAGCGGATTCGCGCCCATACGCGCCCGCGTTCATGCAAATTGCACCGCCGATGGTTCCTGGAATTCCACTCAGGAATTCCAACCCGGCAATGCCTTCTTCGGCAGCGGTAAGGGCGAGTTTCGCCCCGACAGTGCCACCCCCGGCGGTGATCGACTCACCGTCGAAATTGATTTTAGCAAACGCCCTGCCCAACCGAACGACAACGCCTTCGATGCCGCCGTCCCGCACCAGCAAATTTGCGCCGAGACCAATCACCGTTACCGGCACATCAATCGAACGAGCATTAAGGAAGGCGATGAGATCGTCCTCATCGGCGGGGTGGAAAACGACGTCGGCCGGACCGCCAACACGAAACCAGGTGAATTTGGAAATCGCGACGTCGACCTCATATTGGCCGCGCACCTTCGGCAGCCGCCTCAGTAAATCCCTGCCGCGCATCATCGCCCGACCTCGCGTAGTCCGGGTTCCGGGACCAGCGGTTCGAGTTCTGCCGGAAGGCTCTGCGCCCAGGTTGTGATCGTGCCCGCACCAAGGCAGACGACGATGTCTCCGGCACGTGCACGCGCCGCGATTTCCGTCGCAAGTGCCTCGGGGCTTTCGAGATGATCGACATCGCGGTGGCCGAACCGGCGCAAGCCCTCTATCAGCGTGTGCGAATCGAGGCCCGGCACCGGCGTTTCTCCGGCGGCATAGACGTCTGAAATCAGAACCGTGTCGGCGTGACTGAAACAGGTGCAGAAATCATCGAACAGATCGGCGAGACGCGAATAGCGGTGCGGTTGCATCACGGCAATGACCCGGCGTTCGGCGATTTCGCGCGCCGTCGCCAGCACCGCCGCTATCTCGACCGGGTGATGGGCATAGTCGTCAATAATGGTGATGCCGCCGACGGTGCCGACTTTGGTGAAGCGGCGTTTGACGCCCTCAAATTTGGCCAGCGCTTCGGCTGCCTGTTCTGGCTCGATTTTCAGTTCGCGGGCGATGGCAATTGCGGCCAAGGCGTTTTGCACGTTGTGACGCCCCGGCAAGGCAAGCGTCACATCGGCAAGATGATCGATCGCGCCGGTCTTCCGGTCTTCAAAAACCAGATCGAAAGTCGCGCCGTCGGCAGACGCACGCAGGTTCTCGGCCCGGACATCGGCCTGCGGGCTGAAACCGTAGGTGACGATACGGCGATCCTGAATTTCAGCGGCGAGCGCCTGCACTTCCGGATGGTCGATGCAGAGCACCGCAAAACCATAAAACGGAATGTTTTCAACGAACGTCCTGAAGGCTTCCTTCTCGGCCTCAAAGTCACCGTAGAAATCGAGATGTTCCGGATCAATGTTGGTGACCACGGCGACCGCTGCGGGCAGGCGAATGAAGGTGCCGTCCGATTCGTCGGCTTCGACCACCATCCACTCGCCTTCACCGAGACGGGCGTTAGTGCCGTAGGCATTGATGATGCCGCCGTTAATTACGGTCGGATCGAACCCGGCGCCGTCGAGCACGGCTGCAATCAGCGACGTCGTCGTGGTTTTTCCGTGGGTGCCGCCAATCGCAATCGAGGTTTTGAAGCGCATCAGCTCGGCCAGCATTTCTGCCCGTCGCACCACCGGGATATGCCGGGCGCGCGCTGCAACCACTTCCGGGTTGTCGTCTTCGACGGCGGACGAAATCACAACTGCCTGGGCGTCGCCGAGGTTTTCTGCTTTATGGCCGATCGCCACCGGGATCGACAATTCGCGCAAGCGGCGAACGTTGGCGTTTACGTTGAGATCGCTGCCCTGGACCTGGTGGCCAAGCGTATGCAGCACTTCAGCGATACCGCTCATGCCGATGCCGCCGATACCAACGAAATGGAGCGCGCCAAGATCTAGGGGAAGCCCGGTCATGCCGCCCTACCTTGCTGCGCGCCAACAAAAAGCGTCTCCACAAGATCGGCAAGGCGCGCGGCGGCATCGGGTCGCCCGAGCGCGGCCGCATTGGACGCCGCATCCGACAGTTTTTCCGGTTGATCAAAGAGAGTGAGCAACTGAGCGCGTAGCGCTTCTGCAGTGAATTCCGGTTGCGCAATCCGCCACCCGGCATTGGCCTTGTCGAGTTGATCGGCATTGGCGGTCTGATGGTCGTCGCGGGCGTGAGGGTACGGCACCAGGATCGCGGGCCGTCCGGCGACGGTCAGTTCGGCGACTGTGGACGCGCCCGCCCGGCAAATCACCAGGTGGGCCGCACCCAGACAATCGGCGACGTTTTCAATAAACGGCGCGAGTTCCGCGGCAATGTCATGTTCAGCGTACATGTCGCGAACGCGGCTCAAGGTATTCTCACGGCATTGCTGCGTCACGCGCAGGCGCTTTCGGATTTCGAGTGGCAGTCCACCAAGCGCCATCGGCACGACATCAGAAAAAATTTCCGCGCCCTGACTTCCGCCGGTGATCAAAATTCGAATGTCACCGTCAGCGTCCGGCGGCGTGTACCCTTGCGACCGCAACGCGACAATCGAATCCCGCACCGGGTTACCGGTAACCGAGACTGCCGCGCGATCACTGGGGACGCCGTCTGTGTCTTCAAACGAGAGGGCAATCGCGTTCATGCGGTTGGCCACAAACCGGTTGACCCGGCCCAATCGCGCATTCTGTTCGTGTACCGCAGCGGGAACTCTCAAACGCGGGGCAGCCATCATTGTTGGCAGGGAGGGATAGCCACCGAATCCGACAACGACTTGAGGCCGAAGTCTTTTGAGGAGGGAACGCGCCTGAAGCGTCCCCGCTGCGATATTCATGAGCCCACCGGCGGCCTTTGCGAGACCGCCACCGAGCGTCGCGGCACGAATGGTGTGCCGCTCAATCTTTCCTGAATTTCCGTTCTTCGTAGTGTCGAATGCGCCGCCCATTGTTACGCCGCCCAATGTCGCGCCGCGTTTGTCGGTTACAAGCGCAAGATGGTGACCGCGCGCGAGCAACTCGCCAGCCAAGGCTTCGGCCGGGAACATGTGCCCACCGGTGCCACCGGCTGCGAGCACGACAAGATTGCGCGCCGTCATGACCGCATCCCCGACGGCGCCCCTGACGGCGAATGAATATCGGTCTCACGGTCGACGCGTGTTTCATGCAGACTGCGAAGCGCATTTGTTGGCGCGGCATTGCGGCCCGCCCGCGCCCGCGTCAGGGCAAGCAGTGCGCCCATGCCGAGCGCCAGCGCGAGTAACGACGAGCCGCCATAAGATACGAACGGCAACGTCATGCCCTTGGCCGGCAGCAGCCGCATGTTAACGCCCATATTGATCGCCGCCTGAATGCCAAACTGGCTGGCAAGGCCCGAAGCCGCGAGAAGGACAAACATGTCGCCTTCCTTTGCGAGGCGCAGCAACGCGCGCAACACGACAAATCCAAACAATGCGACGATGCCGACTGTCACCAGCATTCCGAGTTCTTCACCGGCGACGGCGAAAATGAAATCGGCGTGCGCGTCCGGTAGAATATTTTTGACCACGCCCTCGCCCGGCCCAACACCGAACAACCCACCATTACCAAAGGCGTTCAACGCCGTTTCGACCTGGTAGGTGTCGCCGCTCGAAGGATCAAGGAATCGATTAACGCGGCTCGCCACATGCGGGAAGATAGCGTAGGCGCCGAAGCTCATACCAGCGCCGGCAATGCCCAGCCCCGCGACCCAGCGCATCTTCATGCCGGCAATGAACGCCTGCAGAAACCAGACCATCGTCACCAGCAGGACCATGCCGATATCCGGTTGCAGGGCGAGCAGGCCAATCACTAGCGCCAGCATGCCGACCGAAATCATATGGCCCGGTACTTCGGGGTTGCGCGCCCGTTCCGCCAGCATCCAGGCGGTGAAGATGGCAAGCGCCGGTTTGACGAATTCGGACGGCTGCAGCAGCAGGAAGCCCATCGGGATCCAGCGTTGCGCGCCTTTAATTTCCGGCCCGACCAGCAGTACGCCAATCAGGAGCACGATCGATCCGACCAGCACCGCAAATCCACCACGCCGCACCCACAGGGGTGAAGCGAGCGAGACCACAACCATCGCCGAAAGTGACACCGCGAGTATCGGAAATTGGCGCTGGACAAAATGAAAGCTGTCGAGGTCGAGCCGGTCGGCGACGGCGGGGCTTGCCGCCATCACCAGAAT
>JAPYRS010000108.1 GCA_029936875.1 Alphaproteobacteria bacterium | reverse complement strand
ACCGGCAATTGGGCGAACTGTCTATCCCGACGATGGATATTGGTAGCGGCGGCGGGCACGACTGTGCGGTATTTGCCGATCAGGGAGTGAAAAGCGCCATGTTGTTCATCCGCAACGACGGCGGCAGCCACAATTCCGAGGAATCTATGGAGATGGCGGACTTCGAAAAAGCGGCCGACGTGCTCAGCGATTTTCTTAGCGAAGAGTTCTGTGCCGGGGAGAGCTAGCATGCGTGATCTTCATGGTTACGGCGTGGAAAAGCCGAGGATCGAATGGCCCAACGGCGCCAAGTTGGCGGTTTCGCTCGTGGTCAATTTCGAAGAGGGCGCCGAGTTCTCGATAGAACAGGGGGACGACCACAACGAACGGATGAGCGAAGTCATGTCGGTGGTGCCCAGCGACAGGCGGGATTATGGGCTGGAGCAGATTTTTTCCTACGGCATGCGCGCCGGGCTCTGGCGTTTCCTAGATGCGCTGGACCGCTACGACTGTGAGGCGACCTTCTTCATGTGCGGGCGCGCCGTCGAGCGGGTGCCCGAGCTGGCGCGCGAGGTGGTCGAGCGTGGGCATGAGCCCGTCTGCCACGCTTGGCGTTGGCAGGCGCATGCCGATTACGATTCGCCCGAAGTCGAACGTGAGGACCTCCAGAAAACCATTGATGTGATCACCGACGCAACCGGCCAACGTCCCATGGGTTTTTTCTGCCGCGGCAGCGAAAGCCCACACACGCGGAAGATCCTCAGCGACATGGGCTTCGAGTATGACAGTAACGGATTTGACGACGATTTGCCCTACTACCACCGTTTCAAAGACGGCCACGAACCGCTGTTGATCTTGCCCTATGCACTCGACTGCAATGACATGAAGTTCTTCCATCCCAACGGCTTCGTCACGGCGGACGATTTCGTCCGCTACGTCCGGGATGGCGTCGGGGTCCTTCTTGAGGAAGGTGAGCGCGGATGTCCGAAGATGCTGAACATCGGTTTTCATCTCAGGATTACCGGCCGCCCGTCCAGATTCGCGGCGGTCCAAGGGATCCTCGACTATTTGACCGGACTGGGCGACGACGTGTGGATTGCGACGCGGCTGGAAATTGGGCGCTGCTTCAGGGCACAATTTCCGCCGTCGGAAATTGGGTGAGGAAATGGAAAATCGCGCACCTGTCCGCATTGGTATGCTGACGCCGTCTTCCAACACCGTGGTCGAGCCGCTTGTCGCGGCAATGCTAACCGACGTCCCGGAAGTGACGGCGCACGTATCGCGGCTTCGGGTAACGGAAATCTCTCTCGAGGATGACTCGCAGAGCCAGTTCGAACCGGAACCCATGTTGGCGGCGGCGGAGCTATTGGCGGATGCAAGGGTTTCCGTCCTGGGATGGAATGGTACATCGGCTTCATGGCTGGGGTTCGATTTTGACCACCGCCTTTGCGAGACCATGACGGCGCGTTTCGGCGTCCCGAGTACCAGCGCCGTCCTTGCCGTGAACGAATTGACCGATGAACTGGGGGTTCGGCGTATTGCTTTGCTGACACCCTACGTTGATGAGGTGCAGGCGCGTATCGTCGCACAATACAGTGACGCCGGGTACGATTGCATTGCCGAACGGCATGTCGGTGAGCGGGTAAATTACGCTTTTGCCGAGATCGACGATGATGTGATCATCGAACAGATCGGGGAACTTGCCGTTTTGCGGCCCGACGCCATCATTGTCATGTGTACCAATATGCACGCCGCGCATCTGGTTGATGCCTTGGAACACGATTTAGACGTCCCCATCATCGACTCCCTTGCCGCGTATTTATGGAAGGCATTGCGGCTCGCCGAAGTCGACACGGCCCGAATTACCGGCTGGGGTCGCATTTTTCGATGCAAAGGGAACGGCGCGTAATGGAATGCGCTCGGCTAGTTGACAAGGCTTTGCGAGGCGGTGTCGCAACGACCGCAGGAGGTGATGATGGCTGAATTCGATATGGTGGTTCGTGGCGGGACGGTCGCTACGGCGGGCGACGTGGTGGTCGCGGATATCGGCGTTCGGGAAGGTCGCGTCGTGGCCATCGGTGAGCGTCTCAACCGGGGCGAGACTGAGATCGACGCCGCGGGGAAGATCGTGACGCCTGGCGGCGTTGACAGCCACTGCCATATTGACCAGCCGATGGCGGATGGATCCGTCATGGCCGACGACTTTGCTAGCGGAACAATTTCCGCTGCATTCGGGGGCACCACGACGGTTCTGCCATTCGCCTGCCAGATGAAAGGCCAGTCGCTTCGTTCCGTGGTCGAAGACTACCATCGGCGGGCCGATGGCAAGACGGTGATCGACTACGCCTTCCATTTGATCATCTCCGATCCGACTGACCAGGTGTTGGGTCAGGAATTGCCGGCATTGATCAAGGACGGCTACACGTCGTTCAAGATTTACATGACCTATGACGATATGAAGTTGAATGACCGTGAGATCCTCGACGTGCTCGCCGTGGCCAGGCGTGAGGGGGCGATGACCATGATTCACGCCGAGAACACGGACTGCATTGCCTGGCTGACGGAGCAGTTAGAAGCCGCCGGCCATACCGAGCCCAAGTATCACGCGACAAGTCGGCCGTCCGCAGTCGAGCGCGAGGCGGCGCACCGTGCAGCAACGCTTGCCGAAGTGGCCGACACGCCGGTGCTGATCGTTCATGTTTCCGGCGCCGAAGCCATCGACCAGATCAGAGCTGCGCAGGCGCGGGGCGTTCGCGTCTACGCCGAGACCTGCCCGCAGTACTTGTTTCTGACCGCGGATGACCTGGATATGGAAGGCTTCGAAGGAGCGAAGTGTATCTGCTCGCCGCCGCCGCGCGATGCGGCTAATCAGGAAGCCGTGTGGACGGCCCTTACGACAGGGGTGTTCCATGTTTTTTCGTCAGACCACGCACCGTTCAGTTATGCAGACGACAAGGGGAAGCAGCTACACGGCAAGGGGGCATCTTTTAGTTATGTTCCCAACGGAATTCCAGGCCTGGAGACGCGTCTGCCGCTGCTGTTCTCCGAAGGTGTCGGAAAGGGGCGGATGGATCTCCAAACCTTTGTGAAGTTGACCGCCACCAATTCTGCATGGATGTACGGACTCTATCCGCGCAAGGGCACCATCGCCGTCGGCGCGGACGCGGATATCGTCATCTGGGATCCGGATCGCGAGGTGACAGTTACCAATTCAGCCCTGCATCACAACGTTGATTACACGCC
This sequence comes from Alphaproteobacteria bacterium, assembly GCA_029936875.1. Taxonomy (GTDB): domain Bacteria; phylum Pseudomonadota; class Alphaproteobacteria; order SHVP01; family SHVP01; genus JAPYRS01. The sequence continues at coordinate 5,447 of JAPYRS010000108.1, read as the reverse complement.
CTACGAAGGCATGAAATTGACTGGATGGCCGGAAACGGTCATCTCCCGGGGCACGATCATTTGCGATGGTGGTGAGCTCAAGGTCGACAAAGGGCGCGGCCAGTTCCTGCAATGTGACCAGCCCGGGGCGGTGCGAGTCGGTTGAAATGATTGACGATTATCCACGCGATCTGATCGGTTACGGTGCTTCGCCGCCTCAGGCGGATTGGCCTGGTGGGGCCAGAATCGCCGTGCAATTCGTGCTCAATTACGAAGAGGGTGGGGAAAGCTGCATCCTGCACGGGGATCCGGTGTCCGAAGCCTTCCTCTCCGAGATCGTCGGCGCAATTCCCTTCGAGGACCAGCGCCACATGAACATGGAATCGATTTACGAGTACGGTAGCCGTGTCGGAGTCTGGCGGCTGTTCAAATTGTTTGAGCGCAAAGGCGTGCCGCTGACCTTGTTTGCCGTCGCCATGGCCCTGGAACGCAACCCGGCGGTGGCGGAACGGGCGTTGGAATTGGGTTATGAAATCTGCAGCCATGGATACCGGTGGATCGACTATCAAAATGTTCCGGAGGACATAGAGCGCGAACACATGGTGCAGGCTATCGAAATCATCCGCCGCATCACTGGTGAGCGCCCGCTCGGCTGGTATACGGGTCGCGCCGGCCCCAACTCCCGGCGATTGGTGGTTGAAGAGGGTGGCTTTCTCTACGACGCGGACGACTATAGCGATGACCTGCCGTTCTGGACCCGGGTAGAAGGCAAGTCGCATCTGATCGTACCCTATACCCTGGACGTCAATGACATGCGGTTCGTCACCAATCAGGGATTCAATTCGGGCGACCAGTATTTTGCTTACCTCAGGGATAGTTTCGACACCCTTTACGTGGAAGGCGCTGAAACACCACGCATGATGTCCGTCGGCTTGCACTGCCGTATCGTCGGCCGACCGGGACGGATCAAGGCGCTGGAACGTTTTATCGACCATGTCCTTGGCTACGAGGATGTTTGGCTGTGCCGGCGCATCGATATCGCCCGCCACTGGCGGCACCGCCACCCGGCACCCGAGAACTGAAGATTGGATACCAACATGGCAGAAGAACCGACGCTTTTCGGCGATCTTGAGCCAGAACCCAGATTACTTATGGGACCGGGACCCGTCGACGTGTACCCAAGTGTATTGCGCGCCCTGTCGTCGCCGATGCTGGGCCAGTTCGATCCGCAGTTCACCCAATACATGAACGAGGTTATGGCACTCTACCGCCAAGTCTTCCGGACTGAAAACCAGTGGACGTTCCTCATCAACGGCACGGCCCGGGCTGCCATCGAGGCCTGCTTGACGTCGCTCATCGTGCCGGGCGACAAGGTCTTGGTTCCAGTTTTTGGTCGCTTCGGCCATTTGTTGATAGAAATTTGTGGTCGTGCAGGTGCTAAAGTTGTCACACTTGAAACCGAATGGGGCACGGTGTTTCCGCCCGACCGCATCATAGACGCCGTTCGTCAACATCGACCAAAGGTTGTCGCTCTCGTACACGGCGACACATCGACGACCATGGCGCAGCCGCTCGCCGAGGTTGGTCCGCAATGCCGCGAGTTAGGCGCGATTGTCTACGTCGATGCCACGGCGACCATCGGCGGCAATCTTCTTGAAGTTGACGCCTGGGCTTTGGATGCCGTGAGTGCGGGGTTGCAGAAGTGCATGTCGGGCCCACCGGGATCGGCGCCCGTGACTTTTAACGAGCGGGTCGTCGAAATTATCGAGCATCGCAAGCATGTGGAAGCCGGCATACGGCCCGAGGGGTTCGAGGATGCAGACGTGCCGCGAATTTCCTCGAACTACTTTGATTTGCCCATGCTCATGGATTATTGGAGCCGGGTGCGTCTCAATCATCACACCGAGGCGACGAGCATGCTCTATGCCTCCCGGGAAGCCGCCCGCACGGTGCTCGGCGAGGGATTAGAGATCGGTTTTCGGCGCCACGAGATCGCGAGCAGTGCACTGCGAGCCGGGCTCGAGGCCATGGGCCTCAAGTTATTCGGCGATCCCGCCCACCGCATGGTCAACGTTACCGGCGTGTTCATACCCGAGGGCGTCGACGGCGAGGGTCTTCGAAGCGCTTTACTAGAGGATTTCGGGATCGAGATCGGCACATCGTTCGGGCCGCTGCACGGCAAGATTTGGCGTATTGGAACCATGGGCTACGTTTGCCGCAAAGCCAATGTATTGCGATGCCTCGGCGCTCTCGAGGCGTTGCTGCGCCGCGCCGGCATCGATGTTACTCCGGGTGCCGGTATGGACGCCGCTTACGCCGTCTATGACGCCGACGCGGTGACGCTTGCAAGTGGAGCCTAACGAAACAGATTTGACCATTCTTCAACGATTTCCAGTATTTGAATCGTTCCTATTTACCTGAAGGTTTGGTCCTCGGTCGGCCGATTAGAACCCCTTCGGCCATCGGTCCGCCCAAGGGTGGGCAGCCTCGTAACGGTGCGCCAGTTCGATCAACAACGATTCGGCTCCGAAATCGCCGACCATTTGAAAGCCGATCGGCATGCCGTCATCGGCCGGCGCTGCCGGAAGATTGATGGCCGGGTGACCACATGCGTTGACCCATCCAGTATAGACCGCATGACCGCGAGGGCCGGCTTCTTGCCCGTCGATGAGGGTGGGATAGGAATCCGCTGCCGGCCAGGGCATTGCGGCGCAGGAAGGTGTCATGATGATGTCGTAGTCCTGAAAAGCAGCTCCGACACGATCGCGCAATGCCCATATTTCATCTAATCCCTCAAGGAACGTGCCAGCTGAGATTTCGTTTCCTCGGTTAGCCATCTCCACATATTTCGCCGAAGCTCGTTCCCGCATGGTCGGCTCGGCCTTCATCAAATTTGCCAGTCCAACCATACCAATGGTTGGCCAGAACTGATTTATCGCCTCAATGTTGAAGGGGAGCGAGCCGCGTTCGACGATGCAGCCCAAATCCGCGAAGGATTCTGCGGCCGTCGACACATTTCGGGCGATGATCGGCTCAAGCGGCGCGTCTCCAATTCGCTCCACGTACAGAACGCGAAGCCCCTGGGCCACAGTCTCCGAACCATCACCCAAGAATTGGCGCGACCGGTGATCGCGGGAGGTTGGCCCGGCGAGGACATCGAAAAGCAATGCAAGGTCTGCAACATTCCGCGCAATCGGGCCGATGACCTCGAAATCGAGCAAAATTTGCGGCAGACCGCCCCCTCGCGCAATCTTCCCAATAGACGGTTTCAGGCCAACCAAGCCCGTGTAAGCTGCGGGCCGACGCGTCGAGCCACCGCCATCGGTGCCGAGGGCCAATGGGACCAGGCCAGTCGCCACGGCGGCGACGCTTCCCCCGCTTGAGCCGCCCGGGGTCAGGGTCAAGTTCCAGGGATTGCCGGTGACGCCGAACAGAGGGTTGGCCGTATGCCCCTCCAGCGCGAATTCGGGAACATTGGTTTTACCGACGAGGATGAGACCGGCGGCGCGCAGGCGCTTCACCGGCAGTTCGTCCGCGTCCGGCACGAATTCAGCGTAATGTTGACAACCCCACGTCGCCGGCAACCCCTTGACCACCAAGTTATCCTTGATGGCCACCGGTACGCCGTCCAGTGGGCTGAGCGGGCGGCCTTCCGCATGGCGCCGTGCGCTTGAACGGGCATCGTCAACGGCCGTTTCGCTTAGTGCCACGAAGGCATTAATTCGGCCGTTCGACTCCTCGATGTGTGCCAAGCAACCCTCGACAACGTCTACCGATGATAACTCACCCGACATGAAGCTCGCGGCTAGACCGAGGGCATCTCGTGGCAGGTCTGTACGTTCAGTGGTCATCTCAAGGTGTCACTTGCATTTTCTTAAACCGAAGATCTCGTCATGCGAAAAACATTCTCATATCCCCGGGGTCGTGTCGGTTATATGTAGCGCCTGTCGGAATTTTGCCCCGTGATGGTAGCGTTAGGCTACCTCTAAACAAACCAATTGATCATCGTGGAGGTGCATGCGACGGTCGTGACCTGGGCAAAGGGCACCAACCTGGCTGCCCTGGTGGTTTGGAACGAGTGCACTAAGCACGTCCAACTGGATTGTGAGCAGCTTTCAGACTAACCTTTCGCAAATTAATCTGATAAATTTAGGTCTTACTGTGCACAGCGGAGACAACGGGAAGTAGTTTGCCATGACGAAAGTTGCCTTGGCCTTGGACGATGCTCGTGAATTGGCAACCCGTTGCTTGGTCGCCAACGGCTGCGACAAGGCCAACGCAGGGGCCATAGCCGACAGCATGGTCCGGGCCGAGGCGGATATTTGTGAGTCCCACGGCCTGTTCCGCGTACCGGGTTACGTAGCGGCCCTGAGCAGCGGCAAGGTAAACGGCAAGGCCGATCCCAAGATCGGCCCCGTGGCGCCTGGTGTGCTTCGAATGGACGGCGACGGGGGCTTTTCGCCGCTGGCTCTTGAGCGCGGTGAAGAGCCTCTTGCGGCGGCGGCCAAGGAGCAGGGAATCGCCGCCCTGGCCATCACCGACACCTATCATGTCTCAGCCCTATGGCAGGAAGTTGAGGCTCTGGCCAAGCACAATCTGGCGGCCCTCGCCGTCCATACGTCGAAAGCCGTAGTGGCGCCGGCCGGCGGTAACAAGCCGTTCTTCGGCACCGATCCGATGGCGTTCGCGTGGCCGCGTCGGGACGGTCCGCCCATGGCCTTCGACCAGGCGACGTCGGTACGCGCCAAGGGCGAAGTGTTGATCGCGGCACGCGACGGCCATGAAATGGCACTTGGCATCGGCATCGGCCCCGACGGCAATCCGACCACGGATCCGAATTTGATCCTCAAGGGCGCCCTGCTCCCGTTCGGCGGCTACAAGGGTGCCGCCATCGGCTTGATGATCGAGCTGTTGTCGGCCTCGCTGATTGGCGAATGGTGCGCTTTCGAGCAAAGCGAGGGCGACAATAACGACGGCGGTCCGACCCGCGGCGGCGAACTTTTGGTCGCCTTCGATCCGACCAAGTTTGGCAACGGTGAGGATTGGCTAGATCATTCAGAGGCCTTATTCGAGCGGCTACTCAGCCAGGACGGGACCCGCCTTCCCGGCGACCGGCGTCTCGCCAACCGAAAAAGGACGCCGACGGAGGAAATCTCCATACCCAAGTCCCTCTACGACAACATCGTCGAATTGACATAGAGCGGGAGCTTGAGAGCAGGGGATGTTGCGCCACACGGTTATGCAATTGATCGTGCAATGGTGCGCCAGAGAAAATCAAGTCGTCCGGTCAAATTCGAGATTGCTGAGCACACACGTCAGGCTGTCAATAATTACCCTAGAGAAAATTCCAGAGCATCTGAAAATTTTTGTTTGTAGGGTGGAAAGAAAGGAATAGTCCGCCAATAACTCGTCAGTACGCCCGACTGGTGTCTCAATGGGTTGCAGGCGTTAGCTTGGACGCATCACTA
>JAPYRS010000107.1 GCA_029936875.1 Alphaproteobacteria bacterium | reverse complement strand
TGTTGGGCAATGTTTGCCGCGTCACCTTCGATCGCGACCACAGGCGTGGCTTTGGCCGGGCCAGAGGCCACAGTCTCGACCGAATTACCGCCTACAGCCATGGTGTTTCACTGCATGCCCATATTGTTAACCAATCTTGGTAATATTATGGTTACATATCTATTACTTACGCAAGAAATTGACCGGTCGCGGTCAATATTTTGGCCGATTAATCAAGGGTTGGCAGATCAATGAAGGTCGCGAAAACCTTGCACCATGGCTAATTCACCAAAGCAAGAGCAAGAAAAAGCGCCGAAACTAAGGATTGCGCCCGAGCCGGCGCAGGAATCGACGCCAAAACTGGACACCACCGATCCGTTGCTTGGGTGCCTTGAATTCCTCACTCGATATTATGAACGACCGCATTCGGCTGAAGCGCTCAAAGCCACTCTTCCCGAAACCGGTAAACCCCTCACAGCCGATCTGTTTGTCCGAGCCGCCAACAAGGTGGACCTCGGCGCGCGCGTCGCAAAAAAACGACTTAAGGCATTTTCGCCGGTGCTTCTTCCCGCGGTTTTGATCCTGAAGGGGCAAGAAGCAGCGCTCCTCATCCGAATTGACCGCGACAAAGTTCAAATTCATTTGCCGGAAGCGGGAGGCGTCCGGGAAATTTCACGGGATCAACTTCAGAAGATTTATGCCGGATACGCAATTCTCGTATCGCCCAAGTACCGCCGCGCAACAGATCAAGATATTGCGCCGGACAATACGCCGCGCCGTTGGGTGTGGCCCGCCCTTCGATCCAACCTCGGAATATACGGGCAGGTACTTGTCGCCGCGTTGCTGGTGAATATGTTTTCGCTCGCCACTCCGGTCTTCATCATGACGGTTTATGATCGCGTCATTCCGAACAGCGCGATCGAGACGCTCTCCGTACTCGCCATCGGCGTGACCACGATCCTGATATTCGATTTTCTGATTCGGACGTTGCGTGGTTACTTCGTTGATATCGCCGGCAACCGCGCAGATCTCCAGATTGGCACGCGCTTGTTCGATCAGGTGCTCGGCATGGAACTCGCGTCCAAACCACCGTCGGCAGGCGTTCTCGCCGGAACCATGCGGGAATTTGAATCGCTGCGAGATTTTTTTACGTCGGTTAGTCTAGTCGCTCTGGTCGACCTTCCCTTCGTATTTCTATTCATATTCGTCATCTGGATGATCGGCGGTCCCCTTGCGATCATCCCATTGGCAGCCGTTCCAATTGTCCTCATTGCCGGCCTCATCGTTCAATTCCCGCTGGCCCATCATGTCCGCACCGCCTTGAATGAATCGGGGCAGAAACAGGGCATACTTTTCGAAGCGCTTGGCGCGCTGGAAACAATCAAAAGCCTGCGCGCGGAAGGCCGGATGCGGCGGCAATGGGAACAGTCCTCAACTGTCGCAGCACGCGCTGGCCTGTCGAGCCGATTATTGTCGATGTTAGCGGTCAATCTGACCCTTACCGTTCAGCAACTTGCAGGTGTCGGGCTCGTCGTCTATGGCGTCTTGTTGATTCGGGACGGCACCTTGTCCGTCGGGGCGCTGATCGCATGCGTAATATTGAGCGGTCGCGCGCTCGCGCCATTGGCACAGGTCGCCCAACTACTCACTCGACTAAATCAGGCAAGAACATCCTTTCGTGCACTACGGCGCATGATGATGGCGCCGACCGAACGGCCAATTGGACGAAACTTTCTCAATCGGCCCAATCTTGACGGCTCCATCGAGTTTCGGGACGTTACTTTTTCGTACCCCGAGCAACCAATTTTAGCACTCCAGAAATTGTCATTCAAAATTGAAGCTGGTGAAAAGGTCGGCATCATCGGGCGGATCGGATCCGGAAAAAGTACAATCGCAAGGCTGATATTGGGGCTCTATTCGCCGAAAGAAGGCGCGATTCTCATCGACGGAACCGATATTCGCCAGATTGATCCGGCCGATTTGCGTCGGAATATTGGACTGGTTCCGCAGGATGTCGTTTTGTTTCGCGGCACCGTCCGTGAAAACATCGCTGTGACTGAACCACTCGCCGATGATTCTGCAATTCTTGATGCCGCAAAAATTTCTGGCGTCGACGAATTCATTTCCCAGCACCCCCTCGGTTACGACCTTGCACTTGGAGATTTGGGAGAAGGATTGTCGCGCGGCCAACGCCAAACAATCGCGCTTGCCCGGACCCTGTTGCTGAAACCACCGGTCCTTGTTCTGGACGAGCCATCGAGCGCGATGGACAACCGCACGGAAAACACCTTGCGCGACAATCTTGTTCAGGCCGCCGTCGGGCGAACTCTGGTTTTGATTACCCATCGCGCCGCGCTAATGCCGCTGGTCGACCGAATCATCGTTCTCGATGCAGGCCGGATTATCGCCGATGGACCGCGTGAGTTGGTTTTAACAGCGATTGCCGACGGCAAAGTATCTGTACCCGACCCCCAGAGAACATCATGAGCCGCCGCAAAGACGATATTCAGTTTATGGCCGGAATTCGCGCGGAAGCGAGACGCCGCCCCCGAAAAGGGGCCTCTGTATTGCTGTTCACGATTGCCGCCCTGTTTGTGGCAACCGGTGCGTGGGCAAATTGGGCGACGGTCGACGAAGTTACCACCGGCACCGGCCGCGTCGTGCCGACGAGGCAAATACAAGTCGTACAAAACCTCGAAGGCGGGATCGTTGCAGAAATTCTTGTGCTGGAAGGAGACGTGGTCGCAGAGGGCGATGTGCTCGTTCGGATAAGTGACGCCTCATCCCGCGCAAGCGCCGGCGAAAATCGCGCGCGATATGATGCCCTCCGCGCAAAGATCCAAAGATTGAAGGCCGAAGTCAGCGGTAAAGATCCGGTTTTTTCGAATGCGCTACGAAACGTCGCGAATTCTGTCGTCTCGCAGGAGATTGCCCATTACCAGGCACGCCAGTCCGAACTTTTGACAGCCATTCAGGTGTTTGTTCGCCAACGCGTGCAACGAGTCCAGGAACTCAAAGAGTTCAAGTCCCGGGTCGGACAGCTTGAGCGGGGCCTTGTCCTCTCCAAAGAAGAGATCGGTATTCTTCGCCCGATGGTCAAAGCCGGTGTGACGGCGCGGGTCGAGTTGTTGCGGCTGGAGCGACAGATCAACGAATTGGAAGGCACGCTTGAGGTAACCCGGATCGCAATTCCGCGGGCGGAGGCCGCCGTCGCTGAAGTCGATATTCGGATTCAAGAACGCCGCGCCGCTTTCCGTTCAAGCGCGCAAAGCGAGCTCAATGAAAGTCTGTTGCGCCTAACAATTCTCGAAAAAGCGCTGACGGCCGTGGACGACCGGGTTTCCCGCTCTGAAGTCCGGGCCCCAGTCCGTGGCATCGTCAACCGGGTTATGGTCTCCACAATCGGCGGAGTGATTACGCCTGGCATGGATTTGGTCGAGATGGTACCTCTGGAAGACACATTGATTATCGAGGCGGCGATCCGGCCAGCTGACATTGCCTTCCTGCGGCCGGGCCAAAACGCGCGGGTTAAGCTCACCGCGTATGCGTTCGAGACTTTCGGTGCATTGGACGCGCAGCTGGACCAGATTGGTGCCAATACGATTGTTGGCGAAAATGGTGAAAGTTATTATCCGATCCGCCTTCGCACCGACCAAACATTTCTCGGCACCGACGACGAACCGCTGCCAATTATTCCGGGCATGGTGGCGCAGGTCGATATCCTCACCGGCAAGCGCACCATCCTGAGTTACTTCCTTAAACCTGTCCTTCAGGCCAGAGAGCGCGCACTGCGCGAACGCTAGACCGCATCTTGAGGTTTAGGGAACGAGAATCATTTTTCCGAAGAAACTTCGGTTGGCCACCAACCTCGCCATATCCTGGACATCCTTAAGCTCGCCGGTTTTGTGAATTACCGGTTTGAGTTTTCCCTCGGCGACCAGCTTCAACACATGCTCGATCTCATAGCGGGACGCGTAATGGCTGCCCTGCAATCGGGCCTGCTTTCGAAATAATTCGATGATGTTGATTTGAGGATTTTCGCCAGCGTGTGCGCCACACGTCACGACCGAACCGTTGAATGCAACGGCCTCGATGCTTTTCTGCAAGACTTCGCCGCCAACTGATTCGATCACAAGGTTTGGACCGTCGCCGCCGGTTAGTCGCAACGCCTCTGCGGCGAGATCCTGATCAGTGTAATTAATGACTTCGTCGGCGCCGAGTTCTTTTGCCAGCGCGAGTTTCTCGTTTGATCCCGCAGACGCAATCACCCGCGCGCCATGAAGTTTCGCGACCTGAATTGCGGACGTGCCGACACCCGAACCTGCGGCATTCACCAATACAGTTTGCCCGGCCTGAACCTTTCCCAAAAACACCGTCATGTGCCAGGCCGTCGGCATGCAAATTAGTGCAGCCGCCGCGGTTTCAAAGGCGAGGCCTTCAGGGAGCGGGATCGTGCTCCGTGATTCACATATCGCGTATTCGGCATAGGTTCCCCACTCGGTCACGCCGATGCGCTTCCCCTTCATGCAGATACCGTCAAATCCCGTGCGGCACATCGCGCAGGTTCCGCAGGACTGATAAAAACCGATTGCGACCCGCTGACCTTCGGTCGCGTCTTCGGTATCCGGTCCGCGCACGGCAATTTCGCCGACGCCCTCAATCCCCGGAATGTGCGGTAGTCGTTGTGTAATTCCCGAAGTGCCTTCGCGCACGTCGTGGTCAAAGTGGTTGACGCCCGCGGCCTTCACCCGAATAAGCACCTCACCTGGTCCCGGCACCGGTGTCTCGATGTCCTCGTAAACAAGGTTCTGAATTCCACCATGTTCTTTAATAACGACTGCTTTCATGAACTTCCCTCAAGTGCGGTTGCGGATTGATTATTCGGGGAGGTGATCCTACCTCTTCGCGCATCCTCTGCCGAGTTTTGAAGAGATGTTGGCCGTACCCCATACTCCTCATCAATTGGTGTTCAAATGTGTCCAGTGACGAAGGCCGCAGATCCTGATGTATGCTGGCCCTGGAATAAAGCGTCCCCATGTAGGCGTTATTAGATAATCGAAATGGCCAAGAAACAGATATCGCCCTCCCCGGCCCGGCCCTTTCAGGTTTGGATTCCGATCACGACTGCCCTAATCGTGGGCGTAGTCCTGACACTTGGAATCGCGCTTGGAAGTGTTCTCGCGATCAATTATTTCAGCGAACGCGAAAACACCATTCGCCTTATTCAAGACAGGGCAGACTTAGCGCTGACCTTATTGGAGACGCGGATCCGTGGTGAGTTGGAACCCATTCGGGAATTGGGAATGGGGGTGGCAAACCTGATTTCCGAAAGCCTAAGTGATCCCAACGATATGTCAGACGTCCGCCTGACACTTTTTTCGACCATGAACGCGGTGCCTTTGGCGACGGCGATGGTATTCGTCGATATGGATTTCCACACCATTCAAGTTTCGCGAAACGGATCGGACGTGACCGAAGTGATCGAAACCGGGGTCATGGTCGCGGGTCTAAAGGGCATGATGGCCGAAAAGTAATGCCATGCACGAGATGATGGACGGTGCCGCCAGTATGGAGACCGCCGCCTGGCTCGCACCAATTTGGGTCTAATCACTAAAACAGCCCGTGCTTATACTTGAAACGCCAGTGCGCGTGGAAGGCGACTTTGGCGGCGTCTTGTTCGTAGTTGTCGCTCTTGGACAGTTGGCCGAATTCCTCGCGGATCTGAGCGAACGCGATTCGGTTGATGCATTCATTCTTTATGGCGATGACAAAGTTCTCGCCCACCCGTCGATGTTCAATCGCATGTTCAAAATGGCGCCGATTGGCGAAATTCCACTGCCGAATATCGACATGTTTGCCGATGACCCCGCCCTTTCGATGCTTGATAACGGCGCGCTCGCCGAAATCGACCCGATGGGAATGGAGTCGAAAAAATTCAGCGGAATCGTCGTCAACGATGACGTTGTTGTGCTCATTCGCGATCATCTCGGTCTTGGCCCAGAACCGTGGCGGATTGGGTTCAAAGTCGACCGTGCCAAACTCAACGCGCCCCTCATCAAGTTGCGCCAGAATGCGGCGATCGGGATCCTAATTCTGATTGCGGCAATGATTGCGGCGCTGATCATGGGGCGGCATATGACTGTGCAAATCCCTCGGATCGCCAGTTACGCCGCCCGATTGAGCCGCCTCGAAATCGTCGATTCCGATCCACTTCCGGACAGCCCGTACCGTGAATTGTCAGTCGCCGCCAAGGCATTCAACCAAATGAGTTCGGCACTCAAGTGGTTTGAAACTTACGTTCCGAAACCGCTTGTCATGCGCCTGATGGGGCAGTCCGAGGAAACAGACGTGACCACCTCGCGGGAACGGATGATGACCGTCATGTTCACAGACATTCGAGGCTTCAGTACGCTTGCGGAGCACATGCAGGCAGGCGATATCGCGGCCTTGTTGAACGAACATTTCGAGTTGTTATCCAACTGTATCCAGGCAGAGGGCGGCACCGTCGATAAATTTATCGGCGACAGTGTGATGGCGTTTTGGGGCGCGCCCGAGAATATGCCAGACCATGCCGAACGTACCGTTCGTGCCGCACGCGCGATTCAAATCGCGGTGCTCGCCGACAATGAGAAGCGCCGCCTCGCCGGTGATCCGGTCGTTGCCATTCGAATTGGCATCCACACCGGTCCCGTCGTCGTCGGAAATATAGGGTCCAGCAGCGGCGTTAATTACACAGTGGTCGGTGATACCGTAAATGCAACCTCCCGGATCGAGGCGCTTTCGAAAGACCTCGGATTGGAAAACCACGAATCGGCATCTGAATGTTTCGTTTTGCTGAGCGAAACAACCATCGAGGCGATTGACGACCAGAGCAACATCGAGTCACTGGGGCCGCAGGTCCTTCGCGGGCGATCCGGTGAAATTGAAGTGTTTCGTTTGGTGCCCGGCCATTGAGTTCGAGCGGTCTCTCCCCTAACGGCCCTGAACTAACCGCTCTATAGCGCCGCTCACACCCGGCATCATGACTTCTACAATCTTTTGATTGCCAGCTTCAGAGGTGTGCGCAAAATCCAGAAAATAGTTCTCGGTGCTTTCCCGGAACGCGTCGCTTATGTCGATGGCTGTCGTGAGAGATGCCAGCACATCACTTTCACGCCGCGCGCGGTAAGTTGCCTCGTAAAGTGCCTCGAGTGCATGCGTGTTTCGGTAGCGTTGCTCGTGACCGGTCAGTACGTTTTTCGTGAATACGACCGGCTGCCAGTAATAAAGCGCCTCGAATTCGTACTCTTTGGCCAGCAACTCGACGATGCGCAAATTTTCGGCATACCGGGCCACAATTGAAGTCGCCAATGCTTCCAAATCCGGTGAAATGGAAACTGCGGGGGAGGTTTTTTTGCGTGCGCCGATCCACTCCGCAAAATCACTCGCACGGCTCTGGGTCCGACTCAACATAACAAGAACCGCCTCGCGAATCAGATCGCCTTCGCGTTCCCGGTTCAGGAGCTTAAATTCTCGACCCCGGCGGCTTTCATTCTGGGGTGTGCCGGCAACGCCGGTTTGCTCCGCCGCGATGATGTCGCCGATGCCATCATAAAAAATCACGAGGTCCGGGACATTGCCCTGTTTCAGAAGCTCGATCAGCGAATAAACTTCCTGCGAGCTGACAAAACCGACAACGCCAAAGTTACTGACTTCAATATCGAACGAAGTAGCGGCGAGGCGTTTGGCCAATAACGAAGGGATCGTGAAATCGTCCCGCGCGCCCACACCCACCATGGTCGAGCTACCAAACATGTAAATCCTGAGAGGCGCAGTGGATGTAGGTGTCGTCGGCGTACTCCAAGTCCGTCGATTGCCGTTCGCATCAAAATGGAAGTAGGCGCCTTCCAGCGGCGGATGGCGCCATTGAACATAAGGTGCCCATTCAACGCGAAGCTGGTTGTGCGCTTCAAGAAAATAGGGTTCGGCCCAATCCGCGTCCTGCAGCGCCTCTGCTGCAACCCTGTAGTCTGGCTTCTGTCCCCCCTCATACTCCACGCCGCGCCAAAAAGACTTCCAGGCGTTCGGGCCAGTCTCAACGACGACGAGGACAAGCACCACAATTCCGAAGGCAAGCCACAGTTTTCGAATTGTCGTAAGGCTTCGTTTAATCAATCGGATTCACCCCTGAGTGGCTAAATTGCTCGCCGCATTCTGGGGCGAAATGAATTTGTTGGATAGTCCCTAACGCCCGAAAGTTCCAGGCCGCGGGCGTATTTGCCAATGCCCAATTTCGAAGGAACGCAGGCATTCCTCAATCTTTATCGGTGCTTGACCGGGCTGGATATCTCTGTGATTTTCTGCCGCACCATCACCCGAGCCGGTCAGGACCCACCTCGTATATGTCGATCCGTTCAAAATCGTGGGGTCTGTTCCGCGCAATCGAAAAACCGTTGCGCTTGCCGATGATCATTCTTGTGCTGATAATTGGCGGCCTCCTCCTATTGGGGCAGGGCTCGGAAGGGCTGATTTTTTATTCCATTTTTTGAAAACTCGGTGCTCCAATTTCAGGACCGGAATTTTTCAGGATCCCGGCGACCTGTGTGGTCCCAGATTCGAAATCGAATCACAGAAAGATGTAGCGATAAATGAGTAGTCCCACGGAATTGAATACGGTTTCGGCATATTCAAACTTTGGCGCGCAGGAATACGAAGACCCAGCGAACCGCCAATTTCTCTATGGTGCCATGACCGTGGAGTTTCTGAATTCTGTTT
>JAPYRS010000106.1:3962-8749 GCA_029936875.1 Alphaproteobacteria bacterium | reverse complement strand
GGCCGTGTCTCAGTCCCAGTGTGGCTGATCATCCTCTCAGACCAGCTAAGGATCGCAGCCTTGGTGAGCTTTTACCTCACCAACAAGCTAATCCTACGCGGGCTCATCCAACAGCGATAAATCTTTCCCCCGAAGGGCGTATGCGGTATTAGCGTCAGTTTCCCGACGTTATTCCGCACTGTTGGGTAGATTCCCACGCGTTACTCACCCGTGCGCCACTTTCCACTAGGCCGAAGCCTAGCTTCTCGTTCGACTTGCATGTGTTAAGCCTGCCGCCAGCGTTCGTTCTGAGCCAGGATCAAACTCTCATGTTGAGGGTAAGATCCAACGAACCGAAGTTCGTCTTCACTTATATCCTTGCTGCACAAACATCACTGCACCGATATCTACCGCGAACGGCATACACCGGTGTCGGGCGTCTGCGACAGTGTATTTTACAGCACACCGCCGCCTACGCATCTCTTCCAATTCACAATGTCAAATATCAAAACGACACCCGAAGGGGCCGAAAAAAACCCGGCTAGTCTGACCGGCCTAGTGGGCCGCCCAAACGTCGCTGGGAGGCGTGCTTATACAGGGCACCCCCCGACCGGTAAAGCGTTTTGTTGAAGGATCCCGCCGTTTATTTTTGACAGCCATTATGACGAGGCCCAACCCTTCAAATATATGCCTGTGAGGCGCTGGAATCAACATTTTCAACACCTTTCAATGATTCGGAGACGCGCATCGTTATTTGTTATTTTTCAAGCTGTTAACGCACTTTTCGAGATGTGAAATCAGGGATTTGTTCACGCCGCGTGACGAAAATCACCGCGGTTAACGATCGGTGGACCATAACCAACAATATTTCGGTCAGGCCCACGATCCATTGGCAAATCAACAGGCAATTGGGATGACATTGCGCGCCAGCAATTCATCTTTCGTTCTTCTATGGGATCGCTGCAGATCCCGATGCCGACAAAACGAGCCCCCGGTCATCAATTTTCCCGGAGCATCGTAACTGTTTACGAAATCGATTCAGGTTTCGGGCAATGATATAAGTCAGCGCCGAAGATGAAATTTTTCAGCTTCATCGCGTATTTGCCCAACTGGAAAAATCAAAAATGCCCCGCCCTCGCATAGGACTCGCACTCGGCTCTGGCGCCGGTCGCGGCTGGACTCACATCGGAATTTTGCACGGCCTCAAGAAGGCCGGCATCGAGCCCGACGTCGTTTGCGGAACATCGGTCGGCGCGCTTGTCGGCGGCGTATATTTAAGCGGGAACCTCGACATGCTCGAGGCCTGGGCGCGTAGCCTGACCAAAGTGCGGATGCTGCGCTATCTCGACTTTCGGGTATTGGGCGGCGGCTTCATCTCCGGTGACAAGCTGCAAACGCTGCTGGAGCGAAATCTCGGCGACATGAAGATTGAAGACTTCTCGAAACCATTTGCGAGTGTCGCCACTGATCTCACGACCGGTCACGAAATCTGGTTTCAATCCGGGCATGCGGCCGACGCCATTCGCGCGTCCTATGCGCTGCCCGGCGTGTTCAGGCCGGTTGAAATCGGCGGCAAATCTCTCGTCGATGGCGCGCTCGTCAATCCCGTACCGGTTTCGGTGTGCCGCGCGATGGGAGCAGAACTTGTTATCGCCGCAAATCTAAGTGCCGACGTCATTGGCAAACACTGGAAGGAAGGCGAGCGACCGCCGCGCGGTCAGGTCGAAGATTTCCTCAAGACCCTCGATGAAGATGCCGACGAAAAAACCGGCAACGGCATGTTTCAGTCATTGCTGCAAAGCGTATTTGGAACCGACAAGACCGATCATGGATTATTCAGCGTCATGATAGCCTCGCTGAATATCATTCAGGATCGTCTGGGGCGCTCCCGCCTCGCCGGTGATCCGCCCGACGTCCAAATCACGCCGCGCATCGGCCATATTGGCTTGCTGGAATTCGACCGCGCTGCCGAATGTATCGAAGAGGGCGAAGCGGCGGTCGAACGCGCGCTGCCAACACTGAAAGACGCCCTCGCCGTCCTCAGCTGACCTCCGCAAAAACGATTGTTTGCGGTAGCGTCCCCGGGCCGCGCATGAAATGTTGGCGCGCATTGAGCGCGCCCCAAAATCACCCCGGCCCGGCCCCATTTTCGCCACGTTGTCTCACCGTCTCGCCGCAATCGTGACCTACAAGATTGTCGCAGGAAAACGCATGTCCCGAAGTTCGAGGATGCGTTCAGCGAAACGAGGAGCGCATCATGGCAATCATTTCTATCTGCGGAATCTCACGAATCGGCACGGCCCTCGTCCTGATGACGGCGGCAGCATGCACGACCATCACAGCAGGACCCGAACTTTCAAGGCTGCGCGGAGCGGAGCCAGTGGGAAGCGAGTTTTCACAGGCGCTTGCGCAGGAGTATCTGAACCTCGCCAACTTTGAAGCCGATGAAATGATCGACTGGCGGGATGCCCAGCGTTTCACCAGAAAAGGTCTGATCGCAGTTCGCGGTGAACCGGTCGGACCGGAAAACCCTGATGATTGGCGATTGCCGCAGGAACATCGGCTCACGCTTTTGATTGCCCGCAGCCAAATTGATGTTGCCTTTGAGTCGGGTGCCCGCGAGATACTGCCCAAGGTCGCCGCAACCGCCCAAGCCAGTCTCGATTGCTGGATCGAGCAGCAGGAAGAGAACTGGCAGGACGATCATATCGCCGCCTGCCGCCAGGGATTCGAAACCGCGGTGCTGAAGCTCGACCAGGCGATTACCGAACATCGGGCGAAACAGGCGGCGCGTGAAATCGTGTTGCCGGACCCGGTCGTGATTACCTTCGCATTCAACAGCTACCTTTTGAACGGCGTGGCCATCGCGCAGATGGGCGTGGCTGCACGAATTCAGGAGAGCGAAAACTATTCCATCGTCGTCACCGGGCACGCCGACCGGGCCGGCAGTGACGAATTTAACTGGAACCTGTCGCTAGACCGTGCCGAAGCGACGCTCGGCGTACTCATCGCACACGGCATCAATCGCGCGCGAATTCTGATTGTCGCGGCAGGCGAAACCAATCCTGTTGTGGACACTGACGACGGTGTGCGCGAACCGCTCAACCGCCGTGTCGTCCTGGAGTTTCAGCCAGCGGTCCGGAACCTTGCCGCGGTGCAGACTTTCTTCACCACTCTCAATTGAGGGGTTGGGGCAATTGAGCCATCTGGGTAGCGGAACCTTTGGGGGCGCTTGGTCCTAGAGGCCGAGCGCCCCCGGATTCATCAGGCCCTTGGGGTCGAGCGTTTTCTTGATCGCCGACAGAAACGCACTTGATCCTGCGTCGAGCGCATCGTGATGATTGTAAAACTTGCCAATCTGAAAATGCGTCGCCTTCAGCTCGTGATACAGATCGCGAAATTGCTCGCGTAATTTCTCGATTAATTTTGTGGCTTCGGGGTTTGCCTTGTCGCCGCGCGACGCAGGCGCATCGCCGCCAAGACCCCGCAGATGAATCTCCCGCGGCGTGTCGTACCAGGCCAAAACCGGCTCGACAAAAAAACCGTTGCGGACGGCGAGCGCCGAGATCGAGGCTTTAATCCCCAGTTTTTCAATTTGAACAGCGGCGGCTTCGAGCACGCCGCACACTTTCCGGTAGGTCTCCACGGCGCGGCTATAAGGAACGATACCGTGGGTCCAGCTTTGCAGCCGGCCCTCCTCGTCCAAAAGGCTCTGCATAAAGCCAAACGGGTTGGCGCGAATGAAGGCCGGGATCGTCGCCTCAATTTCTTCACCGTCGCGAGTGGCAATCGCCCGTAGCGCTGCCATCTTTGAATCGGCCGCCGCCTGATCAAGTCCTTCTGTTACTGCATGAAGTGTTGGCGGCGCGGAGGGCGTGCCACCCTTTGGGCTCCACGGACCGAGGCCAAGAATTTCACTGGCCACACCAAGCCGCAGAATTTCTGTTTCTGCCGCGATCATTGATTCGTATTCGGAGAACGTGAAAGAGCCGAAGGCGATTCCGGCGGGAATGTGTTCCAACCGAAAGGTCGCGGTTAATTTCACACCGAACGCGCCCCCGTCACCGACAAAAAGTCCACTCATGTCCGGCCCGAAATAGCGCGAGAACGGCGTACCACCGTCGATGGCGCCGGTGCCGGTATTAATCACCTCGCCGCTCGCCAGCACCACCTCTAGGGACAGGAGCACATCGGCGACGCTGCCTTTTTTGGAACCGCCGAAAAACAGACTGTTCTGGGAGAGGCTGCCGCCGACCGTCGAAACACGACCGGACGCCGGGCCGAAACTTTCAATGCGAAGGCCGAGCGGGGTCAGTGCCGCATGAAGGGCGGCAAAGGTGCAGCCGCATTCGGCGGTGACATACAAATCGTCTTGGTTGATTTCGACGATTTCATCGAGCCGCCGCGTATCGATCAGGATCGAATTTTCAGACTGCGGTACGTATCCGCCTGTATAGGAGAGCCCGCCGCCGCGCGGCACCACGGCAAATCCGTGGCTCGTAATAACTGCCACGCAGGAGGCCAGTTTCTCACGGCTACCCGGGGCGATCACAGCGGCTGCAGCCGGTCCTTGAAAAAACAGGTCCTCCGAATAATAGGCGCGCGCGGCCTGATCTGTATTCACGTGATCGGCGCCAACGATCGCTTGCAGCGCGCCCTTCAAGGCTGCGTCTAAATCTAAATTATTCATATATGCCCCGCCCTCCCTCGCGGCGGAATTTTAAGGCCCGTGCTACAATAGCGGCACCATTCCATTTACAAGAGCCTGACAATCTAGGGTGTGGAACGCCAAATGAAGAAAGTGTGGA
>JAPYRS010000106.1:0-3862 GCA_029936875.1 Alphaproteobacteria bacterium | reverse complement strand
ATTTACAAGAGCCTGACAATCTAGGGTGTGGAACGCCAAATGAAGAAAGTGTGGATCGCCAAATGAAAGTTGTGCAGTACGAAGAATACGGCGTTGCGGCCGACGTTGTAAAAATTATCGATATCGATACCGGTGCCGCCGAGGACGGCGAAATCATCATCGATATCGAAGCCGCCCCGGTTCACATTGCTGATCTCAAAAACCTCACCGGCCACCGCAGCTTTCAGTTTCCGCTACCGGCCACCCCCGGATACGAAGGCATTGGCCGGGTTTCCTCGGTTGGGTCCGGCGTCACCGACTTTGAAGTTGGATCTCGCGTTTTCCTTCCGCTTGGTTGCGGCGCATGGCGTCAGCAGATTCGGGTTAAGGCAGACGGCTGTTTTCCGGCACCGGAAGGCGACGCCGCTCAACTTTCCTTGTTACCGATCAACGCGCCAACGGCAGAGATGTTGCTCCGGGATTACGGCAACTTCAAGGAAGGCGACTGGATCATTCAGAATGCCGCCAGCTCCAATTGCGGTGTCTATCTGATCAAACTCGCCGCAATGCGCGGCGTCCGCACCGTCAATATTGTGCGACGGGAAGAACTGATTCCGCGCCTCAAAGAAATCGGCGGCGACGTCGTGCTTCTTGACGGGCCGGATCTCGCGGAGCGCGTGGCGGACGCCACCGACGGCGCAGAAATTCGTGTCGGCCTCGACGCTGTCAACGGCGACGCAACCATGCGCATCGGCGAATGTCTGGTCGACGGCGGCACCATCCTCGCCTACGGAATGTTAAGCGGCGAACCGTGCCATATTCCGTCCGACATGTTGTTCCTGCGCAACATCCGCCTTGAGGGGTACATGATGTCCCGCTGCCTGATGACACGGCCCCGCGCTGAACAGCTTGAGATTTATTCATACCTCGCGAATTTGGTCGCCGACGGCACCTTAACGGCGCGCATCGCCGGCACCTACACGCTCGACCAGGTCGGGGACGCGGTCACCCACGCGGCGAAAACCGGCGAAGAGCGCGACGGCAAAATTATTCTATTACCGAACGGATAAACTGGATTGCGATTGGCCCTGAGCGATGGATACGCCGAACCCCGAACACGAAATCAATGCGCCCGAAACTGATGCGCCCGATACTGATGCGCCCGATACCGAAACGCCCGAACCCGTCGCGACCGGACGCTACACGCGGCTTCGTCGGATCACCGGCGTTTCGCTGATTGGCCTCTGTGGCCTCGGCTGGCTGACAGTGGCGGCAGTCCCGTTCCTGGGACTGTCAGTGGGCGGAATCGCCGCATCCATGGTCGGCCTCGGGATCGCCGCCGAGGTCGCATTTTTTCTCGGTATATTGTTGCTCGGCAAAGAGATCATTCAGAAATTCAAGAGCCTGTTGAAATCCATGCTGGTCAAACCGCAGGACGATTAAACCGCCATATAACCGCCGTCGACGACGATCTCCTGACCGGAAATGGAATCGCCTGCTTCCGAGACGAGGAACAGTGCCATCTCGGCGATGTCCTCCGGTTTGCCGACGCGTTTCATCGGCGTTCGGGCGACAATCATGTCGCGGAACTTCTTCGCCTTTTCTTCGCCCATCGATTCAACATTGCCGGGTCCCCAAATCAGACCGGGATGAAGTGAATTGATCCGGACATTATTGCCATTTGCAGCGCACTCGGCGGCTGCCACTTTGCTGAGCGCGGTCATGCCACCTTTGCTCGCACCGTAGGCGGTGCCGTTGATGCCGCCCTTGAGCCCCGCAACCGATGACATGTTGATGATCGACCCGCCGCCCTGTTTCTGAATCTCCGGGATCGCGTATTTCATTCCAAGAAAACAGGATTCGGTATTGACCCGCATCATGAAAAGAAACGTCTCGAACGGCATCACATCAATCGGCTCAAGAATGCAATCGCCCGCGTTGTTGATAAGAATGTCGAGGCCGTCGTACTCCTTCAGCGTTTCGGCGATGGCATTCTTCCAGTCAATTTCTTCCATCACATCCTGTTGGACGAAGATGGCTTCGCCGCCAACATTTTGAATCATCTCGACCGATTCTGCGCCGCGCTTTTCGTTGCGGCCGGTGACAACAATCGCTGCGCCTTCGCGCGCGAACGTCAACGCACACATACGGCCGATACCGGAAGTCGAACCGGTGACCAGCGCGATTTTCCCTTTGAGATCAGCCGTCACGTTATCCGCCCCCGACGATAAGTGCGGCGGCAGTCATGAAAGTTGATTCGTCGGCAGCGATTTGCAAAACGGTTTTCGCTATTTTTTCCGGATCTGGTGATGCGCCGTCTGCATCGGACGTCGCAATCACCGCGTTCACGCGAATGCCGTCCGCCTTCTGCCCGCATTCAAGGGCGGCCGCCTGCGTCATGATGCGAACACCGCCCGAAGCCGCAGTCAGCGCCGCCATGCCGGGGATGCCGCTCTGTGCGGGGGCGGCGGTGACCGACACAATCGCGCCGCCGCCGGTCTCGCGCATGACCTTGATCGCGGCCCGCATCCCGAGCCACGGCGCAACCAAATTTGTCTCCTCAGCGCGACGAAAGTCATCAAACGACATGTCGGTGAGTGGTCCCACAACCCGGTCCACCGCCGCATTCACAAGAACATTGAGGCCACCAAGCGAAGCCGCACGGTCAACAATTGCGTGCCATGTGGTTTCGTCGGCGGGCTTGAACTCAGATGTCTCGGCACTGCCGCCGGCCGCCTTGATCGCCGCCACCGTTTCCGAAGCGCCCGCTTGATCGACATCGGCGACAATCACCGTCGCGCCCCGTTCCGCGAGCGCCAGCGCAATAGCGCGGCCAACGGATTGTCCGCCGCCGGTCACGATCGCGACCTTGTTTTCGAATGTCGGCAATGCCCCTCCTCGCGCCCAAACGCGAAATTTCCGACATTGGTAGGCAATCACTTTATACTGCCCGTCAAGCAAGAGGGAATAATTTTGGGGGAAAAGGATGGCGGAACTCGCCTGGGATATCTCGTGCACCATTGAAATGAACGAGGCACCTTTGGAAGACTATGCGCCGTCGGGTCTTCCCGCAGGCATTCGCAGCAGGGTCCTTCGCCGCATTAAAGAGAGTGGCGTGCTGCGCAGTGTCATCCTTGAGATTCCAGCAGGTTGGACCAGCGAAGTGTCACTTGCGGGAAGCGCAGACGAGCAGGGTTATGTTCTGACAGGCGATTTCTCCGTCGGCGATATGAAATTTGGGACGCGCGGTTTTTACTTTTACGCGGCGGGCCAGTTGCGCGGCGCGATGCATTCCGAATCAGGCGCGAAAGTCGTCCTTATTCTCGGCGGCGCGCAGTCATTTGGGACCGAAGGCAAGACACCGCGACTACCGGCGGTGGAATATGCCGACGCATTCGACGTTGAGCCGTTTGAGCCCGAAATCAACGGCATAAAAACCGGAACGTCCCGCCGCGTGTTGTGGGAAGACCCCGAGAACGGCGCCGACACCCGGTACCTTGTTGTCCCTGGAGGGTTCGAAGGGCGCGGCGCCAACTGGCACCTGGTGCACGAAGAAATTCTATGTCTCGAAGGCGACATCGCGCCGGACGATACGCGCCCGCTGCGCACCAACACTTATCTTCATAACCCGGCATACGCCGTTCACGGATTTCACGAACATCCAAACCACGGCGCCCATGTTCTTGAATGGCACGACGGCAAATGGGCCTTCAACATGTACGACGAAAAAACGGATACGAGGGTGGACAAATGAGCGACAAACAAGAGGCCGCAGAAAAAGAAATCGCCGACATCATCAAAGGCATTTTTGCAGCCTTCGATAATCACGACCCGGAAGGTATCGAAGGACACATGCACCCCGAATCAACCGTCTGGGATGTCT
>JAPYRS010000105.1 GCA_029936875.1 Alphaproteobacteria bacterium | reverse complement strand
GAATACGCCGAGGCGGTCTAACAGAGACCGCGCGATTCTCGCCGCCGCTGCGTTAGTCGATCAGCTTGACGATCTGCTTGCCGAAGTTCTTGCCCTGTAACATTCCGATGAACGCCGCCGGTACACTTTCAATGCCGTCGCTCACGTCTTCCTTGAACTTTAGTTCACCCGCCTTGATCCAGGCCGACAGTTGGTCGAGCCCTTCCGCGTATCGATCGAAATAGTCGAACACGAGAAAACCTTCCATCCGGGCGCGCTTCACGATCAGCTGCCAGATAAGCCGCGGCCCCACATCCACTTCTTCACTGTTGTAGCCTGATATCTGGCCGCACACAGGAATGCGAGCGTGGTTGTTAAGGCACATCATGACGGCGTCCGAAACCGGCCCGCCGACATTATCGAAATAAACATCGACGCCGTCCGGGCAGGCAGCACGCAGGTCTTTGACCAAGTTTTTCGACGTCTTGTAATTGATCGCCGCATCGAACCCGAGTTCGTCAATGCAATAGGCGTTCTTTTCATCGGACCCGGCGATGCCGACGGTGCGGCAGCCTTTTATTTTGGCGATCTGGCCGACGATCGCGCCGACCGCGCCAGACCCCGCCGAGACAACAACGGTTTCACCGGATTGTGGCTGGCCCAAATCCAATAACCCAAAATAGGCGGTGATGCCGGGCATACCGAGAATGCCCAGCGCCAGCGAAAGCGGCCGCGCGTCGGATCCTACTTTTCGAAGTGTTTTGCCGGCGACGGCGGCATAGGTCTGGCAACCAAAGCGGCCATGGACCATGTCGCCGGCTTCGAACCCCTCTGTCTCCGACCGGATAACTTCGCCGACGGCGTCTCCGCCGAAAACCTCACCTATTTTGTAGGGCGGGACATATGACTTCCGGTCCCGCATTCGGCCCCGCATATACGGGTCCAACGAAAGAAAATGCACTTTCACCAGCACTTCGCCGGCGCCCGGATCGGGCATCGGAGTCTGTTCAAGCCTGAAATTGGCTTCTGTCGGTAGCCCATCGGGGCGGCTGGCGAGAACAATTTGCGAATTGGCGTTGGGAAGTGAGGTCATCGGGATCCTGCTGATTGTTGATTGCGCGTCCTGCGCCAATTATAGATGTGCCGATGGTTCCGACAACCGGGCCCAGCTCCGGTTCGCCAATTCGGTGCACCGGTCTTAATTCAGGTCACAAGAGTTTCTGGGTCGCATGACCGATCATTTGTCCATAGTACTTTCTCAGCTCAATCCCACGGTCGGTGATATCGAGGGAAATATTGAGAAACTGCGCGCGGCGCGGCGTACCAACGCAGCCAAGGACGCTGATCTGCTGGTCTCGAGCGAATTGTTTGTCTCTGGCTATCCGCCGGAAGACCTCGTGCTGCGGGCAGCTTTCATGGATCAATGTGAACAGGCTGTCCGCGATCTTGCTTCGGAAACGGCAGATGGGGGTCCGGCGCTGATCGTTGGGGCGCCGTGGCGCGACAATGAAAATCTCTATAACGCGGCGCTGCTTTTGGCGGGTGGTGCGGTCGCGGCGGTTCGATTCAAACATAATCTCCCCGATTACGGCGTGTTTGATGAAAGCCGCGTCTTCACCGCGGCACCCGTGCAGGCACCCATCATCTGGCACGGCGTTTCGCTCGGCGTGATGATTTGCGAAGACGCGTGGACCGATGGGCCGACACGCTCGCTCAATGAGCAGGGCGCGGAGATTTTGATTGTCTTGAACGGATCGCCGTTTGAATCCGACAAACACGGCGAGCGCCACGACATCGCGGTGGAACGTATTCGCGATTCTGGTTTGCCGCTGGTTTATGTCAATCAGGTCGGCGGTCAGGACGAATTGGTATTCGATGGTGCGTCGTTTGTTCGCAACGGCGACGGTGAACTTGCGATCCAGCTTGTCGCGTGGGCCGACGCGGCCCTGAAAACCGAATGGTCTAAAGACGCAGGCCATTGGATATGCGCAAACGGTAATATTGCCACCGAACCAAGTGAGCTCGAATCAACCTATCTCGCGATGATGATGGGGCTTCGGGATTATGTTGGAAAGAATGGCTTTCCCGGCATCGTGCTCGGCATGTCCGGCGGCATTGATTCTGCACTAACGGCTGCGGTTGCCGCCGACGCACTTGGCCCGGACCGGGTCCATTGCATCATCATGCCGTCCGAAATCACCTCTCGGACAAGCAACGATGATGCCGCCGAATGTGCCGACCTGATGGGCGTCCGGCATGACGTTGTCGCCATCAAGGATGCGGTCAACACATACGGCGCCCTGCTGAGCGACATGTTTTCAGGTCACGCCGAAGATACGACCGAAGAAAACATTCAGGCGCGGTCCCGCGCGATCATCCTGATGGCGATCAGCAACAAATTTGGCTCGATGCTGCTGACGACCGGTAATAAATCGGAAATGTCGGTTGGCTATGCGACCCTCTACGGCGATCTTTCCGGCGGCTATTCGGTCCTGAAAGATGTATATAAAACAACGGTTTATGAACTTTCCAAGTGGCGAAATCAGAATCGGCCTGCGGGCGGGCTCGGGCCGGAAGGCCGGGTCATTCCGGAGAACATCATTACCAAGGCACCGACCGCGGAGCTAAAGCCTAATCAAACCGATCAGGACACATTGCCGCCCTATGATGAGCTCGACGATATTCTTAAGGGACTGATCGAGGATGAACGCTCCTTTACCGATATCGCGGCGACGGGCCATGATATCGAAACGGTGCGGCGGATTGCACGCATGCTTTATATTGCGGAATACAAACGGCGTCAGGCACCGCCCGGCGTGAAACTAACGCGCCGCTCTTTTGGCCGGGAACGCCGTTACCCGATCACAAACGCCTTTCGCGAAACGAGCTGACACATTATGGCCGTCCGATTTGCACCTAGTCCGACCGGGTATCTTCACGTCGGAAACGCGCGTACTGCAATCATCAATTATCTTTATGGGCGCGCCCACGCTGCGTCTTTCATTTTACGCCTCGACGATACCGATACCGACCGCGTGTCGGATGAGTTTATCCGCGCCATTGAAGAAGACCTCGCCTGGCTTGGTATCGAATGGGACCGGGTCGAAAAACAGTCCGAGAGATTGGGCGAATACGAAGAGGTTTTCTCCCGGCTGCGCGAAGATGGTCACGTCTATCCCTGCTTTGAGACGCCGGAAGAACTGACGCTAAAACGCAAGACGCAGCTTGCCGCCGGAAAGCCTCCGGTTTACGACCGTGCCTCGCTCAACCTTTCGGACAAGGAAATTGCCGCGTTGAAGGACGCGGGACGGACCGCCTATTGGCGTTTCAAACTCGACGGCGAACCCGTCACATGGGTTGACGAAATTCACGGCGACCTCAAAGTTGAGACGTCATCGCTCAGCGATCCGGTTTTAATTCGCGGCGACGGACGCCCGCTCTATCTGCTGTCATCGGTGGTCGACGATATGCAGATGGGAATCACGCTCATTGTTCGGGGCGAAGACCATATCGCCAATACCGCTGCCCAGATCCAATTGTTCAACGCAATCGGCGCGCGGGCGCCGCGTTTTGGCCACCACGGTTTGTTGACCGGGCCGGGCGGAGAGCCGCTTTCAAAACGAATTGGTTCAATCGCACTTCGGACGTTGCGCGAACAAGGCGTGGAGCCGATGGCGCTCGTAAGTTATCTCGCGCTGATCGGGACATCGGACGCGATTGAAAATAAATTCTCAACGACCGAACTGTTACAGGACTTTTACCTCTCAAAAATCTCACGGACGCCGTCGGTTTTTGATGTCGATATTCTTAACCGTCTCAATGCCAAATTTCTTCATGACATGCCGTTTTCGGTCGCGCGGGATCGACTCGCCGACCTGGGGCTGCCGCATATAGGTGAAGAATTCTGGATTGCGATCCGTCCAAACCTGAACTCGCTTAAAGAAGTCTTTGACTGGTGGCACATCGTTCACGAACCGCTGGATCCGCTAATCGACGATGCGAAATTTTTGGAGCGTGCCGCCGACCTTCTCCCGGAATCGTCGTGGAGCGGCGACACCTGGAAGGAATGGACCAAGGCGATATCGGAGGCGAGTGGGCGCAAAGGCAAAGACCTGTTTCATCCGCTCCGTCGCGCGCTTACGGCGCGCGATCAGGGTCCCGAGATGCAGCGCCTCTTGCCGTTGATGGGGTACGACCGCGCCGTTGGCCGCTTGCGTGGTCACAAGGCGTGACCTCCAACCTTCCAAAAACGATATTTCGATGACATTAAAATTTCACAATACGGCGACCCGAAAAAAAGAGATTTTTACGCCGCTCGATCCGGCCAACGTTCGCATGTATGTGTGCGGCCCGACGGTTTACGACTTTGCCCACATCGGCAATGCGCGCGCCATCGTCGTGTTTGATCTGGTTTACCGGGTGCTGCAGCGACAGTTTTCGAAGGTCACCTACGCGCGCAACATCACCGACGTCGATGACAAGATTAACGCCGCCGCGATCGAGCAAGGCGTCGACATCGATGTCATCACCGAGAAAACCACCGCCGCATTCCACCGCGACATGGCGGCGCTCGGCGTGCTGGCCCCCACCATCGAGCCGCGCGCGACCGATCATATTCCGCAAATGGTAACGATGATTAAGGTGCTAATCGAAAAAAATCACGCCTACGAGGCCGGCGGTAATGTCCTGTTTCATGTTCCGTCGATGGAGGGTTACGGGGCGTTATCCGGTCGCGACCGCGACGAACAAATTGCCGGTGCGCGGGTTGATGTTGCCCCCTACAAAAAAGATCCCGCTGACTTTGTGTTGTGGAAGCCGTCGACAAAAGATCTGCCGGGGTGGGACAGCCCGTGGGGGCGGGGCCGGCCGGGCTGGCATCTCGAATGCTCGGTGATGAGCCGCGAACATCTCGGACAGCCGTTTGATATTCACGGCGGCGGTCTCGATCTTGTTTTCCCTCACCACGAAAATGAAATTGCGCAGAGCCAATGCGCGCACGACGAAACGCTCGCGACCTTCTGGATGCACAATGGCTATCTCATGGTCGAGGGCGAAAAAATGTCGAAGTCGCTCGGCAATGTTGTTCTCGTGCATGACCTGTTGAAACGCGTTCCCGGCGAAGCGATACGCCTCGCGCTGCTTATGACCCATTACCGCAAACCGATGGACTGGACCGAAGGGCGATTAAGTGAAGCGCGCGCACAACTGTTGAATTGGTATCGCCTTATGCCGGCAGAAAGCGCGGCAGATGAATCAAATCTGAATGCGTCCGATCTCGAAGAATTTGATGCGGCCCTGGCTGACGATCTCAAAACGCCGGCTGCGATTGCGGCAATGAATAGTCTTGCCGATCAAATACAGGCGCTCCCCGACGGGCCGGAAAGAAATGCAAAGCAGGCGGCGCTTCAGGCGGCGGGACGTCACCTCGGCATTTTGCAATCTTCCAAAGCAGATTGGTTTCAGTGGTTGCCGGTTGATTTTCCGCTGACCGCGTCAAAAATTGATGCCCGGCTTTCCGACCGGATTAAGGCGCGGGTGGAAAAAGATTATGCAGCCGCCGATCAAATCAGGGACGAACTCACGCAGCTCGGCATCGCGCTTCAAGATGGGCCGGATGGGACGTCCTGGCAGTTCGAAGGCTGATCGCGGCACGGCGTGGCAGGTACCGATAAATCACAGGATTCTCTGGCCGGTGGCCCGGCGATAATTCTCGTCGACCCGCAGCTCGGCGAAAACATCGGCACGGCGGCGCGGGCGATGCTCAATTTTGGTCTGACCGATCTTCGTCTGGTCCGGCCCCGCGATGGCTGGCCCAACGAGCGCGCGATCAGCGCGGCATCGGGTGCTGATAAAGTTCTCGATGCGACACAGCTGTTCGACACCACGGCAGAGGCGATTGCAGATTTAAACCTCGTCTTTGCGGCAACCGCACGCGACCGCGACATGCGAAAGCCGGTTTTCACGCCGGAAAGTGCGGCGACTCGCATTCGAGAGCGGGCCGCGACCGGCGACCGCGCCGGATATCTGTTTGGGCCGGAACGGGCGGGGCTGGACAATAACGATGTGGCACTCGCCGACTCGATCATGCAGGTGACGCTCAACCCCGCGTTTTCATCGCTTAACCTGGCCCAGGCCGTGCTGATCGTTGGTTACGAATATTTCCGGCAGGGCGACGCCACGCCCGATCAGTCGTTCGAACCGGGGCCGACCGGATTTGCCAGCAAGCAGGACCTGATCGGCCTGTTTGAACATCTTGAAGGCGAACTGCACCGCGGCGGTTTTTTGTATCCGCCGGAAAAAACACCAACGATGGTGAGAAACATTCGAAACATGCTGCAACGCGCCCACCTGACGGAACAGGAGGTGCGGATGATGCGCGGCATGGTCTCGACCTTGACCAAGTTGAGAGGCCGGGGCCAAAACGACGAAACTTAAGTCGCGGGTTTGGGATACGCCATTTTAAGATGACAACATTGTGCCTTGCGGAATTGACGCGGGGCGGTTCTTTTGCGATCAAGAAAAATCGAATTCTACATTCAGGGAGCTTCAGATGACCGGTAGAGGTCCATTTTCCGCAGACTATCCGTTCGAGCCGCACTTCATGGATGTTGGCGGCGCCAACATGCACTACATCGATGAAGGTGAATCCGGCGAAGACGGTGTGACGTTCCTACTTTTGCATGGCAACTCGACCTGGTCATACCAGTACCGGAATATTATTCCGCATCTTCTGCCGCTCGGCCGATGCGTGGCACCCGATCTGATCGGTCACGGAAAATCGGACAAACCCGATATCGATTACCGCTATCTCACCCACTATGGGTACGTCGAGAAATTTATCGATCAACTGGGGCTCAAGAATATTGTGTTGGTGCTTCACGATTGGGGCGGCGGTATTGGCCTCAACTATGCCATGAGCCACGAATCGAACATTCGCGGCATTGCACTTTGGGAGACATTCGTTCGCACGTTCGAGAGTTGGGACGATTGGCCGCAGGATTTGGTCGAGGGGTTCAAGGCGTTTCGCGACAAGGACACCGGCTGGGATCTGATCGTGAACAAGAATGTGTTCATGGAAGAAGTGCTGCCCTACGGCATTCATCGGAAACTCAGCAAAGAAGAAATGGATGCCTACCTCGAACCCCACGCCGATCCGAAAAACCGAAAAATGCTTTACGTCTGGCCGCAGGAACTCCCCATTGAAGGGGAGCCGGCGGACAATGCCAAAGTCATCGACGACTATGTCGCCAAACTTGGGCAAAGCCAGGTTCCAAAGATTTTGTTCTGGGCGAAACCAGGCGCCATCGTCCCCGAAGAGACCGTCCGATTGTGCGAGGAACGCTTTCCAAACCTCGAATCCGTGTTTCTGGGGGAGAGCGGCCACTACATTGCCGAGGACTATCCGCATGAAATCGGCGAAAAGATTGTTGATTGGGTAAAAGGCTTCGGCTGAGACCAAGGCCAGATACGCTAATAGGTTGATATTAATAGATTAATCGAATTGGTGTTCGCTTTCGCCGTAGCCCAAACCTGTTTGACATGGACAAAGCGACGGCTATATTAGCGCGCCAAATTCAATGCGGTCGCAATTGCTGGCCGCTTTCTTATTTTCCGTCCGAACGGGCGACGAGGCAGGCACGACCGAATGACCAAACGCATTAAGTCCAAGTACAAGATCAACCGACGTATAGGCGAGAACCTATGGGGTCGGCCCAAAAGTCCGGTCAACCTGAAAGAATACGGGCCCGGTGAACACGGGCAGCGTCGCCGCAAACCATCCGATTATGCCATCCATCTGATGGCCAAGCAGAAGTTGCGCGGTTACTACGGCAACATCACCGAGAAGCAGTTCCGGCGCACCTACAACGAAGCGGTTCGCAAGCGCGGTGACACCTCAGAGAATTTGATCGGGTTGTTGGAGCGCCGCCTCGATGCGGTGGTCTACCGGATGAAATTTGTGAAAACGGTTTTTGCCGCCCGCCAGTTCGTCAATCATGGCCATGTCACGGTCAACGGCAAGCGCGTCAACATCCCGAGCTACCGCGTCGGTGAAGGCGATATTGTCGAAGTGCGCGAACGCTCAAAGCAACTCGCCATTGTTCTTGAGGCAGTAGAGCTTCAGGAGCGTGATCTGCCTGATTATGTCGATGTTGATCACGGCAAGATGAAGGGTACGTTTGTGCGGACACCGAGATTTTCCGACGTCCCCTATCCGGTCATGATGGAACCCAATCTGGTGATCGAATATTATTCGCGCTAATCAAAATTACGCACGATATACAAAGGCTGCGAATTTCACGGCCTTTTTTATTGCCGCATTCGTCTAGGGCCCGGACGCTAGGCACCCGGCGCAAAAAAGGGCCGCACCGCGACCCTTTTTTTGTCGATATCAAGAAGTGTTTACGAGGACACCTTCTCCACACCTTTTTCGGTGAGCAGTTGCTGGAGCTCGCCCGCCTCATACATCTCACGAATAATATCGCAACCGCCGGTAAATTCCCCTTTTACATAAAGCTGAGGAATTGTTGGCCAGTCTGAATATTGTTTGATGCTATCGCGCAGCGACGGGTCCATCAAAACATCGACGCCTTTGAATTTGACGCCGACCTCGGTGAGGATCTGCACCACTGCCGCGGAGAAACCACACTGCGGGAAGACCGGTGTCCCCTTCATGTAGAGGACGACCTCATTGTCGGTCACTTCCTGCTTGATCCGTTCAAATACGGGGTTGTCGCTCATCAATATTTCCTTTTACAAGATACCGGGTTCAACCGGCTCCAATTACCTCTAGATCACCGCGCCCCGGCTGCAAATGCAACCCTTTCAAATGTAGGGACACGAAGCCAGCTAATTTCTTATCAACCTTCCGGCGTCGCCGTGGTTAACGCCAAAGCATGTAGCGCCTCACCCATACTGCCG
>JAPYRS010000104.1 GCA_029936875.1 Alphaproteobacteria bacterium | reverse complement strand
AAGCAAGACGCCGCACTGGTGTTGCTGCGCCGCCTTGCGAAAGAGGGACAGAATATCTCTCGTAAGTGTGGCGTCGAGGCCGGTCGTCGGCTCGTCCACCAGGAGGATTTTCGGCCGGCAAGCGAGGGCGAGAGCGATCATGACGCGCTGACACATGCCGCCCGACAATTCGTGCGGAAACGCCCGCAGGCGGCGCCGAGGATCGCGAATACCGACTTCCTGAAACAACGCGAGGGCGGCCGCCTGCGCTTCGTCTTGCGCCATTCCCTGCCACCGAACGAGGCGATCCATGAGTTGTTGTCCGACCCGGCGTGTCGGGCTCAACGCCGATCGGGGGTTCTGAAAGCAAAGCGCCGCATCGGTCCCGCGGTGAAAGCGGATTTGCTTTTCCGACAGGGCGAGAAGGTCGACGTCCCCCAGGGCGATGCGCCCGGACACCTCGGCGCCGCTCGGAAGCATGGCGGCAATCGCGCGTGCGATCATGCTTTTGCCGCCGCCGCTTTCGCCGACGAGGCCGACGATTTCGCCCGGCCGCACATCGAAGGACACGCCGCTCAACGCCGCGACGGCGCCGCCGCCCCGCGTACGAAGACCGACGGACAGATCGTCGACTTCGATGGCGGATGCACCGTTCACATCGCTTCCGATCGTTCAAGGAAGCCTTCGCCGATCAGATTGAAGGCGAGCACACTGATGAACAGGGAGACGCCCGGGTAGATGGAGGTCCACCATCGCCCGCCGACGACGTCCGCGGCGCCGGCGCTGATCATCGCGCCCCACTCCGCTCCCGGAACCGGGACGCCGAGGCCAAGAAACGAAAGACCGGCCAAGGTTAGCATGGCCCAGCCGCAATTGAGCGGCGCGATGACCAGGAGCGGTGTCAGGGCATTCGGAAACAGGTGTCGGTACAAAATCTGCAAACGCGTGTTGCCCGAGCATTCCGCCGCCTCAATAAAGGTGCGCTCGCGCAAGGCACGAATCTCGCCGCGCATGATCCGAATGTATGCGGGGGCAAAGATGAAGCCGATCGCCAGGGTCAGGTTTATCAGGCCACTGCCAAACATGGCGGAGACGGTGAGGGCCAGAATGAAGGCCGGAAAGGCTTGCACGATATCGGTGAGGCGCATCGTGATCTCATCGACCCATCCGCCAATGTAACCGACCAATCCGCCGATCAGGCTGCCAACGCAAACCGCGAGGGCCACGGCGGAAAGGGCGACGCCGAGATCGATCCGTCCCGCATAAAGAATGCGGCTCCATATATCCATGCCGTTTCCGTCGGTGCCCATGATGTGGCCGGGCCCAGGGGCGACGAGGAAAGCGGCGAAGTCGATATCCTCGGGGCCCCACGCGGATAGAAGCGGCGCGAACACCGCGGCCAGGAACACCAGGGCAAAAATTGACGTGCCGGTTGCGATCAGCGGTTTGCTGATTTCACTGCGCGGCTTACGCCGATGCCAGGCGTTGCTGGCGCGCGCCAGGCCGGTTGTGCGTGCGAGCGTGGTCAATGGATTCGGATCCGCGGGTCGAGCGCGGCTTGAACCACGTCGGCGACAAGGAACGCGACGACATAAAAGGATGCGGTAACCAGAACATAGGCTTGAATAACCGGGTAATCGCGCAACAGAAGGCCGCGCAGGGCCCATTGGCCAAAGCCTTGCCAGGAAAATACGAACTCGACGAGAACGCTGCCGCCGATCAAATTACCCAGCACCAGGGCCGCCAATACCGGAACGCGGACCATGGTTTCCCGAACCAGGTAGCCGAACAGCAGGCGGCTTGGTGTTAGCCCGTGCGCTTGCGCGCATTGATAACTGTCGGAGCGCATGACTTCCAGGGCCGAGGCGCGAACACTGCGCATGAGCGGCGCAAGGACGACAATGCCAAGCGTCAGGACAGGCAGCCACAAGTGATAGACCGCCGATACGAAGGCGCGGCCGTTGCCGGTCAGGATGGCATCTACCGTCATGAAGCCGGTGATCGTCCGGATATCGATGCCCGTTGCGATACGGCCGGTCGGGGCGGGCGCCCAGCCGAGCGCCGCGAAAAACACCAGGATGAAAACCAAGCCTAGCCAAAATTCCGGCAAGGAATTTCCGGTCAGCGCCAGGATGCGGGCGATATGATCGCCCGGCTTTCCGGCCCGTGTCGCCGAATACAGACCAAGAACGACGGCGAGGACGAGCGCCAGCAAAAAACCCAGGACAATCAGCTCAAGCGTTCTTGGCAGTCGCTCAGCGATCTGTTCCGCGACCGACCGGTTGGTCTGGATGGAATCGCCGAAATCGCCCTGCAACACACCCAGCATGTAGTCGGCATATTGGGTCAAGATTGGCCGGTCCAAGCCATATCGCGCGCGGGTGCGCTCGATATCTTCGGCGGTCGCGGTCTCCGGCACGATCGACAAGATCGGATCGCCCGGCAGAACCCGGATCAGCAGGAAACAAAGAATGCT
This sequence comes from Alphaproteobacteria bacterium, assembly GCA_029936875.1. Classification (GTDB taxonomy): domain Bacteria; phylum Pseudomonadota; class Alphaproteobacteria; order SHVP01; family SHVP01; genus JAPYRS01. The sequence goes on along the minus strand of JAPYRS010000104.1, from coordinate 6,481 downwards.
GACGCCCACGAGAACGGGCACCAGCATTGCCAGCCTGCGAGCTATGTAGAGACTGAGTTGCACCCCATCGCGAACGCGACCATCAAGCCACGTCGAGGTAGCGCAGGCGGAACAGGCCATCCACTGGCTGAACCCATCCCGACACGCCACTTGAGACCGGGAGGTCGAAATTGGGTTGCGCCAGAATAAGCCAGGGAACGTCCGCGGCCAGAATATCCTGCGTCTCGCGGAACAAATCGGCGCGCGCGTTGGCGTCCGACGTCTTGTTGAGGGTCAGGAAGATTTCGTTGATTCTGGGATTGTCGTACCCGGCATAATTCAGGAAGCCACCGGGCGTCAGGCTTGTCGCCAGAAGATACTCGATGTCGTTGACCCACATCTGCCCGCTGGCAATTTGCAGCGGAATGGTTTTTTCGGTGCGCCGCTGGAACAACGTTCCGGGATCGAGCGGGGTAATCTTCAAGGTAATGCCCGCCTGCTTGGCAGCGTTCGCGACAATGACGGCGGTGCGTTCCTGTTCGATATTGCCGGCAAAGATCACGAGCTCGGATTCGAAACCGTTTGGCATGCCCGCTTCGCGCAACAAAGCCTTGGCGCGGTCAATATTGAACTCGAACGGATAGCCCATCGCCGAGTGGCCCGGCATATCCAGCGGAACCGGGCTCGTGGATTGGCGCGCATTGCCGTTGTAGACGTTGTCGACGATGGCCGAATAGGGAACGACGTGCGCCATCGCTTGGCGGACCTTTGGATTGTCAAAGGGCGCGGAACCAACCGCCATCGGCATGAAGACGAACTCGTTGCTCGGGCTCGAAATAACTTTGATGCCATCCTTTTCGCGTAAATCGTCGATGTCGCGCCGCGACAGGCCAAGGGCGATGTCGATTTCACCCTTTTCGAGTAGCAGCCGCCGGTTCGCCGCCGCCGGGACGACCTGAAGCCGGACGCGCTTTACGCGCGGGCTGTCGATCGGAAACGCCGGATTGGCTTCCAAGACGATTTCCTGGCCTGCCTTGTAGGACACTACATTGTAGGCGCCGCCGCTTTGCGGGTTCTTTCCCGTCCATTCCTTTGCCCAGGGATCATCCGCCGTCGCGTGCTTTTTCAATTCCTCGGAATCGAAGACGTACAGCGAAATGATCTGGATGTGGCTGGAAAGGTCGCTCGGCTGGGTCTGCGTAAAGCGCACTGTATAGTCATCGACGAGTTCGACTTGCGAAGCTTCGGTCAAGCCGATCATCCGGTAGACGCCGGCGACATTCGCCTTGGCCGCGAAGGCACGATCCTTGGACCACTTCAGGTCTCTTGCGGTCATCGGATTGCCACTGGGGAATTTGAGCCCCTTCCGCATCGTCAGGGTCCAAACCTTACCCTCGGCATCGCCCTCCCAGGATTCGGCGAATATGGGGACGATGGTGCCGGTATCCATGACGCGCGCGCCATCCTTTTCGATCACGCCGTATTCGAGAAGGTAGGGGTAGCAGTTTTTCATCACCGCCAAGCCAACCAGGTCGAAGGCGAGATAGTCCTGATCCCATCCGCCCAGGTCCGCCGGGACGGCGACCACCAGTTCCTTTTTTCCCTGCGCGAATGCGCCGTTCGGCGCCAGTGTGAGCATGAGGCCGATGCCGCCGCCCAACTCAAACAGCTGCCTACGTGTCAGCCCGTCTTTGGCGGGGGCAAGCGCCCCCGTGTCATGGTCGAGTATTTTTTTCACGACTTTCCTCCCTCCGCGTTGGCCTTTGAGACAGTCGGCTTCGCGGTTCTGTCCTCAGCTTTTCATTGACCGCAATTGAGGGTAAAAGTTTGGCCGAGGGTGCAAGCGCTGTCAAGGAGCTGGTGGCCGCACGTGTCTGTCACTTTGGAGTAATTCCGTGCCAGAGCAACCCGATGCCCCGACTGAGGAGCGCCATCCGTCGATGCCGCCGGAAGCCACAGCTTATGTGGCCGAAGCTCTGCGCCGCGGCGCCGAGGTTACCGATCCCGCGATACGGCAATGGCGGGACATTATGTATGGGCCGAGCCCGCATCAACTCATGGATGTCTTCGCGCCAACCGATTTGGCCAATCGGCCGCTTCCCATCCTCGTGTACATCCACGGCGGCGGATGGACCCACGGCGCAAAGGAGTGGATGGCCTTCATGGCGCCGGCGCTAACCCGCTACCCGGCGATCCTGGTCGTCCCCTCCTATGGCTTGGCGCCGGCCCACACCCATCCGGAGCCCGTCGTGGATTGTCTTCGGGCGCTGGTTTGTACGCGGCAAAAGGCGGCCGAGTTTGGCGGCGATCCGGATCGGTTGTTTGTCGGCGGCCATTCCGTCGGTGGCCACATCTCAGCGATGATCGCCCTTCGGCCCGACCTATGCGCGGACCACGGATTTCCTCACGAAGCGATTCGCGCGTGCTTTCCGGTCAGTGGACTTTTTTGCGTTTACAATACCGATCCGACCGCTCCAGCCGACATGAAGGAGGCGAGCCCGATGCATTGGATCGATCACGCGTCAGTCCCGTTCTATATCGGCTATGGCGAAAAGGACTACGGCCGCATTATCGAAGAAAATGTTGCATTTGTTGAGCGGCTCGGGGCCACGGGCGTTCACCTGGAATCGGAAACGCTCGGTGGGCTGGATCACTATGGTGCGAATCTTTGCAACGGCGACATAGACAGTTCATGGTCGCGCCGTGTTCGCGCCTGGATGGCCGCGAACGGTGCGCCCGGGGAATAAGTGACTATGGTTACGATTAGCAGTAATTTTGACGGCGGCAGCATCGAATGCGTTGACGTAAGCGATCCCGGTGCAATCCGCTTGAATCTCAAAACCGACCCCGACGCCGAGGAGAGCTATTGGTTTTTCTTTCGCCTGGCGGGTGCGCGCGGCACCAAATGCCGGCTGCGGATCGACAATGCCGGAGACGCTTGGCGCCTTGCCGAACGCAAGGGTACGGAAATTCCCGGCCCGTGGCAGGACTACCGGGCCTGCGCGTCATACGATTTGCAGAACTGGTTTCGCGTGCCCACGGAGTATCGCGGCGGCAGCCTAAAAATGTCCCTCACGCCACAATCGGACGCCGTGTATTTTGCCAGTTTCCCGGCTTACAGCGCCGAGCGGCACGCACAATTCATAGCCCGGGCGGCCGCCTCGCCGGACGCCGTGCTCCAGGTCCTGGGCCAAACCTGCGACGGCAACGACATCGATATGCTGCGCATCGGAACGCCAGCCGAAGGGCGCAAAGTCTGCTGGATTGTCGGCCGCCAGCATCCGTCGGAAACGATGGGGGAATGGTTCGTTCAGGGCTTCGCCGAACGCCTGATCGACGCGGACGACTTTCTTGCGCGTCGTTTGTTGGGCAAGGCGGTGTTCTACGTCGTGCCGTGCATGAACCCCGACGGCGCGCGCCGTGGTAACACACGGCGCAACGGCGGCAATCTCGACTTGAACCGCGCCTGGGTCGAGCCGTCGCGCGACAAAAGCCCCGAGGTCTTTTTTGTCCGCGAGATGATGCACCGTACGGGCGTCGATTTCTTCATGGACGTCCATGGCGACGAGGAACTGCCCTATGTCTTTCTCGGCGGCCCCCTCGAAGTTCCGTCGCTGACGGATCGAATGCGGCAGAACTTTTATGCCTTTGAAAAGGCACTGACCACGGCCAACCCGGATTACAAGACAGGCTACGCCTATCCCGGCGGGCCGCCGCCGACGGCCGATCTGCGCATGGCATGGAACTATGTTGGCGAGACGTTCGGGTGCCTCAGCATATTAGTGGAACAGCCCTTCAAGGATTGCGAACATGCGCCGGACGAGGAGAAGGGATGGTCCGCGGAACGCAGCCGGCGTCTCGGCGCGGCCAGCCTGGTTGCACTGAACGCCGTGTTGGATGACTTGCGGTAACAAGCGCCATGGCCGAAGACGAATTCACACTCTACGACCTCAAGGTCGAAGTCATCGCGGGCGATAAGCCGATGATCGGCGCCTACAAGGAAGGCGACTATTTCACCGTGTCGGGAGAAACGATTACATTGCCCGCCGGCCAGGGTTTTCCGATGTATGCCTTGGCCGCGATCCTTCCCTTCTTGCCAGCGAAACAGCGCGTTACACACGCGAACGATTGGATGACAACGGATGAGTTCATTGCCAGCCCTGATCCCAATTGCGGCGCCAGGTTCAAGATCACCCGGACGGGCAAGCGGACGTTTCGCCATTCGGAGACGACGATTGTGCCCTTGACCCAAGTCGGTCCGCCGGTGACGTGATCCACGCTGCACACAAATGACAGTCGAAACCGTTGATCTCGCGCCGGGCTATACGATTTCACGCATCATCATGGGCGGCTGGCAGCTTTCGGATGGCCACGGCGAAATCGATCGCGAGCGGGCGATCGCTGGCATGTTCGATTTTGTCGCCCAAGGTATCGCGGCCTTCGACTGCGCCGACATCTACACCGGCGTGGAGGAAACCTACGGCGAATTCCTGCGCCGCTACGGGCGTAAGTTCGGCCCGCAGGCGGCGCGCGCGATCAAGATTCACACGAAGTACGTCCCGGACTACGACGCGCTGGCGACGCTGACAAAAGATCAGGTTCGCGCCACGGTCGAACGCTCGCTCCGCCGCCTCGGGCGCGAGCGGCTCGATTTGGTGCAATTTTCCTGGTGGAACTACGGCGTCGAAGGCTGGCTCGAGACGATGGATTGGCTGAACGATTTGCGCCAGGACGGCAAGATCGATCTTCTCGGCACCACCAACTTCGACAGCGCCCATGTCGCGTCGATGGCCGAAGCGCGCGCGCCGATCGCCGCTAACCAGCTGCAATATTCGGTTCTGGATCGCCGCCCCGACCGGTGCATGGCCGATGTCTGTGGCGCCCACGGCATCAAGATGCTGTGTTACGGCACACTCGCCGGCGGCTTTCTTAGCGAGCGTTGGCTCGGACAACCGGAGCCGGCGGAGCCCTACGCCAACCGCTCGCTTCGCAAGTTCAAACTGATCATCGGCGACATTGGCGGCTGGGACGCATTCCAGGACCTTCTGGGGGTGCTGCGGACGGTGGCCGGGCGCCACGATGCGTCTATCGCTAACATTGCGGTCCGCTACATCTTGAACAAGCCGCATGTTGGCGCGGCAATTGTCGGCGCGCGCAACGCCGACCACTTGCGGAATAACCTCGGCGTGTTCGCGCTCGGCCTGAACGGCGAAGACACGCGATCCATCGACGAGGCGTGCGCGCGGTTGACCGACCTCGACGGCGATGTTTGGGATCTGGAGCGGGACCGAACCGGCCCCCATGGGCAGATCATGCAATACGATCTCGGTGTTTCGTAGGCGCGTTCGCCGGGTGGAGCTCCGTTCATTCGCGCGGTGTTCCAAATCCGTGTTGACAACCGAGACAAAGAACTGGCGATGTTGGGATCGTCCTAGTGAGTGACCTGCCCCCCTAGAAGTGGTCCGGCAGTTTGAAGAGCACAAACTGCCAGGCGGCAATGACACGAGAGACTTCATGCCGCGCGTTAACCACAGAGCCTCCGGGTTGGTTTTTTCGGCTTTCGATGAGTCGGAGGCTGATCAATTATTGGATAAATGCCGGTCCTGATGAAGCGGAGCGCAGCGTCGGTCAATATGAACACTTATCGTATCGTTGTTGCCACAATTCACGATCGCATTTCTAATCGTGCCAACGATGTCATACGCCTCGAGGGCGTAGGTAAGGATTTGGAGGCCGGACCCAGCGCTTGAAACATCAATTTTGTTTTTTTCTTGCTTAATTGATCATCGGCCGTTCCCACGAAAATTCACTTCGGCCAAAATGTCCGAACGTAGACGTTGCTTGAAAAACCGGTTGCTGGAGCTGCAATCTTTCTATGATATTCTGCGGCCGCAATGCCTCGTATGGATCGATCCCCAATTCCATAAACTGCCTTTCAATTTCGGGGCCTGTTACGGCGCCATTCGTATCGAAGCTGATGTTGATTGGCCTTGAGATGCCAATTGCATACGAAACCTGTACCTCACAGGTTGGCGCCCAGCCTTGTCTGACAACCTCCGCAGCTAGTTGACGCGCGGCGTAAGCCGCAGACCGATCAACTTTCGTAGCGTCTTTGCCAGAAAATGCGCCTCCACCGTGGCGAGCAAAGCCACCATATGTATCGACAATGATCTTGCGTCCGGTCAGCCCGGCGTCGGCAGCAGGACCGCCCTTCGTAAAAGGGCCGGCGGGGTTTATGTGCAACCGGATATCTTGGTGCCAGTGGTTCCCGAGACTGACCTTGATGACCTGATTCAAAAGAGTGTCCCTTAGCTTCTCAAGATTGTCTTCGCTGCTATGCTGACTGGAAACCACAACATCCGTGACGCTCACCGGCAATCCATTTCCGTCAAATTGCACGGTTACTTGTGCCTTGGCATCCGGGCCAATCCAACACGCCGTATTAGGGTCCTGCCGAATTTTATGATGTTGAATCATTAGGCTGTGCGCCAAGGCTATGGGC
>JAPYRS010000103.1 GCA_029936875.1 Alphaproteobacteria bacterium | reverse complement strand
GCGCAATGTTCTTGAGGCTCCTCGCCCGGTTGTCGAAATCACCGAAAGCAATCATCGCGAATTCACATGCTGGGAAATCATCGCACCAGCGTCTTGGCTATCGACCGCCGCGGTGGGCCGTTCTTCAAAATGGAATCGACCTTCAGGATTTTCAGCCGTCGATGGAAAACCGAGAAAGCGTCCGTAAAGAGATTGGCCTCAAACCCACTGACAAGATAATTGGTCTCGTTGCGCGCTACGATCCCCTAAAAGACCATGCAACGTTCTTGGGTGCCGCCTCGCTGATTTCGGATCGACCGGACACTCATTTTGTTCTCGTGGGTAGCAGGATTGACGAGAAGAATGAAATTGTCATGAAACTGATCAACGAACTAAAACTCGAAGGACAGGTCCATCTACTTGGAGAACGAAAGGATATTGCCCGTCTTACTTCGGCATTTGACATTGCGACTTGTTCATCAATCGGCGAGGGCTTTCCCAATATTCTGATTGAGGCGATGGCCTGTGCCGTCCCCTGTGTAACGACCGATGTTGGTGATGCAAAAGAGGTTGTTGCAGAGACCGGTCTTGTCGTGGCACCCGGAGACAGCGCGCAGTTGGCAGAGGGCTGGCGTTCTCTACTGGCAATGACCGCTGAGGACCGCACACAACTAGGGACATCGGCGCGCGATCGGGTCAGTGGCCATTACACTCTAGATGCCAGTGTCGAGCGGTATGAAGCGCTATATGAAGACCTTGCCAAATGACGCGGAGCCTTGATTCGCACGGTTTCAGGGGCTGGGAGAAATAACATTCTCCCGCGCAGTTTTCTCTTGGTCCCGGGGTTCTGTCTCGGGCACAGGGTTCTGACTTTCGCCATCAGTATTTGTACGGCTGCGCCGCCATACAGAATATGAATCTCGTGACAAAAGCGCAAAAATGGCCAGGAAAATAATGATCTCATATCCGGTTCGATACCGAATTGCCGAGCCGGGGTTTTGTATCCCCAAAGGATAATTGGCAAACAGGACCCAGAATATCGTGGTTCCTGCCATGACCAACATTGCCGCAGGCACTTTGGGAAGATGCCAAATCAAGACTGTACTGAGAATCAATAACATAAGGGCACTTTCGGCGAAACTTGCAAAGGTTAAAATGCCGAACGACGACTCTGCCAATGTTGGCCCAAAGAAAGCCTGGTACATCCCCTCCGGCGCTTTCCAAAACACGTCAAATTTTTCGACCCAGAAAGGCGGCCGTGTCGTCCGGCCGACACCGGAGAAATGGGGAATTATCCCAAAGGCCATGGTGTCGAGGGTATTGCGCAGAAAATAGAGCGGGACGAGGCTAACCACGCTACCCAACATTATCACGAAAGTTTTTTGCCGAACGTGGCCCGCGATCCAAGTACCCGCGATGATGAATACCAGCGCCGGCATATATTGTATTTTGAAGAAATAAATCAGGATTGCGGCAAGGAATTCCATCGGGCGAATTCTCGTTGGCCCCCGAAACATCCTCATAACAAGGGCAGCGAGGGTGCCGACCAGATAGACGATGATCGCCTCTTTACCCGCGACTGAAGACCAGATCGAAAATGAAGGAAACATCAGCAGCGCCGCCAGCCACACGCGCAAGTGCGGTGGAACGGCGCGCAGAAAAATTACGATTCCGGCAAAGGCAATCGCCTGAAACCCAATATTGATGAGAATAATATTTTTAAAAAACAGGAAATGAAACAACGCGCCAAGGGACTGCGTCAACTCTGTCGAGACGACGCGCTCGTTTCCCCAAAATCCGAGATCAAGCAGATTCCGATTTAGGATGCGTGCGCCACCCAATTGATATTGGCTGGAATCGCCAAGCGGCGTGAGCCGCGCAATAACCTGCTGCGCCAATACTGAGTATCCGCACCTATAAATAAAGAGAAAGAGGTAAAACCCGTTCCACGACAGTTTCATATTGTGGCGCGGCAAACTTAAATGAGGATGCCTATTCCCTTCTCAACACGGAAATTAGCGTAATGAAAATGAAGCCAAGAAGAACAGATATGAAAATTGGGAATCCAATAATTCTCTGCACGTTTGGTTCGTTTGGCAATGACGAGACCATGGCCGGTTCAATAATACGCGCCGCGTAGGGAAGATCCGACTCCAGCAGCATCGCGCGTCGTTGTTCAGATTTCATAAGGTCTATGAGAGCCTGTTGAATATCAACAATCGCCGGCCTCTTGAGCTGACCCTCAATATATTCGCGGCGTTTGGTTGCCTCAACGCGGTCCTGGTCTCTTAAGAGACTATCCGCTTCGGAATAGGCGATTTGCAGTATCTCAAGGGCAAACTCGGGGTCCGGATGAGAAAATGAAACTTTGTAAAAACTTGTACCGGGTACGACGGAAAAATCGATACTGGAGCCCAGAAAGGACGAAAGTGATTCGAGATTTGGGGCCGACCATTTATTTTTTTTCAGTAATGCGTTGATTCTTTCCTGACGCTCGAAATCTTCACCTTCCGGCTTGATCCATTCTTCTTTGTTTGAATCCCAACTTGATTCGTAGACGACCTGCATTAGGGAATATTTGTCCTGAAGGCGCTGCGCAAGGCTTCTGGACCGCATGAGTACAGTTAAGCGGTCGAATTCGGACGATGACTGCGCAGCACCGATCCCCAACCCCCCAAAAATGGAACTTGTAACGCTCAATTGCGGCGTATTTTGCGATGAAGGCTGCACAAGCAGTTTCGCTTCATAAACGGGCACGAAACCCTGCAAATCGCGATAGCCAATGTAGGCGCCGATCGGCGCCAGAAGCAGCGCAAGCCAACCCCACTTCAACCAGACGATTAGGATATACCGAATATCGATCAGCGAATCGGACGTATTGGATTTATCAGACACTTGAAGTCTCACTCATTGCGGCCACGAACCCGAAGATAGACCATTGGGTGACCAAAAACGTTTCCATACTAATTATTCTAACTTAGGCGATTATCGCTCAGCAGGTAAAAGAAGATCATATATGCCAATTGCCGCATCTGTCGCACGCCGGACATCAAATAATTTTTCCGCACGAATCCGCGCGGCATTACCGAATGACTCGCGAAGTTTTGGCTGTTCGAGTAACTCCTGAATTGAGGTCGTTAACGCGGCCACATTATTTTTTGGAACAATGAATCCTGTTTCGCCATTTACAACAGCCGCTTTGCAACCCCCGACATCGGTTGTCACGACCGGCCGACCACTTGCAGCTGCCTCTAGCAGCACCTTGGGTACGCCCTCACCATAAATTGTCGGCAAACAAACAACATGGCAACGCGAATATACCTCGGCCATGTCAGTTTTTCTTCCCCAGACCTCAATGACGCCCTCTTTTTGCCACGCGTCCAGAGTCGTCGCTGGAATTGATCTTGGATTGCTGGGCTGAATATCGCCGACCAATGCAAATCTCGCCGAGACACCTTTTTGCCGGATATTCCGAGCCATCTCGACAAATTCGGCAACTCCCTTTTCCCAAATCAAACGTGCAGGAAGAATCACCAGCGGGTCACCTGATGGCTCCGGCGCATATTGGTAGAGGTCCAGGTCAACACCCACACCCCCGATTACATTGGTCCGGCTCCGATCAACAATATTATTTCGGACCAACATTTCCTGGTCCTCTTCATTTTGAAGGACGACCCGCAAATTCCTGTGTCCGAGGGAAATTTTCATGATCCGCGTGACCAAAGCCCTGCGAAGAGACGCAAAGAATCCGGTCGCAACATCAATTTGTCCTAGACCGGTGATTGCCGCAACGACGGAGGGTACGCCCGCAAGTCTCGCAGCCAAGCCACCGTACAAAATCGGCTTGATCGTCAAAAGATGAACAAGATCGGGTTTGAGCCGACGAAATAGCCTGTAAATTGAAATCAAGGTCTTCACTTCGGCGAATGGATTTTGTCCGCGCCGCGATATCGGCAAGGGATGGAAGACGAAACCTTCCTCTTTCAGCCGCTCGACGGAAAAATCGGCAGGCGCCCAAACATGATCCGCAGGTGCGGCCACATGTACGGCATAACCAATCGCTTGCGCCCGCCTGGCGAGTTCAAGCCGGTGCGAAATGAAGAAGTAGGCTTCATTGACAACAAAGAGAAGAATTTTCCTACTCATTACCAGTTCAACCATTTCCAAGTATTAGGCAAATTGTACCTTGCACGAAACCCTAGTTTAGCAATGTATCCCAATCGCGTGTCAGCCGATCAAGAGTACCGCCCTCGGTTACATCATATAGGCGCGGCGTTATCGTTAGCATTTGTCCGCCATCTTTTGACAACGGCCTAAAGGCGAACCTGCCGCCCCGCGTGCTCGACTCGGTTAGGAATACTTCGAAAGGAATGTTCAGAAAAAATCCCTTGTCAAAGCTGCCTTCGCCAAATTTCTCGAACGAAACATCCGTAAAAGTCGACCAAACCCCCGCCGAGATACCACTGTCGAACTCCCGGGAGAATCGAAGAGTAACGCCTCGATCTCCTGCCAGATACTGTCCGATATGAGCCTGCGCCAATATGTTCTTGTATGGGACCTGCCAATACAGATTTACATGGCCAGTTTTTACGTTGTAATTCCGGTAGACAAATTTCTGATCGAAATCGCGCTGTTGCGCCCAGTTCAGGTCGACACCCACGGCAATCCGACTGCCGAACGGGCGGTAGAGCAGCTCTCCGCCGTAGCCTCCATACATCTCTTCAAATATTCCGGCGGACAAACGCGCATACAGACCTGGTGCCGGGCTGAACAAGTAGTTCGTTTGGAAACGGATGACGTTGTTAGTTCCTTGCTGCAAATACTCTTTGATGTCTGACCGGACTTTCGGAAGTTCGCTCGGGCTGTCCGTCGTTATGCGATCAAAGTTATTGTAAACATTTCGGCCGACGACACCGACGACCTCCCAACCTTTCCAAATTTCCACGGCACCACCAAGTCCCACCTGGAGCTGGTATAGATAAAAGTTCTCGCCACTTCCGATATGAGAACGAAGCACTGGAGCAATTGACCAAACTGCGCGCGGGTATCGGAAAGGTTTGCGAATAATACCCCTTGGCAGAAACAATTTTTTCGGCCCCTCGATCGTTGCGGTCGCAAAAATTTCTTCGGCACTTCCATTCGCCAAGACCGCCTTTTCCAATTCAACCCGGCGAATCGTAACCCGGTTCAATTCCATGCCAGCGGCGACCGTTACAATCGTAATTTCTTCGATTGAGGCCGGGACATTGTTGTGCACAACTCGTGCGGCGCGGCCGACAACACGCGCCACCTGCCGGAACCGGTTTGAGGCTGCAAATAACGTAGCCCGCGTTTTGGTCAGGTGAATACCATCGACCACGAACCCTTCATCGGCCAACTCAGCAAATAGCCGGGTGCGTGCTTCCGGATCCAGGGTAATTGGGCTTGTATTTCGGCTGGTGCCGTCAGCGCCATGGCCGACAGCGGGCACAACCTTGCGGAGCGGCGGCGCCTGACTTACGGCGGATCGCGGTGGGCCCTGGAACACAACATTTGTTACCGAAAACGGCAGGTTGCGCTCCACCATGCTTGACGCATTCTCCACATTGGAAAACCACCGGCCCCCATCATCTTGAACATGGAAAGTAATAACCCTGTCGTTCAGATCAACGGAAGAAACCTGAATTTCGTATTCCTCCAATTTCTCAAATATTCGCTCAACGGCAACCGCACTGGAAAATGATTCGCGCGAATACGTTTTAATTTCGTTTTGGTCACCGAGCAACGCAACAACTTTGATTTCAGCGCTACTGTGCCGAAAAAACGCGTGGGCAACACGTTCGAGAAGAGCGGGCGATTGATATTCCGAATACCGAAGACTCAAGCGAAATCCAGATATTTCGATTTCATAAAATTCGAAACCGAGTCGATCAATTGCGTCATAAATCGTATCGGCTAAAATTACGTTGTTGAGTTTGGAAATATCACTTTCATGTTCAATGAAATTTGGAGTGCGTCGGGACGCAAACGAGATTCGACCGACCGACGGCGGCGCCGCAAGCGCGGCCAATTGCAATCGCTTCTCAAAATCTGACTCCTGTTTGGGCCAGGCATCGGCGTAGACCACACGCGCTGTTGAACCGACCAATTCAAGTTGGGGTTCCTCGAGCCCCGATTTTTCAAGTTCAGAGATTGTCACGGTCTCCCAAGACCTGAATGAGTCAGTGGCGCGGCGCATTTGGTTCACTGGGGCTTCGTAACGAAGCGCATTCGGCCGATTTACCGATGCTGCAACCTGTCTTTCGCCACCGGTGACGACCGGACTAGGACGGGGTCGCAGTTGAGGCGGCGCCGCATCAAATTTTGGAAGGCCGGGATCATTAAAATTTGTCCGTAACGTCAGCCGCCCCATGTAATTTCGACCTCGTTCGAACGCGACAGAAAAATCCATCCAATCAAATAGGCGGTAGTTGAATCCGAAATTCCAGGGTGTAACGGCAATAATAATGCTGTTTAGCGGGTTGCTTCGATATCGATTGGGGTCATATTCGAGTTTTAAACTAAGCGCAGTCACTGGTGTTTGCCACTCGACACCGCCAAATAATCCAGCGGTTTCACCACCGAACCATTTGGAAAACGCGACGGAACCGCCTTGTGCAGTTGCGCTGTCGCGCGAGGCAAATTTCTTTGAGATTCGAACCAATGGATTTTTGATACTCCCACGCCCATCAGCAGCGCCGCCCGAATAGGCCCAACCAATTCCAAACGTGAAATCAAAATCATAGTAACGTTTTGAGGCAACTAGATACTCGCCCTCAAATAGCCCGGTGCCGAGCATGTCTTGGAGGCCGACGGCGAGCGCCGGCATCCAACGCGTCTCCTTTTTCAATCGAAATTTTAGGTCTGCGCCACGGTCCTTAAATGCCGAGCCGAGGCCGACATTGGCGTTTCCTTGAAAATCGCGATCGCGTACAGAAGTGTATCGAAAGGTTGCCTCAAGCCAAGGCAATGCCTGAGCCGTGATCAAATATCGCTCATAGGGGTTTATGAACGAATATCCAGCTTCAAAATGCCCGTCACGCGCAAACCGCGCGGTGTGATTTTGGATAAGTCCCATCCCGCCGAAGTCGGTCGCGGATGGTTCAAAAGCCATAGGCTCCTGGGCAGACGCCAACCGCCCTCCAATTAGCCCCGTCAACAGAAGTATCAAGATGGCGCCGAAGGGCGTAGCGCGAGCCGCCCCTCTAGTGTTTACCAAATACCTCACCGGCTTTGAGCTGAAAAATGGAAGGCCGTACCGGAATTCAGCTTAGTTGTTTCCGATCACAGCGAGCGAGGCCGCCGTAATCGCCAGTTGGCTCAGGACCGTTGCCAGTTCCCTGGTGAAGGTGAATAGATCGAAAGGCGTCGCATCCTTGGGCACCACGATTGTGCTTCCAGGCGGAATTGTTGTCTTGGTGAAGTTGAACGCGTTCACGGACGTTGGCTGCGCTTCGCCATTGGGCAGAACAATAAATATTCGGCCTTCGTCAGCGGACTGCTGAATACCGCCCGCGCGACGAATGTACTGATCGACTCTCGTACCGCTCACAAACTGCTGTGCGCCTGGGTTCAAGACGTCACCCGCAACAAGGACGGAGTTTGGCCGCTTCGGCATTATCAAACGATCGCCGGGTTGCAGAACTATGTCAAATTCAGGCCGGATCTGTAGAACTGTGGGATCAGCCTCCATCACAACGCGTCCTATTGCCGGCGCGTTTTCTATTTCCTTGGAAAGCGCGGAAAACGCCGCGATCGCTGATCCATCAATACCCCGGTTTGCGGCGGCTACCGTCGCAGCCGCGTTTAGCTCGCGGGCGAGACGTTTAAGGGCCAGTTTCTCTGCGCGGCGCACGCCTTCACGTGTAAATATTGCGCCATATGGATACGCCTGCTGGGTCAAGCCCCCGGCGCGCGCAATAATCTCCGAGAGGCGTTCGCCTCGTCGAATTGGGTATGTTCCAGGGCGCAAAAATTCACCGGCGAGCGTAACTGGGCCCACATCTCGATCCGAAAATACCGCGCCAAAACGGATGAGATCTCCAGGACCAACAGAAATATTCTGGATGCCGGTCGACGCCAAATTTAGGAGCGCGCGGTTCGCGCCACCTGCTCCCGCTAACGAATCAATTGAGAAACTGGTGAGCTCAACTTTCGTCAGATCCACTTCCCTTGTCAGCCCCCCGACTACGGCGATAACGGACGCGAGCGGCGTTGGACCGACAAGCGGATAAATGCCGGGCTGACGAACCTCGCCGGCGATGCCTGTCGCGTGTTCCAAAACAAAGGAAAGCAGCAGAGGGTTTCTCTCAAAGACAGCCCGGCAGGGTGCCAGGGTGACCCCTCGTCCCCGGTCGAACGTGGTCCCGGTATTTGCTGCTGCGAATCGTCCCTCCCGAGAGCTATTGACGAGTTGGGAAAGCCATCGAATGGCCCGGCAATTGGAGAAGCCCAAGCCGCTGCCCGAGACAATATTTTCTCCATCTTCTTGAGCACTGCTTTCCGATTGATCGTCGCTCTGGAAACCACCAACTATGTCTTGAAGGGCACCCAATGCCGCCGTGTTTTCGATCGGGACTCCTGCCGAGACTTGTTCGCCGTTCCCTGATCGGAGCTGCCCCGAGCCAACCGCCAAACGATTATTGGAATTGAGAATAATTGCTCGTTGGACCTCGGGAGACAAAAGGTACCGAATGTCAGAGGCGCCGAGAACGATGAGTTTATCGCCTTCCCGCAACGCAAAATCCTCTCGGCCTTCAAGCACATTGTGAAAGTTAATCGGAAATAGTCGTCTCGCTTGGGTCGAAGGGTCGGTTGTCTCCATGATTCCAAAAAGAAGGTAGGGATCTGGAAGAAATGTTTCCGGGCCCCGCAATAATTCACCAACTGTGGGAACTGACGACAAGGCCCTTCGACCCGCCAACCGGACGTGCCCTTCAATAGAAACGCCACCGACTCGGATGTTCTGTTGCCTCGAAACAATTATGAGATCACTATTT
The DNA here is from genome assembly GCA_029936875.1 of Alphaproteobacteria bacterium. Taxonomy (GTDB): domain Bacteria; phylum Pseudomonadota; class Alphaproteobacteria; order SHVP01; family SHVP01; genus JAPYRS01. The sequence goes on along the minus strand of JAPYRS010000103.1, from coordinate 11 downwards.
TCGGCCAAGGC
>JAPYRS010000002.1 GCA_029936875.1 Alphaproteobacteria bacterium | reverse complement strand
ATCAACAGCGGACAACCACCTGCACCGCCTCCCTCAATTTTCGGAAGTAGCTTATTCATATGCGTTGTGGTTCCGCCAAACGAAGATCCTCGACCAATAGCTTTGAATATTTCCTGAAATTCCGAAGAGCGAGTGATGATTATACCAACACTTAGGACATCCATGGAGTGAAGTAGTCGAAAATTATTGAGGTCTCTGTCATAGAACGGATCTTTATTGTTCCATTCAACTTCTAGTCCGACGCGATTTCGGTAGCAATCGATCAGATGTGTGGGTGAAGGATATTTTGTTCCATCGACATCGAGTTCGACTTCAAACGATTTTTCGATCCAATTGCGATCATAAAGGAAGGAATCAATCTTTTTTGCGACAGGAGATTTGCTTCCTCCGCCAACTTCAATTTCAGATTTTCTTAGATCAAAGCCTTCTAGTAGATCCTTTATGTCCTTCCATTCCTTCGGAAAGTCCTGTCGAAGAATTGTCGAGGCGTGCCGCTACTCATAGGCCTCCCACGCCTTAAAGAGCGTTGAACCTAGATTGCTTTGGAGCGCAGATGTCATGTGTCTTTGTTCCCTAACCGCACTTCGAATAGCCGCAGCTGGTGCAGGTGTCGCAGTTTTCCTGGCGCAGTAGCGCGGGTTGGCTGCATTTCGGACAAGACCGAAGCCGTACGGTGTCGTCGCCGACTGCCTTTTCGAGGGCATCATATCTGGGCGCGTCGCCCTTGCTCATGAAGCCAATTTCGACCAGATGTTTTTCGATCACCTCGCCGATTGCCGCCAGCAGTGACGGCACGTAGTGACCGTCCATCCATTGGCCGCCGCGCGGATCGAACACGGCCTTCAATTCCTCGACCACAAACGAGACGTCGCCGCCGCGCCTAAACACGGCTGAAATCATCCGCGTCAATGCCACGGTCCAGGCGTAATGTTCCATGTTCTTGGAGTTAATGAACACTTCGAACGGCCGCCTGCGGCTATCCTGAATGACATCGTTGATGGTGATGTAAATGGCGTGGTCGCTGTCTGGCCAGCGCACTTTGTAGGTATTGCCGGGCAATACGCCGGGGCGATCCAAGGGAGCCGTCATGTAAACAACGCCGCCCGCGTCATACATGTCGGCCGGGCGGGATTCCGGTTTCGACAGCGGTAATTCCTCCTGGCCTTCGTCTGCTTCTTCGTCGTCGCGCCGCAGTACCGAACCGGTAATATCGTTTGGCCGGTAAGTGGTGATGCCCTTGCACCCCAAATCAAACGCCTGCACGTAAATGTCTTTGAATTCACCAAACGGAATGTCTTCGGGGCAATTGACGGTTTTGGAAACGGCCGAATCGACATGGGCCTGAACGGCTGCCTGCATCCGTACGTGATCAGACGGCGAGAGGCCTTGCGAATCGACAAAGGCATCGGGCAGCACCGTATTCGGGCCCTTTAGTTTCCGGAACAGACGAAGCGCATAGTCCGTCACGCTCTCGTCCTTGTGGCTGCCGTCCGGCATTAGCACGCTGCGGGTATAGGAAAAGCTGAACACAGGTTCCAACCCCGACGATACATTGTCGGCCAAAATCGAAATGGTGCCGGTCGGCGCGACCGACGTCAGCAGGCCGTTCCGCAAGCCGTGCGTTTCAATGGCGCGCTTCACATCATCATCGAGCCGAGCGACGCCTTCACCGGCGAGATACGGACCCACTTCAAATAACGGGAACACGCCTTTTTCTTCGGCCAGTTGCGCGGACGCGAGGTACGCCGACCGTTCCAATGCCGCCATCCAGCGTTTTGCCGTTGCTACGCCGGTCGACGATCCATAACGAATGCCGCACATGATCAGCGCGTCGGCCAATCCCGTGACACCAAGGCCGATCCGGCGTTTCGCCTTGGCCTCGTGCGCCTGTGCGTCTAACGGGAATTCGGACGCATCAATCGCGTTGTCGAGCATGCGGACCGCGACCCGCACCAGATCCTCAAGCGCGGCCACGTCGAGTTCGGCACCATCCTCGAAAGGCCGTTCTACCAGACGCGCGAGATTAATTGATCCTAAAAGGCAGGCGCCGTAGGGCGGCAGCGGCTGCTCGCCGCACGGGTTGGTGGCGGCAATGGTTTCCACGTACGAAAGCGGGTTAAGCCGGTTGATGCGGTCGATAAAAATCACGCCCGGTTCGGCAAACGCGTAGGTCGCCCGCATGATCTGATCCCAGAGATCGCGCGCAGACATGGTCCGGTGGACAGTGCCGTTGAAAACAAGGTCCCAGCTCGCGTCCTCTTTTACCGCGGCCATGAAATCGGCGGTCACCAGCACCGAAAGATTAAACATGCGGAGGCGGCCGGGTTCGCGCTTGGCTTCAATGAAGGCTTCGATATCCGGGTGATCACAACGCAGCGTCGCCATCATCGCGCCGCGCCTGTGCCCCGCACTCATGATGGTCCGGCACATCGCGTCCCACACATCCATGAAGGTGAGCGGCCCGGACGCATCGGCACCGACGCCGTGGACGCGCGCACCATTGGGGCGGAGCGTCGAAAAATCGTAACCGATGCCGCCGCCCTGCTGCATGGTGAGGGCCGCCTCTTTCAGGTTTTCAAATATGCCGCCCATGTCGTCGGGCACCGTGCCCATGACGAAGCAGTTGAACAGCGTCACCGTCCGCTCGGTTCCGGCCCCGGCAATAATCCGCCCGGCCGGGAGAAACTTGAAATTGTCGAGCGCGTCATAAAACACGCCCTCCCATTTTTCCGGCTCGGCTTCCGGTGCCGCCAGCGCCGAAGCTACCCGCTTCCAGGTGTCCTCGATGGTGCGGTCTACGGGTTCCCCATCCGGCCCTTTGAGGCGATATTTCATGTCCCAGATTTGCTGGGAGATAGGGGCAATGGTGGGCATGGCAAACGGCCTCCGGACTGAAAAAAATGAAAATCGAGGGGCAGCGGCACACGATTTTGGCGACATCAATAGGTCGAGATGGGCCAAGCGCGCACTCTCATGATAGGCCGGGCCGGGGGCCCCGGTCAATCAATGTTCCCGTTATGTTTCCACAGGCTATTTGACTTTATCCACAGTCGATGGACTCCGAAACCATATGAAATTAAAGCCTTTTATCGCACCGCCCCGAGATATTTCGATACCCGTCCCGGTCCGGTATGGGGATAAGTCGAGTGTTATCCACAGAGTTATGTACAGGTATTTCGGGCGGCGATTGGACGCGCCGTGCGCCGGTGTTCGGTCCCATGCCGGGAGGCTGACGCTGGACTAGGAAATTTGTCCTTGATTATTATGTCCACAAAATGTACATTATGGATAATTTCATTTCAAGGATCAGCACCATGCGCCGAACAAGAATTCGCTGGCGGGTCCCCGCCAATTCGATTTTCCGAACGACAAACGGTGGGACCCGTATCGAGATCGACAAAAACAAACTGCGCGCGAAACTGAATGCGGCAGCGCGGGTAGGCGCTGCCCGCTCCAACGCGGCCCGGCCTAGTGCCGCGCGGCCAAGCGCAGCGCGTCCATCGCCGTCCCGCCCGCAGCCCGGTCCCGGCGGCAAAAAAGCAACGCCGCAACAACGCGCGCAGGCTGCACAAAATGCTCCGGAGGCGCAAAACCTACGCCCGGAAAAAATGCTGGAAGGCCTTATTCGGAAGAAGAAACTGGTCTGGGCACGCCACCCCGACCAAAACATCGACGTGATTGTCGTGCCGGAAACTGGATGCATGGTGGTTGATCTGCGTAGTCGCCCGATTGAGCGCGCGAGCCGCATGCCGTTTGGTACCCGAAGCCCGAACCTCGAAAAACACGCGGATCTCTTGATCGAAAGGGAGGGCGAGTACCCATATATGCGTCTCGACCCTAACGGCAACGTGACAGTTGGTGTCGGATACAAACTCGGATCCCAAAATGAAGCTCTCGCCCTCCGGGATGTTTTCTTTTTCAAGGCTGGCACGGGGGGTAATGAAGACGGTCGCCCCGTGACAAAGACGAAGCCATACGTGCGGAGTTTGAAACCGTGCGAACAACGATTCTCGACGAACCCAAAAAATATAAGGGCATCACCGACCTTCGAATGGATCCATTTGATTACGGCCAATTGCTTACCGATGATCAGAATGTGAAATGGTTGGAACTCAAGGGCAAATTTCCTAAATTCTCCACCTACCCAGAACTTGTCCAGCGCGGCATGCTGGATCTTGCCTTCAACATAGGGACGCAAAATTTTTTCAACAAATTCACCGAATTCCGACGTGCCCTGAAAATTCGGAATTGGAAACGTGTCGCCGCTGAATCCCGACGGACCGAAACGAATAATAAAGGGGAAATTCTTAACGGCCTCGTGATTCGAAATAACTTTTTTCAAGGCTGGTTCAACGAAACCGCCAAAGCCAATCCCTATTTTGTAGATCCCAATTGCAAAGCGCCGATTTCAAATTTTCTGTGACGGAAGAAAAAATTGTTGCCTCCGCTTATCAATATCCACGCCACTCAATATCCATTTGATCATCCATAACGCATCGCGTTATTCGGGCTTTTCAAATAACACCCCCGTTTTTCTACAGACCGAATACATCAACTCCGTCACGCCGTATTCCCAGACGATACGAATAGGGGCATCAGGCCCCGCCCGCAACATGAGAAACAGGTGCGGCCAATTTCCATATAGGTCGAGACGGTAATCCTCGAAGGTTTGCACGAGTAAGTCTTCGCGCCCGTCGCCGTCAAAATCAGCCCGCCCGAGAATCTCAATCTGCAAATCCCATTCAACTGCCGCCACAGTCACGATTCCATTTTCTTGTCGGATATCTGTTACGACAAAAATAACTACCGAAATCATTCTCGCGATAGTCGTTCCATGCGATGCCGTCCCGATTGGCATCTGAGACATCGGCAAGATAACTGCATTTGCTGTTTGGCCGCGGCATCGGTGGGAAAATCGATAAAACATCCAGGCCGAGCGAAAAATTCTGAAAATGGCTGATCGTGGTGAGCTTTGCGCCTGCCAACGCATCAAGCGCAAAGCAACGGCTGCCAAGATTTTGAAATTCACCCTTCGGCACCATCACTCCAAACCCATCCTTCACCAATTCAATATGCGAACGGCAATTTGTGACGACGCTTTCCGATTGCTCGACTTTGTTATCGATAATTCGAATCCGGATCACCTCCCAGACGTCTTCCGGCGCGTACGGTTCATCCAAAATCGCGTCGATATCGTCGAGGCTTTCGAGGCCAAGCGTCGGCGACCACCACACCGGAAATTCTTCCGATTGGGCGGGGGCAGGGGTGAGTGTGACGGTGAGTATCAAAATCGCGAGGGCAAGCACGGAACAATGTGTGGCATACGCCTGTATGAATTGGCGCTTCGTGCCGATTATCCGCCTTCCTCTCATGCAACCAAAGGTGTCAGGGAATTGTGGCGCCGGTTAGAAGCCCACCTCAGGAATGCTCTGCTTCAGGAATTCTGCGCTTCTTCCAAAAGTTTGGCGCTCGCCGCTTCGGTCCGGGTCTCGAGAATTTCCATAAACTCTTTTCGTTTCAATCCCGCCGGGATCGGTTCGAGATATTCAAGAACGATGGTGCCGGGCCGGCGTGTAAATGCGTTCCGCCCCCAGAAGTATCCGGAGTTGAGCGTGACCGGCACGCACGGCAGATCAAGCTGCCGGTAAAGTGCCGCGACGCCCGGCAGGTAGGGTGCGTCTGCGCCCGGCGCGACGCGCGTCCCTTGCGGAAAAATGATGATCGGGCGGGCGAGGTCCTTGGCGGCGTTGGCGGCGGCCACCATCTTCTTTAAGGCCTTCCGGCCGCCTTCGCGGTCAACCGGAATCATCCGCGATTTGCGGCAATACCAGCCATAGACCGGGATCGATAGCAGCTCCTTCTTCATCACCAGCGCCGGATCGTCGGTTATCACATGCCAGATTAATGTGTCCCAGGCGGATTGGTGTTTCGACGCGATCATCACCGCACCTTTGGGCAGGTTCTCGCGGCCACGAATCTCGATTCTGATTCCGGCGATCAGCGGCATCATCCAGATTATGCCGCGCGCCCAATTACGCTGGCCGCTAACCGTTGCCCACCAGGGAAGGGCCAGCGCCGGCAGGTAAATCAGATTGAGAACGGTGGTCCAACTCCAAAACCAGATGTTGAACAAAAGCGAGCGGACAAAAATCACAGCGCCAATCCAGAAGGGATATTCATGAAATAATGGCTGCTTATTTTTCCGGCGTAGTGTTGGCCTTAACCGGCCGCCGTTCCGCCGGAACGCCAATAATTCCGGCGCGGACCCAGGCCATCCAGTATTTAAATGATTCGCCGGCGATCAGTGTCATCGCGCGTGGGCTTCGCCACCATTGATCAAGCGGTAGTGCCACGAGAAACACCGGGTGCGGGATGATTTCCATTTCCGGCATGGCGCGCTCAAATTCCAGGATACTGCGCGGCATGTGATAGGCGGCGGTGACAACACGCAGGCTCAAATACCCTTCGCCCTGCATCCAGACGGCGGTTTCAATCGCATTGCCGGCGGTGTTGGTCGCTTCAAAGCCGACCACCACGCAGCAATCAAACAGGTCGGATCGCGCGCGAAGATTGCGAATCGTCGGCGCTGCCGTCTGCTGGTTTGCGCCCGAAATAAAAAGTTTCTTAGCGAACCCATTGCCGAGAAGATCAAGCCCGGTGCCGATCCTCTCGCCGCCGCCGGTGAGAACCACAATCGCATCGGTGCCGCGGATCTGGTCGCTGACCTGACGCGGCAGAATGGCGCCAAACCACAATACCGAGCCGATCCACAGCAGGATCAAAAGCAAAACCAGCCGGGCCGGCCAGCGCGCGCGACGTGGGCGGGTCATGCGCTTTCGCTCATTTTTTTGATGAGCCTTCGCTCCTCTTATTCATGAGCCTTCGCTCAATACAAAATCAACCGCATCTTTTAGTTCATCAACGATCGCAACCGGTGGCGCGGCGGCGCCATACCCGTTCGCCTCGGTCTCTTTGCCCTTGCCGGTCCGGATCAGAATGCTTTTTACGTTTGCTGCCGACGCCGCCTGCAAATCGCGAAGTGCATCACCGATCATGATCGTATCGTCTGCCGCAAAATCAAGATCCGCCATTGCTTCGCGCAACATGCCGGGTCCGGGCTTGCGGCGGCCGGTCGCCGAACCCGGTGGATCTGTGCAGACATGAACATCGTCAAGATGGGCGCCCGCCGTTGCCAAAACTTCGGCCATTTTCACGTGGATCGATTCCAGCATCGCCTTGTCGATGTCGCCGCGCCCGACGACCGCCTGATTGGTGACGAGCGCAACCTTGTGTCCGGTCTGGTTTAGCCGTGCGACCGCTTCAGCAGCGCCGGGGATGGGCTCATATTGATCGGGACTGCGCACCGATTCCGGGCGATCAAGGTTGAGAACGCCGTCCCGGTCCAGAAGAACCAACATGTTTACGGCATCTCCCGTAGCGCCCGCATGACGATGGCGCGCGCGGTCAGCGTGGCGATCAAAGCGCTCGCCACCGGCAGGATTCCAAGGACGATCAGGTGTTCCCAAGTCAGGCTCATTTTTGGCAACATGCCGGCACCGGCTTGCTCCGCGAGAATCGCGAGTACAATTAATGTCACGGTGGCAATCGCGAGGCCGAGAATACCACCGGCGAATCCGAGCCGCAGCGAATGATATTGAAACTGCCGGGCGATATAGCCGTCCTTGGCGCCAATTGTATGCAGCAATTCAATCGTTCGGCGGTGAACCGAAAGTCCGGCCCGTGTGGCAAAGACGATGATTGCAATTGCGGTGCCGCCGACCAGGGCCACGACAATGCCGGCGACCCACTGCACCGATCGCGCGAACCGCACGAGGTGCTGCAGCCACGCGCCATTATCAAAAAGAATCGCGTCCGGCACGGCTTGATCGAGATGTTGCCCAAGTTTTGCCGCATCAAGTTCGGCACCGGGCAGCAACTGCACCTCGATCAACGCCGGTAGCGGTAAATCATCCGGCACGCCCGCTTCCCCGAACCACGGTCGCAACAAAGAATTGATGTCATCGACTGGCACCGGTTCGGCCCAATCGACACCGGGCGTTTCCAGCAGAATACTGAGCGCCGAATTGATTTGTGCGCTGGCACCGCCCGCCGCCGGGTCTCCCGCCGGTATCTGCACTGTCAGGGTGCCGCGGAGATCTTCGCTCCAGGTTTCAATCACTTGACCTATCGCCATCGACCCGGCGAGGGCGAGAGCGGCGAGATAAACCATCGCGCCAATGATCAGCGGCACAAACCGCCCCGACGCGGCCTGGCGAAAAAAGAGATCGTATTTCTGCGCCATATTTGTTCAGGCCGTCTTTGCAGTGGAAGCTTTTGGTGTTGCAGCGGGTTCTGGAGTTGTGGGCGCACCTTTTGCCGTCTCATTTGGCACATCGGCGACAAGCCCCGGTCGGAAAGTGAGCGCGCCTTCTTCCAAATGAAGCTCAGGTCGCCCGAACCGGCTCACCAATCCGCGGTCGTGTGTCGCGATCAGGACGGTGGTGCCAATCTTGTTGAGCTCGTCAAACAGACGAAGAATGCGGAGCCCCTGATCGGGATCGATATTGCCGGTCGGCTCGTCGGCGAGCAGCAGGCTGGGGCGCCCGATCACCGCGCGGGCAATGGCCACTCGCTGTTTTTCACCGTCGGAAAGCGTCGGCGGCCGTGCATGAATCTGCTTTTCCAGGCCGACCCAGTCGAGAAGTTCAGAGACATGTTTTTCAATCTCGTCCTTTCGCGCACCGGCAATGCGGAGCGGTAGTGCGACATTTTCCAGCGCCGTCAGATGGTCCAGCAACCGGAAGTCCTGAAATACAACGCCGATGCGCCGCCGCAGTGCGGGCAGGGCGCGGCGCTTCAATTTGGTAATATTGCGGCCAAACATGCCGATTCGACCTCGCGACGGCCGGTGCGCGAGATACATCAGCCGCAATAGCGATGTTTTGCCGGCGCCGCTTGGCCCGGTCAGAAAGTGGAAGCTGCCCGGCTTCAGGCTGAAGTCGATATCGCTTAGGACTTCGGGCCCGACGCCGTAGCGCATGCCAACATTCTCGAATCGCACCATGCGGTACTGGCTTTCCGCGACTTTTGCCGCTCGTCTATTGGACCGGGCCCCGTCACCAAGGCCGCTGATCAGGTCCTTCCCCAACTCAAATCGAGGCCATCCGGTAATGCCCCGCCTTCAATCCTGCAGCGCAAGAACGGGCGCTCCGGCTTGCGTCGATACCATCAAACCCCTATAAGGATTCAGCTTTCAAATCAATAATATTGGCATGATTGTTAGTTGTCCTCAGTGCGATACGCACTTTGATCTCGATCCAAAAGTACTCATGCCGAACGGTCGCGCCCTTCGGTGTGCCAAGTGCAAACATACCTGGACCGAACGTCCACCGGACGATATCCATGCGCCCGAACCCGTTGTCGCGCCTGTAGCCCCTGTCGCGCCTGCAGCCACCGTCGCGCCTGCAGCCACCGTCGCGCCGGCCCCTGCGGCAACGAAAAAGCCTGATCCCCTCGCCTCGCCCGAATCCGACCTCGATTCCGACGTTCCAGACGAAATCCCTGATTTTGATGCCGAGCTCGAAGTCCGTGCCGCGCGCCGCCGCGATATACGTCGCAAAGCCGCCGCCCCGCGAAAAAGCGGCAAGAAAATCGTTATTGCCTGGGGAACTCTTGTCGCCGTGGTCCTCATTGTTCTCGCCGGTGGTTTTTTCGGACGAACCCAAATCACGGAAATATGGGCGCCGGCTGCACAAATTTACGAAATGGTCGGGCTCGTGCCGGCAAGAGAAATCCGCCTTGAAGTCATCAATATTCGCGGTGCGAAGCGCCGCACTGAAGACGGCATTGCGCTGGATGTCACCGGTGAAATCATCAATCACTCCGACGCGGCCACGCCGGTTACTGAACTCCGCGGCCTGCTACTCGATGTCCGTGAACGGGTTGTCTATTCCTGGTCGATCCCGGCACCGGTGCCGATGCTCGAGCCGGGTGAGACTGCGACATTTTCGACAACGGTCGAAGATCCGCCCGACAATGGAAATCAACTTCGCGTCTTCGTCTTCGAAGGATAACGGCGGCCCCGTCGCTTCCCATTCTGCAGGAGTATTTGTGTGAAGCCTGAAGGTACAGTTCGACCGCTTTTTGAGGAGGCGCGGATTGCTGTCCGCGTCGGTGAACTCGGCAAGGAAATCGCGGCGGCCTCCAACCAGAATGTCCTGCTGATTGCCATTCTCAAGGGTAGCTTCGTATTTTCGGCCGATCTCATTCGCGCCCTTCATTCAGCCGGGCTCTCGCCGCAGATCGATTTTCTCTCGCTTTCGAGTTACGGCGAGGCGACCGAGAGTTTCGGCCGCGTCGATATTGTCCATGACATTTCTGATCGCATTGCCGGCCGGCCGGTGATCCTGGTTGATGACATACTTGAATCTGGTCGCACCTTATCGTTTGCCAAAACCATGTTGATCGACCGCGGCGCGGAATCGGTTTCGGCCTGTGTTCTGCTCGACAAGAAGAACAAACGAAAAGTCGCAATCGAGGCCGATTTTGTTGGCTTCGACTGCCCCGACCAATTTGTCGTCGGGTACGGACTCGACTACGCCCATTATTTTCGCGAGCTCCCCTTTATTGGCGTAATGGAAACGGCCTGATCGCCGGGAATTGATTGTGCCAAATATTCTGATTGCAGATGACGAACCGGCAATCGCCAAATTGTGCTCGCGATTGCTGAACGATGCCGGCCACGCGACGACATCCGTTGCGAATGGGGCGGAAGCGCTGCGGGCGCTTGAAATTACCGCCTACGATTTGGTGCTGGCCGATATTCGGATGCCGGTGCTCGACGGAATATCGCTCGCTCTCAAAGTCGAACAGGCCTTTCCCCGTGTGCGGTTCCTGCTTATGACCGGCCATGCCGATGAACGGGCGCGGGCCGACGGCATGTCGAGCCTCGTCACCGGAATTTTGTCAAAGCCTTTTTGACAAGACAGAATTAATCGCCGCTGTTGACGCTGCGCTCGCCGACTGAATCCACCTGGCCTTCCGGCTTCGCGCTCAAATCCGCCGACCTGCGGTTCCTTTGTTAATCAAATTCGGCGAGACTTGTCCCACTTCAGCTTTGTCGATTGGGCGCCCGTGTTTTGGGGAGGCGTTTCGCATTCAGAGAAAGCGAAGCCGGAGCCTACTGTGCGATATGTATCCCGTGACATTGACGGCAACATCAACCGGGTCGTCACCGAACCGGAAGGCGACGCAACCGAAGCCATCTACAAGGAAGATCCGGAACTCATCGCCTTCATCACCGAAGGCGGCGGCGAACCCGCATTACGGGCCTATTTGGCGACCAGTGACGCGGAGCTGCTGCAGGTCCTCGAAGATCTGGTCAATGTGCTGATCGAAAAAAACGTGATTTTACTTTCAGACTTTCCCGATGCTGCGCAGCGAAAATTGATGCATCGTCTTTCGGTGCGAAAAAAGATACAGACCTACTAATTAGGTTTGGCATTGGTTTGGCATTGGCGCGGCGGTGGCGCCGCGACGGCACCGCGCAAGCCTGACGCTGTCGGCTGGGTCTAAAAACGCCGCAGCAGACGTTCGATATAGTCCCGCTCAAACAGCGGTCGCTTCCGTTCCCCGGCACGGCGGTAGAGTTCGCGTAAGATTTCGCGGGCGCGCTGCACATCGAGTTGGTCGGGTATTTTCACACTGTCGTCGTCGATCGGCCCATAACCCGCCTGTGGTCTGCCAAAGGGATCGCGGCCAATGCGGCGGAAATCACCGGGTCCGTCATCGAACCCCAGTTCCTGACTTAAGGCTTCCATCATATTGCGGATCACCTGTCCGGCGCCGTCGCGCAACTGGTCGAGCGCGTTGGTTTGCGGCCCGGTTGCTTCGCGTGGCCGTTTTGCTTCAAGGGCGAGGAAGGCCTCTTTCATCGAACGTTTAGCACGTCCCAGCGGGTCCGGAATACCAATGCCGCTATCACCCAATTGCTGCATCAGGCTGCCGAGCATGCGGCGCAGCCGTTCCTGGCGGTCGGCGAGCGATTCCAAATCACTTGGCCCGCCGGAGCCCTGACGTCGTCGCCCCTGCTGGCTTTCGCCTGGTTCGCCGTCGCCTTCGTTGCGTTGGCCCTGTTGCGAACGGCGGAAGGTGTCATCGAGCAGTTCCTGCTGGCCGCGCAGCAATTCATTGAGTTCGTTTAAGAGCGCCTCGTTGGCAAAATCCTGATCACCGCGTTGTCCCGGCTGAATGCCGTCGCGCAGGTTTTCCAGCATTTCCCGAAGTTGCGACAACAGCTCACGCGCCGCGTCCCGTGCGCCGGCGCGGCTTAATTCCTGCGCGCGGTCGAGTAGGTCCTGCAAATCCTGCGCGCCGAGAAGCTGGCTCGGGTCAATCGGTTCCTGGTCGCCTGAATCGTTCCGGCTATCGGCGAGGGCGCGTTCGGCTAGTTCCTGCAGGAACCGGTTTAGCGCTTCGCGAAGTTCGGCAATGCGTTGATCAATCTCTGAATCGGGTGCGTCTCGCGCCAATGCGTCCAGCATTGCGTCCTGGGCGGCGCGCAGTGCCGCTTCCGCTTGGCTCAGCTCGCCGTCCTCAATGCGAAGCGCCGTATCCCAAAGCACGGAAACGACCTCGTCGAGAATTTCCGGGGTTTGCTCGAGATTAACGAGCCGCCAGATGGCTGAGCGTAGCGAAAGGAATGCAACGGTATCGTCGTAGTAACGCGCGGGTTCCGCCAATATTCGGGTGAGCGCAGACGCCACCTGGAGTTGGCGTGCCGGGCGGAGCGCAAGGACGCGCCGTTGATCGATAATGGCGCGGGCGACCGGATGCCGGAAGTCGCGCTCCGGCAAAATCATTTCGATTTGCTCGCTGTTCCCGACCTGGCCGATCTCGTCGACTGCGGAAAGTGAAATGAATACCGGCAGTCCGGCCCACGGGTGCGGTGTTAGATCGTGAAAACTGGCGTTGGTAATCCTGTCGCGACGGCGGGTCGGGATCGGAAGTTCAAAATCGAAGATCTCCTCCGTATCGGCACGTTGAATGCGAACGCTGATTGTATCCACGCCGTAATCGTCGCTGGCCGCATAAGCCAGTCGAAGGGCAAAACGCGCACTTGCAACCGGTTCTTCATGGAAGGCGATTTCCGGTGCGAGATCGGGAATGATTTCAAGCGGCCAGACGCCGAGAAATTCCTCATTTTGAATAATGGAAATCTGGGTTTCTGTATCGAGCGTTTTCTCAATCTCATAATTGAGTTCGTCGAGAACGTTGAAGTCGGCAATCGTATTTGCGGGGGAGCCGGCGCCCGACCGCAGTTGCGGCAGACCTTTGCCGCCGTGGATGCGGGCGAAAAATGTGCTGCCTTCCGGCACCCGGATAACGCCGCCGTTTTCTGTGGCGGTTGTCAGGAAAGCGGGCGCGAGGCCAGTGTATTCGGGCGGTGTGATCCAGGCATCGAGCTCGGCCGGGATTTGGCTGCCAAAGGCGATGCCGGGGCGGAACGCGTCGAGCAGCCGCCGCTCTGAATCGGTACCCGTCGAGACGAATCCGATCACAAGTAATAGCGCGAGTGCTGCCCGAATGCCCCAGGGGTCAACTTTCAGCCAGCCTGCCTTCGGCAATCCGATGCGCAGGAACCGAAGCGAGCGCCGCGCCCGTCGCTGATGTTCATCCCAAAGGGCTGCAGTCAGCGGATCGGTATCAGAATCTGCCAGACCGGCAAGCTGATCGGTCACTGTCGTCAGCGGGTGGTGACTTAATCCGCTTTCCGTCTCTAGACGCCGCCGGGCTTCTTCTGCTTTCGGCCAAACGATGCGGCGAAACGGCAGAATCAGAGAGGCGATGCCGCTGATCGCAAACAGCGCCAACAACGTGGCGTGCAGCCAACCCGGAAAAAGCGTCCAAACCTCAAGCAGCGAAATCGCGACAAACGCCATCGCCACGCCGAACAGCGGCCAGAACGATGGCCACAGCCGTTCCCAAAATAACGCGAGCCGGGCGCCGCCGAGACGCCAACCAAACCCTCGATTTTGGGCATCGGTCATCGGTTACATATCCTCAGTCGCCGCACCAGTCCGGCATGTGTTCGTCGCGCCAAAGATCGTCGTAGCTCGGCCGCGCCCGGACGATGGCATGATTGCCGTCCTTGACCAGAACTTCCGGGACAAGAAGACGGCTATTGTAGGTGGACGACATTACCGCACCGTAAGCACCTGCGGTCCGCATCGCGAGTAAATCTCCCGCGACCACGGGCGGCATGTCCCGGTTTTGGGCGAGAATATCGCCGCTTTCGCAGATCGGGCCAACCACATCGACGGCCTTCAACGGCGCACTTTCCAAGGGTTCCGTTACCGGTATGATGGTGTGGTGGGCGTCGTAAAGGGTCGGGCGAACAAGATCATTCATCGCCCCGTCGACCACGTAAAATGTCCCGCCCGGTGTCTCTTTGACGTAAATCACGCGCATGACGAAGACGCCCGCGTTGGCGACCAGAACCCGTCCCGGTTCCAGCATGATGGTGACGCCGAGATCGCCGCAAATATTCCGCACCATTTTGCCGTAGTCAGCAGGGGACGGCGGTACTTCATTGTCATAAGGCACGCCTAAACCGCCGCCGAGATCGAGCCGAGTGATCGTGTGGCCGTCTTCGCGAAGCGCACTGACCGCACCGGCGGCAATCTCAAACGCACTTTTGTAGGGCGTGAGATCAAGTATCTGGCTGCCGATATGGCAGGCGACACCGGCGACATTAATGCCTGGCATTTTGGCGGCGTCCACGTAAACGCTGCGCGCTTCGGGCCAGGCGATGCCAAACTTGTCGCCTTTCCGGCCGGTCGAGATCTTGTCAGGCGTTCCGGCATCGACATCGGGGTTGATGCGGATCGCCATATCGACGGTGGCATTTCGGCTCGCCGCCACTTCGCTTAAGGCGTTGAGCTCCGGTTCCGATTCGACATTGAATAGTAGAACCCCGGCTTCAATGGCCATCGCCATTTCTGACTGAGTTTTGCCGACACCGGAAAAGACGATCGCGTCCGGTGCGACGCCCGCTGCCAAAGCGCGGCGGATTTCGCCTTCGGACACCACATCGGCCCCGGCCCCTTCGCGGCTAAGTGTCCGAATGACCGCAAGGTTCGAATTTGCTTTGACCGCATAAAAAATGCGCGTGTCCAAACCGTGAAAGGCATCGGCCAGCACCCGGTAATGGCGCACCATTGTTGCGCTCGAATAACAGAAAAACGGCGTGCCGACGTCGTCCGCCAAATCGGCTAGGGCCACGTCTTCGGCAAACAGCTGCCCGTCCCGATAGGTAAAATTATCCACGAGTTACTCCGGCCCGTTTACGCGGTGTCTTCCTGCTCAGATGGCGGCGGTTCCAGCGGGCCTTTTTTTCCGCAGGCAGAAACGCTTACCACCAGCGCCAAGCCAATCAACAATGTAATAATCGCGCGTCTCATTACAGTTTCTTTCTAAATTCCGCAATCGCCTCGCGCACCCGGACCGGCGCGGTGCCGCCAAAACTTGTCCGGCTGGCAATTGAATTATCTATTCCCAATACCGCGAAAACGTCTTTGGTGATACCGGGCTCAATACCTTGATAATCGGCGAGTGTCAGCCCGTCGAGTTCGAGGCCTCGGCTTTCGGCCAGCGCGACAATCCGCCCGGTCACTTCATGAGCATTGCGGAACGGCATGTTGAGCACCCGGACAAGCCAGTCGGCAAGGTCTGTAGCCGTTGCAAACCGCGCCCCTGCGGCGGCCCGCATGGCGGCCCGGTCCGTTTTCATGTCGATGATCATGCCGGTCATCACGGCAATGGCGGCGCGCAAAGTATCGGCCGCATCGAACACGGGCTCCTTGTCTTCCTGCATGTCCTTGGCGTAGGCGAGCGGAAGACCTTTGAGCACGACCAAAAGTCCGGTGAGGGCGCCGATCACGCGGCCCGATTTTGCCCGCACCAGTTCGGCCGCATCGGGGTTGCGCTTCTGCGGCATGATTGATGATCCGGTGCTGAACGAATCCGAAAGCGCGACAAAGCCAAACGCCGGGCTCGACCACAGCACCAGCTCTTCCGCGAGGCGCGAAAGATGGATCGACAACACCGAACCGGCGGCGAGAAACTCGAGCGCAAAGTCCCGCGAAGACACCGCGTCGAGGGAATTCGCCATCGGCCGGTCAAATCCGAGCGCCGCTGCGGTGGCATTCCGGTCAATCTTGAAAGAAGTCCCAGCCAGCGCGGCCGCACCCAACGGCATTTCATTGACGCGGGTCCGCGCATCCCGAAGCCGGCCCCGGTCGCGGTCAAACATGTTGGCGTAAGCCATCAAATGGTGGCCAAACGTCACCGGTTGCGCCGGTTGTAGGTGGGTGAAGCCCGGCATGATCGCATCCGAATGGGCATCGGCCTGATCGGTGATTGCCACCAGCAGGTCACGGAGGCCGGCATCCAGCACGTCGATTTCGTCCCGCACCCAAAGGCGCAAGTCCGTTGCAACCTGATCGTTCCGCGACCGCGCGGTGTGGAGCCGTCCCGCCGGCGCGCCAATAAGATCCGAAAGCCGCGCCTCGATGTTCATGTGAATGTCTTCGTAGATCGGATCGAAATTGAAATTTCCCGCCTCGATTTCACTTTCGATAATGTCGAGGCCGGAAAGGATGGCGCCGCCGTCGTGTTCGGTGATGATGTCCTGCGCCATCAACATGCGGCAGTGGGCGCGCGACCCCTCAAGGTCTTGAGCATAAAGCCGCTGATCAAATCCGATTGAGGCGTTGATCGTCTGCATGACTTCGGCCGGGCCTTGGGCAAACCGACCGCCCCACATTTTGTTCGCCGAAGGCGACGCGACACCTGCCGTAATTCCGCCGGATGAGGCACGCGGTGAAATGTCCGAAGGCGACGGGCCGCCCGTCGCTGGTGCCGGTGCTGCGGTTTCAATCTCGCCCCCCGCCCCAGCGTCATCAGCAAAAAAGTCTTCCGGCGAGAGCGCAAGCCCCAATTCCTGTGCTGCCGCCAGCACGTCTGCCTGCTGGCGCGCGGGGATGACGCCGCGTTCCTTCCAGCCCTGGACGGTGGTCGGGTGCTTGTGGCCGAGCGCCCGCGATAACGCCGCCAGCCCGCCAAACTTCGAAATTATGTGTTCTGCCTGATTCATGGGCCGGGAAATACGCGTTATGCGTCATTATGTCAACGTATTAAACGTATTTAATACGTTCAAGGCATAATTCTACGCGTTTCTTCCAAGACAAGCCGTTGCGCAGCTGTCTGGCAACCAGGAAGGGGCCTTCCTCGCGAGGATGTCGCGCTTAGGCGCGCTTTTTGGCCACGATAAACACGGCACTCTTTTTGGAGGGCTGCCACAGCTGCTCGATCTCAAAACCGGCCGCCGTCACGCTGGTTTCCAGTTCCTTGGTCGTGAAAATGTTGAGCACCGGCAGCACGCCAAAGGACTTTCCTATCGGCGCAATGAAACTGAAAAACTTCATGGTATTGCCGATGCAAACCGTGTTGGAAATAAAGACGCCGCCCGGTTTCAGCATCTTGTGCACCTTGGCGATGACGTCTTCCTTGTTTTTCAGCAGGTGCAGAATGCTGAGGCCGAGCACGACATCGAATGTTTCATCGCCGACGCTGAATTTGTCGATGCTGGCATGCTCGAAGGTGACGTTTTCGACCTTGGCCGCCGCGGCTTTGGCCTTGTCGAATTCCAGCATCTTCGACGAGAAGTCAATCGCCTGAATATGTTTGACGTACGGCGCGTGGGCGACCGCGGTGGTGCCGGTGCCGCAGCCGAACTCCAAAATCTCCATCTCCGGTTTTAGAAAACCGCGGGTGATTTCTAGCTTTTTCTGATAAGCGGCTTCGTTGGCAACCGGGCTTTTCTCGTAGCGCCTGGAAAGCTTGTCCCAGAATCTATTAGATTTGGCCATCATCATCTCCGCTTGTCCGTTCGGTAGGCGGGTACTGGAATGCTTCGTCGAGCGGCACATTAAATATTTGGGCAATCTGAAACGCCATTTCAAGCGAAGGTGAGTAACGCCCTTGCTCGATGGCAATAATTGTCTGACGGGTTACGCCGAGCTTTTTCGCCAAATCCGCTTGCGTCATTTCGCCGGCGGCGAACCTGAGCGAGCGAAGCGCGTTTGTAACTTTGGTGGGCTTCACCATTGGGCGAAACCGCGACGGTAAGCGACGATCTTTCGTGCCGCTGAATATAGCGACGAGAGCGAAAAGGCGAGGAACATCGCATTGGCGATCCAGAAATGATTGACCTCGGCCATCGCCATGAAGAGCGCCGCCGCACCGCCGATGGAGACCATCGAATGGGCGCTGTATTCGCTCAACCGATGAATCATGCGGTCGCGTTCATCCTTTTTGAAGTCTTCGGGAGATTTGTAAGTGGCAATACTGAGTACAATATGGCCAAGAATCGCTGCCGGGATAAAGGCGCCCATTGACCACAACATCGTTGCGACATAGGGCACGTCGACGAATGGAAGGTTTTCAGCGCGGCCAAGAATGATGGCGAGGTAGATTCCATAAACGCCGATCGTGACAACGACCATGGTCCAAGCGCTTTTTTCGTTGGCGGGCATTTGCCTCTCCTATGTCAAATATTGTTGACACAGGAGTATGTAAGGTATCTTTGACTTTATATCAAATATTTTTTACTCTTCCGCGCCGATTCAATTTTGCCATAAGGGTAAAACGGCAGAATTCTGCCAAGAATGGGATCGGTTTTTCGGAACTACCGGCGAGGCAATTCGCTCGCCACCGGTCGAACGCCGCGCCTGGCTGATGGGCTCGATCGAGTGTCCCTTACCGAGTCGGAACCGGTGTATCGCCGGAATAGTCGTAAAAGCCGCGGCCTGATTTCCGGCCAAGCCAACCGGCTTCGACATATTTTACCAGCAACGGACACGGCCGGTATTTGGTATCGGCGAGTCCTTCGTAAAGCACCTGCATAATTGCGAGCGCCGTATCGAGGCCAATGAAATCGGCGAGTTCGAGCGGCCCCATCGGATGATTGGCGCCGAGCTTCATCGACGTATCAATCGATTCAACAGTGCCGACGCCTTCGTACAATGTGTAGATCGCCTCGTTCAGCATCGGCATCAGAATGCGGTTGACGATGAAAGCAGGAAAGTCTTCGGCTGCCGCGGGGGTCTTGTCGAGACTGACGGCAAGTTGGCGCACGGCTTCGAACACATCGGGTTCGGTCGCAATGCCGCGGATCAGTTCGACCAACTTCATCATCGGCACCGGATTCATAAAGTGCATGCCGATAAAACGTCCCGGCCGGTCGGTAACGGCGGCAAGGCGCGTCACACTGATCGAAGATGTGTTGGTCGCGAGAATGGTATCGGGCCGAACCTTGGTGCAGAGGTCGATCAGGATCTGGCGTTTGATGTCTTCGTTTTCGGTCGCCGCTTCGATGACGATATCGACGTCGCCCAACGCGTCCATGCCGACGGCGGTGGTGATGTGGCCGATGGCGGTGGCTTTCTGTTCTTCGGTGATGCGCCCGCGCCCGGCCTGGCGGCCAAGGTTGCGGTCAATCGCGCCCATCGCCTTGTCGAGCGGTTCCTGCGCGATGTCCGTCAAGATAACGTCGTATCCGGCGAGGCCACAGACATGGGCGATGCCCGAACCCATTTGGCCCGCGCCGACAATGCCGACGTTGCGGATTACCGGAATGCTGGCGCCCGCCTTTGTGTCACCGTCCTTGGAATCACCCACTTTGGAGTCAATGTTCATATTAATGTTGTTCAAGCCGGTTCCTTTTAGGACTTGCCAAGTTCGGCTTCGAGTTCCGGCACAATTTTGAATAAATCGCCGACAATGCCGTAGTCGGCCACCTGAAAGATCGGTGCATCTTCGTCCTTGTTGATGGCGACGATGACCTTGCTGTCCTTCATCCCGGCGAGATGCTGAATGGCGCCGGAGATGCCAACCGCAATGTAAAGATCGGGGGCGACAATCTTGCCGGTCTGGCCGACCTGATAATCATTCGGCACGAACCCTGAATCGACCGCAGCCCGGCTTGCCCCAACGGCGGCACCGAGAAGGTCGGCGACCTTCTCTAGAAGCACAAAATTTTCACCCGACTGCATGCCGCGACCACCCGAAATAATGATCCCGGCGCTGGTGAGTTCGGGGCGTTCGGAACTCGAAAGTTCCTGGCCCAAAAATTCAGAGAGCCCCTGTGCTTCCGCAGTGGGGGTCGCTTCAACCGCAGCGCTACCGCCGGTCGTTTCGGCAGCGGCAAAGGCTGTGCCGCGAACGGTGATGATCTTGATCGCATCGCTTGATTGCACCGTCGCCATTGCGTTGCCGGCATAAATCGGGCGCACAAACGTATCGGCCGAAACCACCTCAACGATGTCTGAAATTTGCGCGACATCCAAGAGTGCAGCGACACGCGGCATAATGTTTTTGCCCGACGTTGCTGCCGGTGCGAGAACGGCGACATAGTTGCTGGCAAGGCCGACGATCAGCGGCGCCACCGCCTCGGCGAGGCCGTGTGCGTAAATCGCATCATCCGCTGCCAGAACTTTCGATACACCCGCGACTTTTGCTGCGGCGTCACAAACAGCGGCGCAATCCGCGCCCGCAACCAATATATGGACATCGTCGTCGAGCGCGAGCGCGGCGGTGACGGCATTCAGTGTCGACGGTTTAAGTTCCGCATTGTCGTGATCAGCAACTACCAGCGCACTCATGTGATCACTCCTTCTTCGCGTAATTTGGCGACAAGCTCAGCCGCGTCGGCAACCTTGATGCCGGCGCTTCGTTTTGGCGGCTCGGTCACCTTCAGGGTTGTGAGGCGCGGCGCGGTATCGACGCCGTAGTCGCCCGGTGCCTTTTCATCAATCGGCTTTTTCTTTGCTTTCATGATGTTTGGCAGCGACGCGTAGCGGGGTTCGTTGAGGCGCAAATCCGTGGTCACGATGGCCGGCATCTGAATTGAGATCGTCTCCAACCCGCCGTCCACTTCGCGCGTCACTTTGGCTTTGTCGCCGTCGAATTCGATCTTCGAAGCAAATGTGCCCTGCGCCCAACCGAGAAGCCCGGCCAGCATTTGTCCGGTCTGGTTGCTGTCGTCGTCGATCGCCTGTTTGCCGAGGATGACGAGATCGGGTTTTTCCTCGTCGATGATGGCTTTCAGCAATTTGGCGACCGCCAGCGGCTGCAATTCGTCATCGGTTTTGACATGAATGCCGCGGTCGGCGCCCATGGCGAGCGATGTCCGGATGGTTTCCTGACATTGGGCCGGGCCCATCGAAACCGTGATGATTTCGGTGGCGGTTCCGGCCTCTTTCAGGCGGACCGCTTCTTCGACAGCGATTTCGTCGAACGGGTTCATCGACATCTTGACGTTGGCGAGCTCAACGCCCGATTCGTCAGCTTTCACGCGGATTTTGACGTTGTAATCCACGACGCGCTTTACCGCGACAAGCAACTTCATTGGCAAGGATCTCCTGAGCGTGCTGGGCGTCCGGCAGGCCTGTCCCCGGTGGAACGTCGCCGCGGGCTCCGATTTTGCTGCAGCGCAAAATAGGGCGATGCCACAGGGGTGTCAACGCGGTTTCAACGCGGCGTCAACGCAGTGTCAACGCGGTGCTGAGGTGCGGTATCAGCGCGTTTAAGGTCGCCTAAATCAACGGTTTGCGCCCGGTCGCCAGAGGATATCGGCCTTCCCGTCCCCATTCAGATGCCGAGCGAGAACGAACAAATGGTCGGACAACCGGTTGATGTATTTAAGCGCAGCCGGGTTGAGGGCTTCAGTCTTACCGAGCGTGACCACTCGGCGTTCAGCCCGGCGGCAGACGGTGCGCGCCGCATGGAGCGCCGCAGACGCCTCCGATCCCCCCGGCAAAATGAATGAGGTTAGGGGGGCGAGGTTCTCATTAAGGGCGTCAATTTCGTTCTCGAGCCGGATCACCTGCGTCTCGACTATGCGAAGCGCGCCGTCCGATTTCATGTCGGGGCTGGCGAGGTCGGCGCCGAGATCAAAAAGATCATCCTGGATGCGGCCAAGCATGGCGTCCGGTTCAGCGGTCTCATGGTATTGAGCGAGTTCTTTCGAGTGAATACGCGCGAGACCAATCATCGCATTGGTTTCGTCGATATCGCCAATCGCCTCGATCCGGGCTGAGTCCTTGGCAAGCCGCCCGCCGCCGGACACGGAGGTTTCGCCCTTGTCGCCGCCGCGGGTGTAGATGCGGTCGAGTTTGACCATCAGCCCTCTCGCACGAAATAGAACAAGATCAGCAGAAGGACGGTGATCGCCTGGGTCGCGATCCGTGCCTGCATCAGCCGGTTTCCGTATTTCTTATTGAAATCACCACCGCGGACCATCGACACCAGGCCCATCGCCAGAACAGCAATGACGGAAAACAGCGCGACGCCAATCAGATAGGGAAGGATGGTAACGATGGGATTGCCTGTCTTTCGCCAAAAGGGTGTATGTCGTTCGAGCGCCTACAACGATGCCAATTGGCGCGCCTTCATAATGGATCGCCGCATGGTTCGCGACAATTGAAATGTGGCGGTGGGCCTCGATGGCCCGGCACTGCTGCAATTTCTCCAGCCACGGCCCCGAAATTCCTTAACCTTTGCTCCCTATATTCCCCAATAACCCCCCGTTCTTTGCAGATTAACCGTATCGGTTTAGAATGAGGTATCGGCTCCAAATGGGCCTCCCCTTTGTCAAAGGAACGTAGCTGATTGCGGCGCCCCTGCGCGCAGTACATCACCCCTGCCATTCCGACCGAACATGCCACCGAATATGTCACCGAATATGCCTCCATCTACGAAACTTCCATTTCACCCCGCTGTCTTCGTCTTCTTTATTGCCGGCCTGATTGCGCTCGGTCACGTCGCGACCAACATCTACAGCCCGTCGATGCCAGCGATGGCCGACTATTTCGGCACCGACTCTGCGGCGATCTTGACAACGATCAGCGTTTATATGCTGGCCTTTGCCTTCGCCCAGCTGGTCTATGGCCCGCTTTCTGATCGCTATGGCCGCCGGCCGCTGCTGATCCTTGGGCTTAGCATTTTTGTGGTGGCGTCAATTGTCGCGACATTTTCGACGTCGATCGAAATGCTCATCACCATGCGCTTCATTCAGGGCCTCGGCGCTTGCGCAGGTCCGATCATTGGCCGCGCCGTCGTCCGCGACGTTTACGGGCGGGAAGATGCGGTCAAAGTCATGGCCTATGTCGGCATTGCAATTGGCACGGCGCCAGCAATGGCCCCGCTAATGGGCGGGTTCCTCGAAACCTGGTACGGGTGGCAGGCATCGTTTGCACTGGTCGTGGTATTTTCTGTCATTATTTTAGTGGTTTCGGCGATGCGCCTGCCGGAAACCAACAAATTTATTGGCACCAGTACGGAAAGCGGTTTTTCGCAACTGCTGACAAGCTTCGGGCGGCTGCTTAAATCCCGCGCCTTTCATGGCTATGTCTGGACCGGCTCGGCTGTATTCGGCGGCATGTTTGCGTTCATGGCCGGCGTTCCGTTCATCGTTATCGACATGCTCGACTATTCGCCGACCGAATTTGGGTTGCTCTCGGCCATCCCAATTTTCGGCTTTGTCTCCGGTTCCGTGGTCGCGAGCCGCTTGTCTGGCATCATTGGCCTCGACCGCATGGTTCCGGTCGGCGTTGTCATCGTCTCCATCTCGGCAGTCGGCCTAGCGGTTTTCAACCTCGGGTCGGACCCCAGCATATTGGCGCTCTACATCCCGATTACGGTGATGGCGTTTGGCGTGGCCATCCTGTTTCCAAGTTCAATGGCCGGCGCGATCAGCGTCTATCCGGAAATCGCCGGAGCCGGTGCCGCCTTATTTGGTTTTGTGCAGATGGCGACATCCTTCGGCACGATTCAGTTGATGTCGTTGATTGACGACGGCACCCAAAGCGCAATGGTTATTATTTCGTCGTCGATTACGCTTTCATCGATCATCATCTATCTGATTTTGGTCGGATTGCGTCCGGCCTTCAGTCGGGCACCCGCCACGCCAGCCGCTGACAGCATTCCACCAGGCGGCAACTAGGACTCGCCTGACGGCGCAAAGCCGAGTTCGTCCCGGATCTGGGCGGCGGATTTTCCACCTGCTCTCAACACATCGAGTGTCGCGGCCTTGAACCGGGTTGCGAGCCGTCTACCGTCATCGCCCAATATCAGTTTGTGGTGGTGATAATTTGGCACCGGCAAGTCCAATACCGCCTGAAGAAGACGATGAACGTGCGTCGCCGAAAATAGATCGAGCCCGCGCGTGATCAGATTTATCTCCTGCACGGCGTCATCGACGGTGACGGCAAGATGATAGGAGGTCGGTGTGTCTTTGCGGGCGAGCACGACGTCACCAAAGGGCAGGGGGTCGACGATAACCGTTCCCTGTTCCAGATCCTGAAAGCTGAGCTTGCCGCCGGACATTTCGGTCGCAGCACGGATGCCGAGGTCCATCCGGAGGCGAAGCGCGTAGGATTTGCCTTCCGCCTTTCGCGCCTTCACGTCATCGGCCGTCAGGTCGCGACAGGTGCCGGGATAGACCGGGCCATCCGGGCCAAAGTTCATATAGTTGGTGTCATTCAGCTGCGGGGCCGCATGCGGCGCGGACCGACTCATTTCAAGATGTGGCGCCGAGCGGCTGCCTGCGATTTCGGCAGCGATTTCCTTTCGTGAGCAAAAACACGGGTAGAGCAGGCCAAGTTTCTCGAGTTTGTCGAGCGCGTTCGCGTAGGCGTCGAAATGATCTGACTGATAGCGGATGTCGCCGTCCCATTTCACGCCGAGCCATCGCAGGTCTTCGAGGATGCCGTCTGCGAATTCCGGCCGGCAGCGGGACGCATCGATATCTTCCATACGCAACAAAAACCGACCACCCTCCCGCCGTGCTGCGTCTTCGGCAAACAGCGCACTATAAGCGTGCCCGAGATGAAGCCGCCCGGTCGGGCTCGGCGCAAACCGTGTCGTCGGGCTCGACGCATACCGTCTCGTCACAAGATTCTTATTTTCCATGGTTGCGCTCAATACTAATTCGCCCTACGTCTCGACCGATCAAGAAACAGGGTTAGTTGCTTCATGTCTGAAAATGAAATTCCAACGTTTGACGGCCCGCGCCTGCACCCGCAATCGGGCGCGGCGGCAAAACAGCTTGTCATATTGCTGCACGGTTTGGGCGCTGATGGGAACGATTTGTTTGCACTCGCTCCGCAATTTGCCGCTGTCCTGCCGGACGCGACCTTTGTTTCACCGCATGCACCTTTCGCCTGTGACATGGCGCCGGTGGGGTACCAGTGGTTTTCGTTTCAGGAACAGACACCCGAGTCGGTTCGGGCCGGGGTCGATACTGCGGCACCAATATTGAACGCCTTTATCGATACCGAACTTGCGCGTAATGGCCTCGACGAAGAGGCGCTTGCTCTCGTTGGTTTTAGCCAAGGCACCATGATGTCGCTTCACGTTGCGCTGCGGCGTCCCAAAGCGGTTGCCGCGGTGGTCGGATTTTCGGGATCGTTGGTGGATCCCGCATCGCTCGCCAGTGAGATGACGTCGAAGCCGCCGCTGCTTTTAATCCACGGCGACGCCGACCCGATCGGGCCGGTTGATTCGCATTATGAGGCGGTGTCGTCGTTGCTGACCGCCGGCCTCAACGTCGAATCCCATATCAGGCCGGAACTCCCCCATTCAATCGACGAAGCCGGCCTCAATTACGCAAAAGAATTTCTCGTAAAGAATTTTCACGCCTGATTCGAAAACCCGCCCACGCTTCAAAAATAATTTACGCGTTTTTCGTATTCCGTCAGTTCGTAATAGGTCTGCATGTAGCCGGTGCAGTGGGCCTTCAAAAGCACATAGTCGCCGTCCGCCGTTACCCATGAATGATAGGGCGGGTGGATGTCGGATCCCTGGTAATCATCATCGGTATTATCGCCGAAACGAAAATGGAGCGCGTCGAACGTGCCCGCTGCAACGGTGATCTTTTCTTTGCCGATGAAATTCATGACCAATCCATCGCGCTTCAAAAGCACCGGCCCGTCGGCGCCGCGGTGATGGTTGGAACACATCAAAAACATCGGAATTTCCTGCCGCCCAGGACCTTTTGAGAGGTCATAGGTGTGGGTATGCATGGCGTCCGCCTGAATTGGGTGGGTGCCGAAAAAAGCGGGCCGCTCGTCCAACTCAAGCTTTTCTGAAAAACGCCCGCCGTCGACCGTGAAGCCCTCTGCCTCGGCGGACGTGCCATAAAACCGGTACCAGGATGAGCCGACCAATTCCTCATCGACAGTAATCTGGACAAAACCACCGGTCGGATACCAGTCCTTGTCGAGATTGGTAATTGAGTCGCGAAGCACGCGCGGCGAATTTTCATCAATCGAACAATGCGCTCGAAGCGTTCGGCTGTCGTCGAGATGCTTGGTGTAAATGAATGTCTCGCCGCCGCGATCCTGGTCCAGCTTTTCTTTCTTTTTCGATGTGTAGAGAATTCGCCCGCGAATTGTTTCGTGTTCCATGCGCCGCTCCTGTTGTTCGCCGCTCTTGTTATTCGATCGGGCCAATTTACGCCGCGCTCGGATTTCCGACAACACCACAGGTCAAATCCCAATGCCGCTCCCTGTGCCGTTTGCCGGGCTGCTCGCCGGGCTGCTCGCTGCGGTTGACAGGTTGTGATCCCCACGGGAAACTGTCGCCCGATTGTGGAAGAGGGTTCTTTCGGGGAATTGAATTGTTGGCTTTCGCTCAATCCTGTCCGGCGCTTGTTCTTAACGCCGACTATCGACCGCTCAGCTACTTCCCGCTGTCGCTATGGGGGTGGCAGGACGCGGTGAAGGCTGCCTTCCTCGACCGGGTCGATATCGTCTCCGAGTACGATACAAAAGTTCACTCGCCGTCGTTCGAAATGCGGCTGCCAAGTGTTGTCGCGCTTCGGCGCTACGTGACACCGGCGCGGCGGCCGGCCTTTACACGCTTCAATGTTTTCCTGCGGGATCGTTTTGAATGCGTTTATTGCGGCGACGGCAGCGAGCTCACCTTTGATCATTTAATTCCGCGCTCGCTCGGCGGGCGGACGACATGGGAAAATGTTGTGACGGCCTGTTCGACCTGCAATCTCACCAAGGGCGGCCGGTTGGCGAAAGAGGCCGGCATGATTCCGTCCCAGCATCCGGTGGTGCCGAGCGTCACCCAGTTGCACCGCAATGGGCGCAGCTTTCCGCCAAATTTTCTGCACGATAGTTGGCGCGATTTTCTCTATTGGGATACCGAACTCGAACCCTAGTCTTGATTTTCGGCGCGCCCCTGCCGCAACGCTCGCTCCGAGAACGCTTCTTAAACCCGCTCTGAAAACGCTTTTTAAACTCGCTCTGAGAACCAGATGGCAAGTTTGGTGCCTGCCTTGATCGCAGTTGATAGCGGCGCGTAGGCACCGCTGGAATTTGCGCCCTCGGCGCGGGCGGTGTCGCGATGTTCAATTTCATCGGCGTTGGCGGCGAGAATTGTTTCTCGCAGTTCCGGTTCGTCCTCGCCGAGATATTCGACCTGACCCCGGTAATGTTCGTCGATCGCCTCTTCGACCGCGGCCGTGCAGACCATCGCCGCATTCTTGCCGAGCAGCGCCGTGCCGGCGCCAAGCGCAAATCCGGCGACATGCCAGAACGGTGACAGCAACGTCGGTCGCACCTGTCGGTCGCGCAGAAGCTGATCGAATTGTTCGAAGTGTTCGGCTTCCTGTGCGACCATGTGGCGAATGATGTCGCCGGCTGCGCTTTTGCCCAGAACCGCAAGCTGGCCTGCGTAGATACGGTTCGCGCCCGCCTCACCGGCATGATCGACACGGATGATGCGGGCGATCATCTCTTCGTGGGTGGGGTCACCGGGGAGGCGCTGCCGCGGTCGTGGTACGTTTTCGTCCCCGGCATCGTGGTCTTGGTTGTCAGTCATCTTACGGTGCCAAGTTTGAACGGACCGCGCCAATCATCCGCGCCAACATGTATGTGATCAGCGCGAGGCCGGTCGAGACGAAGAAATTATAACCGGCCATCGAGATCCCGAACATCGACCATTGAATTTCGTCGCAGCGGACGACCGGCGTCGACAGTAATTGTTTACGCAGCTCTTCCGGCGTCAGGCCTTCGCTGCTCCCGGACGTGCAGGCGCTCGCAAATTCCCACCAGCCTTCTTCGACGCCGACATGAAAGCCGGCAATGCCGCCGCCGGCCAAAAATATCAGCGCCGACAGGTATAAAAGCCGCTTTGACTGAGCGCGAAGCCGCGGCGGCGCCATCACCCGCCCCGACACCAGCGCGAGCAATCCAAGTGCGATCGTAAATCCGTAGGGGACGCGCTGATAGATGCACAGCGTGCAGGGTTTAAGTCCGCCGACGTATTGCGACAGCATCGCCGAACCGAGAATCACAATGCTCAAAACGAACACAAACCGCATTGCCGCGCTAGGGGAAATCGATGTGTTTGCCATGATCTAAATTGCCATTAGCCTATGCCGCAAACCGAATGACGGCGAAGCCGCCAACCAAAATGACGGCGAATGCCGCCGCGACCCATTGCAGATGACGCTCCACAAATATCCGGATCGGCTCGCCGATCCAATAGAGCAGGCCGGCCACGGCATAAAAACGTAGCCCGCGTGAGGCGACCGAGCCGAGAATAAAAATCATCGGGTCGAGGGCGGCGACGCCGCTTGCAATCGTGAAAACCTTGTAAGGCAGCGGCGTTATTCCGGCGGCAAAGACGATCCACAACCCCCAGTCGCCGTACCAGCCACGGAACGTCTCAAAGGCGTGGCCGTAGCCGTAGAATTCAACGATCGCGCTACCGAAGGTATCGAACAGATAAAAGCCGATTGCGTATCCGGCGATTCCGCCGAGCACCGATGAGATCGTGCAGACCCCGGCGATAAGCCACGCGCGTGCGCGCTTCGCCAGCACCATCGGGATAATCAGCACATCAGGCGGGATCGGAAATACCGAACTCTCGGCAAACGAGACGATCGCGAGCACGCCGAGCGCGTTCTTCCGCGCGGCCAGGCCCATCGTCCAGTCGTAAAGTCGTCTAATCAAAATCCGGTCTCTGTCGGTGCAATAGCAATTTCCGCCATTATAGAGAAACGGTGAGGCCGCGCCACGGCAGGCTTTTGCCCGCATAAAGGATTTGAAAGCGTCTGGGCTAATGGTTGACGCCCGAGACTTCGCCACTAGTATGCGCCGGACTTGGCCCCGAATTTGGGCCGGGTTCGCACATGTGCCCCTGTGGCGGAACTGGTAGACGCGACAGATTCAAAATCTGTTGTTCTTATGGACGTGGGAGTTCGAGTCTCTCCAGGGGCACCATTTCCCCAAATCTTTGAATGAGTCTCAACCGCTACAAGCGGCTCGGGCGGCTCAGCTGCCACAAGCAGACATGTACGACTCTTCGAAAATAATCACCCAGCCGCTGCCGTAGCCGCCGCGCATCATCTCGGCGAGGTCGCCGAACGCTTCCCAATTGCTTTGCGTGAGTTCCACCCGCGTGCGGTCATCGGCGAGTACCGTGAATTGCACCTCGACCAGGCTCGCCGTGTCCGCCGGCAGGCCCATGTGAAAATCCATACTGATCCAGCTATGCGGATCGTATTCCTTGATGGTTCCCCAGTGATGCTCGGTATCATCATGGCCGATCTCGATAATCCTGCCGCCTTGTTTAGCCTCGATGCTGAGGGACTTGGCGGGATGCCCGGCGAGCATCGAGATTGAACGCTTATCAAGCGGCCACCAGGTCGGCACGTCTTCGACAAATACGGCGAATGCTTTTTCCTGGCTGCAGGGAACGTCGATCGTGCTGATCAGCGGATCAAGCATGATGGTTCCTTCTGGCCTCAATGCCCGCGGCTAATTACATCTGCATTGTTTCGGCGACTTCGCATGTGCCCATTTCAAGGAACGGGCAAGACCGTGCCATTCCCATCACCGCGTCCATATTATCTGGAGTGACAATTGTAAATCCCATCATGTCGGCGAGCTTGCGATTGTCGGTGTCGCCATTGGCATCAATCGCCTGGCTTTTCATGATTCCATATCCGCGATTGACGACAGCATCGCCGAGGCCCTCAACCCAGGCCATTCAATCGGCCCTCTGTTTTTGCCCGGCTTCCTGACTCTCCGGCATTGTCGCGCTGTGATATGCGATAATGTAATTGGTCATTTCTAAATCTCCCTTAGTTCAAACTGTGCCGCGCGATTTCCGCGCCGTAAGCGGTGAGGATGTCGGACCAAAAACTTTCGAGGTACTGTTGCAGTTGGTCCAAGCCCTCCCGCCGGATCGAATAGAGGCGGCGATTGCCCTCTGGCTTCACGCTGACCAACTGCGCCGATTCTAACACCTTCAGATGCTGCGATACGGCGGGCCGGCTCACCGGTTGGGTTTTCGCCAATTCGCCGACGGTGAGGGGCTGCTCGCGCAATGCCTCCAGAATGTGACGGCGGGTCGGATCGGCCAACGCGGTGAAAACTTCTTCGTAAGCCATAACTTACTGTAAGTTATTGCTTACCGATGTGTCAAGTCAAAAAGTCGCCGGAAACTCAACCTAGGCTTTGCTACCACCGTTAATCAGCGGCTCTTCGCCCTATTTCGCCTCAGCGGCTCTACGTATTAGCGGGCTTTCAGCCCATCGCTATTTAGCGGGCTTTCAGCCCGACAAAACTCGCATAGGCGATATGCCCAAAGAAGGTGCCGGATGTGGCGCGGCGTTTGGCCTCGTTCTGAAGGGCCTCACAAAGGTCCGGCCCAATCACGCCGTTATCGCGAAGCACTTCGGCACCACGCATGGCGTGGCCAAGCATGTATCCGGGATCATCATTATCGAAATATCCGTGGCTCGCCGATTTAATGTCGCTGAACCCGGCACCTTGCAGTAATTGCGGAAGGCGTCGCACCAGCCAGCGGTCCATGACGTTGTGGCGGGTGACCGCAGCGCTGCACGCCTGCAGCGGGTCGATCTCGGCGGCGGCCACAGTCGCGGTCGCATAATCGCCGTCAAAGACACAAACCGTGCCGCCTTTTATCAGCACTCGAAATGCTTCGGCGAGCGCCCGCTCCGGTTCCGGGATATGACAAAGCGCGGTGTGAAAGATCGCGACATCAAACGCGCCGTCCTCAAACGGCATGTCGCGGGCATCGCCCACTTCAAACGAAATATTCGCTCTGCCATTCGACAGGGCGTTCGCGCTTTCGATCAGGATCGGCGACGGGTCGATGCCGGTGACTTTTGCGACATTGGCGAGATCGGAAATTGTCCGGGTGACGGGGCCGGTGCCACAACCGATTTCCAGAACGTGCGCACCGTCGGGAAAGTTTATCCGGCCGAGATAGGCATCGCGCATTTTCTTCTGCTGCGGGTCGGCGGCGCGGACTTCGAGGCGCTCGGCGATGGTCTGGACAATATCGGGGTCGGTCTCCGTAATCGCCGCGTAGGGGTCGTTCATAAAAACACCATCTGGAATACTTCGTGCGCCCCGATCGTTTCGCGGCGCCATCTTATTGAAGGCAACTGGTATCATACAAGACGGCTCGCCATTATTAGGCGTTCGATCCCGGATTAGGCGTTTGAAACCGGCCGATGCGGGAACGGCATTTGTTCGCGCGCGTACGCGGCAATGCGTTTGATGGCGATACTGATTTTCTGGTCCGCCGACACGACGAGGTCGAGAAATCGCCAGCTGGTGTGGATGGTCGCGCGGCTGCGTTCAACCCGTCCCCGGTCGAGGTAATAATTGATATCGAGGCTTCCGTCCGCGTGCCGCTTGATGGTGTTGCTGCTGGTCATGATCCGTCTCCTCGTGTTTGGTTTCCTGAATCCCGATAAGGAGAGGGTATTTGGCGCGGTGCGGCCCCGCTTGAAGGAAAGGCTCTGTTTTCAGGGAGGTTTCCGTGATTTTAGCTTCTGATTCTCTTTAGAGAGAGAATCCGGGCAATAATCCGCAGAATTCTGGGGTTAGGGCGAAATCGCCGCCCGTCCCGGTCACTCCAATTCGTCGCACTCCGGCGGTTTTCTGTCCGCTCAACCCGGCCATCACGCTGAATTGAGGCTGAATCTGGCGGTATTTTCCCCCAACCAGTGATTTGACCTTGTTCTTGGACCCAATAGAGGCTCGATCCCGGCTCGGGCTCGCCGTCGTGACGACAGGCCTACGTTTACGGCGAGCCAATTATTAGGGCGATCTTGGTCGGGCGCTGTGCCAGACTTTGTGATGTCGCGGCCTTTTTGTTGAGGCCGCTTCTTTCGTGGGTATCCGGTGGGAAAGTGCAATCGAATGACAGGGTTTCAGAGTAAGGGCTGCTTTCGCGGCACTCCAAGGGCGGCGCTGATCGCTTTGGCATTTGCGGTTGCCCTGCCGGCGGTCAGTGTCACGCCCGTTTTCGCGCAAACCGCTGAACTTCCCGAACGCGTTCGCGCCATGGACGCAAACGGCAACGGCAAGATCGAACGGGACGAAGCGCAAGGTCCGCTCGCGGCAAATTTTGATTCAGCCGATACCAATAAAGACGGCGCCATCGACGGCGATGAGATGGCCGCGTTGTTCGCACGATTCCGCGGCGGCGGTGGCGGGGCTGCACCAGCAACTGCAGCCGCACCTGCGGCAACTTCCGGCACAGCTGGGACAGACGCGCCGTCCACCGAATTATCAGAGCGAGCCAAGGGGCTTGATCAAAACGGCAACGGTGTCATCGACAAGGAAGAAGCCCGCGGGGCTTTGGCGGCAAACTTTGATCGCATCGATGCCGACAACTCTGGTGGCATCGACGGCGCCGAACTTTCGAAATTCTTTGGCGGCGGCAGTGGTGGCACCGCCGTGCAAGTTGACCTTGTTCGCGAAGGCGGCATCAGTCAGACCGTGCCGGTGATCGGCCGCCTCGTTGCGCTGCAAAGTGGCCCGGTCGCATCACGGGTGTCCGGTCCCGTTTCCGAGATCCGCGTTTCGGTTGGTGATCGGGTAAAGCGCGGCGACGTCATGGTCGTCGTCAGTCATGACCGGCTGCAGTCGGAAAGCGATCGCCTGCTCGCGCTGGTCGAACAGCGTCAGGCGATGGTCGCAATCGTCGCCGCCGAATTTGAAAAGACGGCGCAGGAAATGCGACGGCTCGAAAATCTTCGCCGCGGCGTCGCCTTCAGCCAAAAACGCTTTGATGACGTGACACAGGAACTCGCGGTCCGTAAGGGTCAGCGCGACGAACGCCAGGCCCAACTCGCGCAGGCCACCGAACAGTTGAACCGCGCCAATATTGATCTTCGCGATGCCGATATCCGTGCGCCCTATGATGGTGTGGTTACAGAGCGCCACGTCGACGTTGGCGTCTGGCTCTCAAACTCGACACCCGTTGTGACGTTATTCAACGACCGCGAAGTGGAAGTCGAAGCAGACGTGCCGTCGGACCGGATTGTCGGCCTTGCCGTGGGCGACGAAGTCCGGCTTTCGCTCGATGACGGCACCATCCATGGCGCCGTGTTGCGGGCGATTGTGCCGGTCGAAAATCCGCTGACCCGGACCCGCGCCGTCCGTTTCACGCCGAAATTCGGCACGACTTTAAAAGCGCCCGCGCTTAATCAAAGTGTCACCGTTGCCATCGCCATTGGTGGTTCGCGGCGTGTCCTCACCGTTTTAAAAGACGCCATTCTCCGCCCCGACGGCCAGCCGACGGTCTTTGTTGTTGAAGGCAATACCGTGCAGCCGCGCATTGTTGTGCTCGGTGAAAGTGCGGGCAATCGCTTTATTGTCCTCAAAGGTCTGAAAGCGGGCGACCGTGCGGTTTACCGCGGCAACGAACAATTGCAGGCCGGGCAGCGCGTCCGCATCGTCGAAAACGGGGACGGCGATACTGCCGCCCGGACCAACTAACGCAACCGCAAGACGCCGGGAAAGTCCTAACGCATGAACCTCATTCGCCTCGCCATCGATCGCCCGACCGCCGTTATGGCCGGCGTCTTGATGGTGATTCTTGCCGGCTGGATTTCACTCGAGCGGATCCCCATTCAAATGGCGCCTGATGTTCGCCAGCCACTGATTCGGGTCAGCACCAGCTGGCCCGGTGCCGCACCGGCCGAAGTTGAGCGGGAAATCGTCAATCGCCAGGAAGAAGTTCTGAAAGGCCTTGAGGGCCTGCAACGGATGACGGCGAGCGCCAACGCCAATTCAGGTTCGGTCACGCTCGAATTTGGCGTCGGCCAGGACATGGGCCGGGCCTTGCTTTTGGTCGCCAACCGTCTCGACGGGGTCGGCGGCTATCCCGATGAAGCCAGCGAGCCGACCCTTTCCACGTCCGGCACGGAAGACAATTCGATCGCCTGGTTTGGCCTTCGTCGCATCGACGATAGCGACAAGGACCTCACCGAATACGGCGATTTCCTCGAAGAGGTCGTGCAGGAGGAAATCGAACGTGTCGACGGCGTTTCCGGTGTCAATGTCTGGGGCGATACGGCCCGGGAAATGCGGATAGAGATCGATCCGGCGCGGCTGGCTTCTTATTCACTCACCGTTGGCGAAGTCGTCGCCCGCCTGCGCGCAGCCAATACATCGATCAGCGGCGGCGACGTCTCGGAAGGGAAGCGCCGTTATATCGTTCGGACCAAAGGTGATTTCACCAGCGTTGAGCAGGTCAGATCGATTGTCCTTCGCAGTAATTATAGCGGCGGCGCGGTCAGTCGCGTGTCCGTGGGTGACATCGCCGATGTCACAGTTCAGTTCAAACGCCTCAATGTTGTCGCCCGGAATTTCGGCAAACCATCGATGACAGTCAGCATAACCCGCGAGCAGGGATCGAACGTCATTGAGACTATGGCCGGCATTCGCGAGACCGTGCGGAAACTTGCGGACGGGCCGTTGCGTGATATCGGCCTTGAGATCGTGCAGATATTCGACGAGACCGATTACATTATTTCGGCGATCGATCTTGTCATGCAGAACATCCTAATCGGCGGCGCGCTCGCGATTTTCATATTAATGCTGTTCCTCCGGTCGTGGCGGCCGACGCTGGTGATCGCGCTTTCGATTCCGGTTTCGGTGGTTGGCGCGTTTGTCGCGATGGCCATTCTCGGCCGCTCGCTCAACGTCATCAGTCTTGCCGGTATTGCCTTTGCCGTTGGCATGGTTGTCGATGCCGCGATCGTCGTGCTCGAGAATATTTTCCGGCTTCGCCAGGAAGGCATGGAACGAAGGCAGGCAGCCTATGAAGGCGCGATGCAGGTCTGGCCCGCGGTCTTTGTATCGGCGCTGACAACGGTGATGGTGTTCATTCCGATTCTGGTGATGGAACTGGAGGCCGGGCAATTATTCCGCGATATCGCGGTCGCCATCTCGGTGTCGGTGATGCTGTCACTGTTTGTGGCGGTCACACTGATCCCGGCATTGGCGAACCGGCTCCTCGGCGACAACGTAAAGTCACTCGACAAGGTCATGCCGATCCCGATTGTCGATCATTTCGCGCGCGGTTTCTCGCGGTTCTGGATCGTTTTTGCCGAAACCGTGGTGAAAAGCAAAATCGTGGCGGTATCGGTGATCACGGCGATCACGGCGGCTGCCGTGTTTTATGCAATTGTTTTCGTGCCGCCGCTTGATTATCTGCCGACCGGCAATCGCAACTTTGTTTTTGGCTTTATCCAGCCGCCGTCCGGATACAACTTAGAGACGACGTCATCAATCACGAAACGTGTTGAAGATGCGACCCGGCCTTACTGGTTGACGCCCGACAAAGACGAAACCGTCGACATTGACGGTTTCCCGCCGATGAAACATTTTTTCGCCATCGCGCTTTCCGGGCGGGCGTTTATGGGCGGCACGTCAGCCGACGAGTCTCGCGCTGGCGAAATAATCCCGCTGATGCAGAATCCGGCCCGAACGGAACCGGGGACGCTCGCCTTTATGTTCCAGCCGTCGCTGTTCGGGCGATCGGTTGGCGGTGGCCGCAACATCAACATTGATATTTCTGGCGGCGATCTTCGGGTCCTGTTTGAAGTCGGGCGGGAAGCGTTCGATCTCATCGAAGAGGTGCTGCCGTCTTCCGGTGGCCACCGCGTCAGGCCGCGACCGGGGCTCGATTTCGGGGCGCCCGAAGTGCGGGTTCTGCCAGACCGGGTCCGCCTTGCCGACAATGGTCTTAGCGCCCGTGATCTCGGCCAGTCGATCGATGCCTTCAACGATGGAATGCGCGTCGCCGAAATAAATTATGAGGGCAAACGAATCGATCTCGTGCTGGCGGGGCCGCGCTCGGAAAACCAACAGACTCAGTCGATTGGCGCGCTCCCGGTGGTGACGCGTAGCGGTCAGATCGTTCCGGTCGCGAGCCTTGCCGCAGTGATTGTGACGACCGGGCCAACCCAGATTCGCCGTATCGAACGCGAACGAACGGTGACGCTTTCGGTCTCGCCGAACCGCAATATGCCGCTACAGGTGGCGATTGACCTCCTCCGGAATGAAGTCATTGAACCAATGGAAGCCGCCGGCCTACCGCCAGGCGTTCAGTTCAACATGTCCGGTACCGCCGACAAACTGACCCAGACCTGGGACGAGTTGGTCGTCGACCTGATCCTCGCGCTGGTGATTGTTTATCTGGTGATGGCGGTCCTGTTCGAGAGTTTCATTTATCCGCTGATCATTCTTCTGTC
Organism: Alphaproteobacteria bacterium; assembly: GCA_029936875.1. Taxonomy (GTDB): domain Bacteria; phylum Pseudomonadota; class Alphaproteobacteria; order SHVP01; family SHVP01; genus JAPYRS01. Next base: position 11,914 of record JAPYRS010000002.1, on the reverse strand, counting down.
GGTGCCGGTCGCCGCCGCCGGCGGATTAGGCGGGCTTCAGTTTCTCAACACCTACGTCAATCAGCCGCTCGACATGCTGACGATGCTCGGTTTCGTGATCCTGATCGGCATTGTCGTGAACAATGCGATTCTGTTGGTGCACCAGACGCTTTACCTGATCAGGCGGGAAGGCGTCCCCGCCAACGAGGCGATCACAAGGGCGACCCAAAATCGTATCCGGCCGATCTTCATGTCGACGCTGACATCCGTGTTCGGCATGCTGCCGCTGGTTATTTTTCCGGGCGCCGGGTCTGAACTCTACCGCGGCCTCGGCTCGGTGGTTCTCGGTGGGCTCGCGTTATCGGCAGTGCTGACGATGGCTATCGTCCCACCGATGATGTCGATCTCAGTAGGGCCGATTGAAGGCATGCGGGCGAGACGCGAAGCCCGCGACAAATCCGAAAAACCGACAACACCGGCACCGGTGAGGTAACATATTTCACGGCGCAGTCTGCGCCAAAGTTTGACCACGGCGCGGTCTGCACCAAATTTATCCAAGGCGCTTCGCGCCAAACAAATTTAGTTAGGGGGAATCCAAATGGCCGACAAGAAACCGAGCACTATTTTCACCATGAAGCTGAGCAGCACCAGCCCGACGCACGCCCGCACCGACATCAGCGTCCGCGATGTTGAAACCGTCGTCGACGAACCGGAGGTCCGCGGCGGCACCAATCTCGGACCGTCGCCGACCGAGTTTCAGCTCGCCGCCCTGGTATCCTGCACCAACGTCATTGGTAATCGCCTCGCCGGAAAGATGGGCGTCGATTGGCACGGGCTTTCAATTGAAGTCGAAGCGGATTTCGACCGCCGCGGCGTGCTGATCGAAAAAGAAATCGACACGCCCTTTGTGGCTGTCCGCATGGCGATTTCCGTCGATTCCAACGCGACCGACGAACAGATCCAACAAATCAGCGACGATCTCGCGCGCTACTGCCCGATCGAAAAAACCATGACCGGCTCCGGCACCATGATCACCAAAACCTGGACCGTGAACCGGGGTTAGCTAGCCCGTCACATTCTGATAAGCCGCCGGTGCCCAGGCATAGGAAAGAGGGCCTCCGGCGGATTTGCTTTGGGTGAACTTTAAGCGTTCGCGTCGGCGAAACTTTTGAACATTTCGGCGTAAAGCTCCGGCACTTCGACGTAGGGCAGGTGCCCGCATTCCGGAATGATGTCGACCTTCACATTGTCGAACAGCGCGGCGTACACCGGCGCAAAATCCACCGGGATCAGCCGGTCGGCTTCACCCCAGATGATGTGCACCGGAATTTTGATGATGTGCGCCCACTTCTGAATGTCGGGATTGAACGTCGGCGGCTTTGCCAGAATCTTGACGGTCGCGCGGTTCTTGAGATGCTGCGGATTCTCGGCCTGATTCTTCGGCATTTTCGTAATCATTTTTTCGGCGAGCTTCTGGTCGTAAATCACCTGCCGCAAGGTTTCTTCCGGTCCCCATTCTGAAGATTTGCCGCGTTTGACACCTTCGACATGAATGCCGCCGGCACCGACGAGCGTCAGCGTCTTGAGGCGTTCGGTGCTGCGTAGAGCCACTTCACTCGCCAGCCAGCCGCCGAGGCTGGTGCCGCCGAGATGGACGCCTTCGAGGCCGAGTTCGGCCATGAATTCCTGATAGAAATAGCCGAGGTCGCCCATCCCCTCGAGCCAGTCCGGCATCTCCGATTCGCCGAAGCCCGGATGGGTTGGCACGATCAGGTCGAAGTCCTTGGCGAGCAATTCCATGAACGGCTGCACGCTCATGATCGGCCCGGCACCGTGGAAATAGAGCAATGGTGGCCCTTCGCCGCCCCGGTGCACGATAATTTCGCATCCCGCGATGGTCATTTTGCTTTTTGTGATGGCGCTCATTAGTTTCCCCTTCAATTTCCAATTTTCTCGCCTCATTTGCGACCGGGCGATCAGCAATTCCGCCGTTCTTACCATATTTGAATGGTGAATCCTGTTCGATTCCAGGGTTGTCGCGCCAATTCGCGAGAGGTCGGGAGGCCGGGCGTTGACCGCAACTCAGACAGGGCTCGACCGGAGCTGTCCGCATTGCGGACAGAATCGGCAGCCGGATTGGATTCAACTCCCGCTTCAGGTACGACGATGGCACCCCCCTTTTCAGGGAGAGGGCGGGGCCGCACGTCGCCACATAATCATTCGCCAAATCGTCACTTGGGTGGCGCATCAGGAACCCGGTTGGGGGGAGCTAAATGGAGTTCGCGTATTTTCATTTGATGCCGTACACGGCAAGTCCGGAAACGACCAAGGACTGGCCGGTGCCGAACCATCGTTTCGACCCCGAGATCGGCCACGAACTTTACACCACCTATATCGACAACATGGCCTACGCTGAAGAATGCGGCTTTGATTGGGTCGGCTGTAACGAGCATCACATGAGCCCGTTCGGGATGATGGCCAACCCCAACATCATCGGCGCGTCGCTCATTCAGCGTACAAAAAAAATCAAGATCGCCATGGTTGGCAATCTAATTCCGCTGCTCAATCCGCTTCGCGTCGCCGAAGAATACGCGATGCTTGACGTCCTCAGTGGCGGCCGTCTGATCGCCGGCATGTTCCGCGGCATTCCGCATGAATATGTCGCCTACAATGTTTCGCCGAGCGAATCCTACGATCGCCTCTTGGAAGCAACCCAACTCATCATCAAAGCCTGGACCGAGCCGGAACCGTTTGGCTGGGAAGGTGAATTCTACCAGTACCGCGCCGTCTCGATCTGGCCCCGCCCGATCCAAAAGCCGCACCCGCGCATCATCATGTCGGGTTCGTCAAAACGTTCGGCAGAAATCGCTGGGCAGTTCGGCGCGATGTTCGGTATCGCCCAGATCAAGACAATGGAGAATGCCCGCGAGTTGATTGACGCCTACAAGAATTCCGCGCGCGAACACGGCTGGGAGCCGAAACCGTCTGACATTCTGGTCGGACTTTCGTTGGCTATTTCAGAAGACGCCGATGAAGCCAAAGAGATGCTGACCGGCGGGCGCAAGTTCTTTGCCGAAGTCCTCGGTGGCGGCATTCGTACAGCGCAACAACTCGTCCTTCACAAATCGCGTTATTACGACGATGAAATGAAGGGCAAATTTATTGATGCCCGCAAAGCCGCGATGATTTCGGTTGACGACCTGATTGAGGCCGGAACTGCACTCTGCGGCACGCCGGAGCAGGTTGTCGAACAGCTCCGGTACGTCGAATCTCAACTCGGCCACGGCGTCACCAACATCAATATGAAAACCGGCAACATCCCGGACGAGGCCATTACCGCCGGCATGAAAATGTTTCAGGAACGCGTCATGCCCGCCTTTCAAAATGGCCGTTAGAAATTTTTTGCAACACCCACCGTTTCACCAACAACGACACAGCTCAATCGAAGGAAGATAGAAATGTCATTTACCGAAAAAACGGCCAGCCTTTCCAAGGGGTCGGTCAAATATCATGTCGGCGGAGAAGGGCGTCCCATTCTCTACCTCCATTCTGGTGGCGGCATTCGGGTCACCCAGCCGGTGCTCGATCTTGCCGAAAACCACACCGTCTTCATGATGGTGACGCCGGGATTTGACGGCACTGATTATCTCGACGGCGTCGATACGATGGAGGGCATGGCCGAACTCGCGAAGGAATTCATTGATTCCGAAATCGGCGAGAAATGCGATCTCATCGGCTATTCGTTTGGCGGCTGGGTTGCCTGCTGGCTCGCAGTTTTGCACGGCGATTTGGTCGATCAGATCATTCTTCAGGCACCGGCCGGTTTCCGCGGCAAGGACGCGCCGGGCCTGCCGACCGACCCGGCGGAGTTCGTCAAAGTCATGTATGCCCATCCGGAAAAGATCCCATCCGAAGACAAACCGGAAGACGTTTTGAAGCACAACCGCGAAGCCATGGGCCATTATCACAGTGGCGCGCCGATGGATAACGCGCTGGTCGCCCGTTTGGGTGAGATCGAAAATCTCGTTCTCGTCGTGCATGGCACCGAAGACGGAGCGATTCCCAAGGAAAGCATGCAGCTTCTGAAATCGAAACTGAATCGCTCGCACCTTGTTTATGTCTATGACGCGGCGCACGGACTTGAAATCGATCAGCCGGAGCGGGTCTCGCTTCTGGTCAATGATTTTCTCGCCCGCGGCGAGGGGTTCCTCGTCAATTGGGGTGACGAAGCCGCTGGCTTCGAAGCCGTCTCAAAAGCCTGACCGCCTGAAAGGAGGAACATCATGCGTTTTTCATACACTCATCACATGCCCTACACCGGCATCAAACAGGCGGGGCAGGATTGGCCTGTTGCCAATAATCAGTTCGATCCGGTCAAAGGCTCGGAAATGTTCAACAAGTATGTTGAAGATAAAATCTATGCGGAACAGACGGGGTTTGACTGGATTGGTTGCAACGAGCATCACATGAGCCCGTACGGCTTGATGCCGAACCCCAATCTTGTTGGCGCCATCGTCGCCCACCGCACCAAGACCGCCGGCATTCTTCAGTCCGGCAATATTCTGCCGCTGATGAATCCGCTCCGGATTGCGGAAGAATACGCGATGCTCGACATCATCAGCGGGGGCCGCCTGGTTGCCGGGTTGATGCGCGGCATTCCGCACGAATACATCGCCTATAACGCGTCGCCGAGCGAGTCTTATGGCCGCATGGGGGAGGCAACAGCGCTCATCTTAAAATGCTGGACTGAAACCGAGCCGTTCGGCTGGGAAGGCGAATTCTACCAGTATCGCGCCGTCTCGATCTGGCCGAAACCGATACAGAATCCGGTGCCGATCCTGATGTCGGCGACCAGCCCGTTCTCATCAGAACTGGCGGCAAAGCATCACGCCATCGCCGGCATTCTCGCCTTGACCAGCATGGAAGATGGGCGCAAGCACATCGAAAACTTCAAAGTAAATGCCCGTAAATTTGGTTGGGAGCCGACACCGCTTCATATCAACATCGGTATGAATTGCTGTATCGCGCCGACCTACGAAGAAGCGAAGACAATTCTTCAAGCCGGGCAGGAATATTTCTTTGGCGTACTCGGCGGCGGCATCCGGACGGCCCAAAAACTGGTCGTGCAGAAAACCCGCTACTACCACGATCAGGAAGTCGCCAAGGCGCAGGCGCAGAAGTTCGTCAACATGCGGTCGGGCGCCGGCGGCATGTCGTTCGACGAACGCGTCGAGGCCGGATTGATGATTTGCGGTACGCCGGAAATGGCAATCGACCAGATCACCAATGCCTATAAAGAACTCGGCATGGGTCGTCTCGGGATGACCATTAAGGTTGGTAATGTTGCCGACGAGCACGTAACGCGGACGCAGGATTACCTCCGCGACATCGTGTTCCCGGCGGTTCGTCACCTTGGTGAGCCGGAAGATCCCGCGGCCGCGCAAGCCGCCGAATAGTTCTCCGGGGGGAGGAGAACGGGCCGGGGCATCAAGGTCATTTTCGCCTTCGGGTGAAACGGCAGCCCCGGTCCGGCTTTATTTTCGCCGACCCGGACACAGCAAAACCGCCCTCTCAACCAAAAAATTAAATGGCGGGGGCCGTTTTTTGTGGGATAGCCGCAACTACTCGGCGTCTAATTCCGCGGCACCGAAAGCGATTATCATGCCGCGGCGGATCGGCTCGAACTGTTCGCCGTCACGGAACAAACGCCGGAGTGAGACCAGATAGGCCTCAACCTCAAGGCCGGGTTGAAACCGCAACGCCTCCTCCCATTTGTTCTAGCTGACGCCATGATCGCCGCTAACCGACGCGTTTCGCCCCGCTCTGACATCAATTCACCCGGCGCTAGCGCGTCCCGTCGACGATCAGCGTCCGGAGAATATAGGCGCCGCCGCGATTGGTGAGTGCAAATCCGGAAAATGAATCGCGAAACGCGCGGTCGGTAACTTCCAGCAAGGTCTGGCCGTTAACTTCGACGGTCATCAAGCCGTCCGCGCTGCGGCGCCATACCACCAATTGCGCTTCGTTCAGTGTCAGGATCGATGGATCGCGACGTGAATCGATAATCGAGGCGCCACGATTTGATTCCCGCAACAGTTCGACTCCGGCGCCCGGCACCAGGGAAAGCCTGTACCGCGTTTGCCTGTCGCCACCCATATAGACGGAAAGATCGAAGCGTTCCTTCGCTTCGGCGGCAATTACCTCGGCGGTAATCGCGAAGGCTGGCGTGATCGAAACCGGGAGGTAGATTTCGCCGGTCTCGGCCGGGCGGCTCTGGCTGGTCTGTTGGCCGTCGTCGTCATCGTCGTCGAGTGCTTCTTCGAGAATGCGGCCGAGAATGCCCGCGACAACATCGCGGTTCCGGGTCGGCTGCCCGGTTCGGATTGCCGGTGCGCCGCTGGCTTCACTTAACAACCCGCCGCCGCGCGCCATGTAGAATTCACCCTGGGCGATGGTCCAGACCGGGTTGCGGGTAAAGTCGCCGTCGCGGAAATCCTCGCTGAGAATTCTTACCCGCCATTCGTAATCAAACCGCCGCAACACGGCGCGAAGATCAGAAAGAAATCGTGGGTCGGCGGCGCGTGACCGTTCAGCGTCATCGATCAACGGGCGGAGCGCATCAATAAGGCTTTGGTTGTCGTCCGGTTCGGACGGCCACGCCTGATAGCGCTGTTCCTGCGCCTGCAACGGTCCGGCCACTGCAAATCCAAAGCTCAGCGCCAAAACCCAAAGCCATTTTGACATTTTGTTCCTCCCCTGCCGCGGTTTCCACCGCGCCGTTCCACGATACTCCGCCCACTGTTTGATTTCTAGAAAGGCGGTATCTATCGAACACCGAACCTTCATTTGCCGATGGGGACGGGAGGGCCCGGTATCTGCTAGCCTAGCGGCCAAATTCGGCCACGCGGCACTCAATTCCGAAAAAAAGTCGCGTGCCTCAGGGGGATACATGAGCGACGGCGATAGCAAATCCAATGGAAAAATGACGCTGCCTGCGGGCAACCTTGGCGACACGTTCCTCGCCATGCTGGAAAGCCGCGGCGTGGATTATCTCTTCGCCAATGCCGGCACCGACTTCGCCTCGATTACCGAAGGCCTCGCCAAAGCCAAGTCACTTGGCCGCCGCGCGCCCAAACCGATCACCGCGCCGCACGAAAATGCGGCCATCGGCATGGCCTATGGCTACACCCTGATGACCGGAAAACCGCAGGCGGTAATGGTCCACGTTAATGTCGGCACTGCCAATTCAATTGCCGGATTGATCAATGCGTCCCGCGAGAACATTCCGATGATCCTCGCCGCCGGCCGCAACCCGGTTTCTGAATCGGGGCATTTCGGCACCCGCAACTGGTCAATCCATTGGCCGCAGGAAGTTTTCGATCAGGCGTCGATGGTTCGGGAATATGTGAAGTGGGAATACCAGTTCAGCACCGAAGCCGACATGGAAACGATGATCGACCGCGCGCTGCAAGTTGCGGACAGTGATCCCAAAGGCCCGGTCTACATCACGCTTCCGCGCGAAGCGCTTGGCCGCGAGATCAGCGAAAAAGAACACAGCGCAACAACGCGCTTGCCGGCGGCGCTGCCAACGGCACCGAACCCCGGTGCAATTTTCGAATTAGCCGGATGGATTAAATCGGCAAAACGCCCACTGATAATCACCAATACAATTGGCAAAGTGGCCGAAGCCGTGGCAGCACTCGAATCACTTGCAGGCAAATTTGCGCTTCCCGTGATCCAGCACAATGCGCGTTACATGAATATCAGCGCGAGCCACGAAATGAACCTCGGGTTCGGCGGCCAAAGCCTGGTCGAGAATGCAGATCTCATCGTGCTGGTTGAATGTGATGTGCCGTGGGTGCCGCTGCAGTTCGAGCCGAAAAGCGATTGCCGCATTGCTCACATCGCTGCCGATCCGATTTATGCGCGTTATCCGATGCGCGGGTTCAAAAGCGATCTCACAATTCAGGGTTCGGCGACGTTATCGCTCGGCGCACTGGAAACAGCGCTTGAAGGGGCAGGCATTGCCGATGCTGACATTGCCAGCCGCCGCACACGCCTCAAAGCCGAACACGATGACCTCTGGACCGAATACGACAAGGAGTCGGATCTCCAAACCGGTCCCGGCGGCGATCTCAACCCGGCCTGGGTCTCGCGTGAAATTTTTCGCGCCTGTGGTGCCGACGCCACTTACATCAGCGAATATCCGATGCGCGCCCATTGGCTGCCAACAAACCGGCCGAAGTCTTTCTTCTCGACGCCGCCGGCGGGTGCGCTCGGGTGGGGATTGGGCGCGGCGCTCGGCATCAAACTCGCGCTCGGCGACGGCATGGTTGTCGCCGGTGTCGGCGACGGCGCCTACATGTTTAATAATCCCGTTGTCATGCACCAGATTAGCGCCGCCTACGATTTGCCAATTTTAATTATTGTGTTCAACAACCGGCGCTGGAATGCGGTTCGCGGATCCACCTTGCAAATGTACCCGGACGGCGAAGCGTCAAAGCTGAATGACGGCGTGCCGCTTTCGGCGCTGACACCATCGCCCGACTTCGAGCTTTTCCCGCAATCGGTCGGCGGGTTCGGTGCGCGCGTTGAGACACCGGAACAGTTTGGCCCTGCGTTGGCGCAAGCCCTCGACGCGGTCAAAAACGAAGGCCGCCAAGCGCTGCTCAACGTCATGACGACGTAACCAATGTCTCGGTTCACTGACAAAGTCGTGCTCGTCAGCGGGGCGGGAAGCGGCATCGGCCGGGCCACGGCAAAACTGTTTGCAGCCGAGGGCGCACTGGTGGTCGCTGCCGATCTTGTTGAATTTGCGTCGGACGTCATCGCCGAATTTGGCGATGATCCCTTGATGCTCCCGCTTGATGTGCGCAAGCGGGAAGACTGGGACCGTGTCGCGCACGCCGTGATGGAAAAATTCGGCCGCCTTGATGTGCTGGTGAATGTTGCTGGCGTCAACCACGACCCAACCGCGCCGAAAATCGATCCGTCGCTCGAAGACATGTCGCTCGATTTTCTGCGCAACATTTTTGCGGTCAACATTGAGGGCACCGTTTTGGGCACACAGATCGGTATTTCCCTGATGCGGAAATCGGGCGGCGGCGCCATCGTCAATGTCTCGTCGATTGCTGCCCACAAAGGCTGGCCCGGACGACCGCCCTACGGCATGAGCAAAGCGGCGGTCTCGCAATTTTCAAAATCCGTTGCTGTCCGCTGCGCCCGCGAAGATACAAACATCCGCTGTAACGCGGTGCTGCCGGGGCCGATCGCAACGCCGATGCTGGTGCCGCTTTCAGGCCCGGCCGGAAAGCGCGGCGACGGAAAATCCGGTGCGGACCACGTACCGATGAAACGCTACGGCGAGCCGGAAGAAGTCGGTGCCGCCATCCTGTTCCTCGCCTCCGACGACGCGAGTTACATCACCGGCGCCGAACTGGTGATCGACGGCGGCCTCATGGCGAGCTAAGTGGGGCCAGCTGAGGGGGGCATGTTGCGATCCGCTCGCTGCAAACCCGCAGACCACTTGAAATGCGCCGCACAAAAATCCAAATATAGAGAGCCGCCACAAACCAAGGAGCGGTCGTGATAACCGTTAGCAACCTCAGCTACACCTATCCCGGCGGCGACGCGCCGGTCCTGAAGGACATCGGTTTTACCGTTGAACGCGGCGAGATCTTTGGCCTTCTAGGCCCGTCGGGTGCGGGCAAAAGTACGCTGCAAGGCGTGATGACAAAACGCTACCGTCGTTATCAGGGCGGGGTCGAGGTTCTCGGTAAATCCTTACGCGACTGGGACGAGGATTATTACCGCCGCATCGGCGTCGGTTTTGAATTTCCCAATCACTATCTCAAACTGACGGCGCGCGAAAACCTCAACTTTTTTGGCTCGCTTTATCCGGGGTCGGTTGTTGATCCGAATACGCTTCTGGAAATGTTCGGCCTCAAGGCCGATGCCGACAAACGGGTTGGTAATTTTTCCAAGGGTATGAAGATGCGGCTGAATGTTGCCCGCGCTATTCAACACAGCCCCGACATTCTGTTTTTGGATGAACCGACCGCCGGCCTCGATCCGGTCACCGCCGCAGAAGTCAAAGGCATCATCCGCGATCAGAACCAATCCGGCACGACGATTATTCTCACCACCCACAACATGCATGACGTCGATGAACTCTGCGACCGGGTCGCCTTCACGGTTGCCGGAAAACTAGTTGCGGTCGATCAGCCGGACGCGCTTAAACTTGCCCACGGCAAGCGCGAAGTCCGGGTCGAATACACGTTGAACGGCGTTAATTCAGAAGACACCTTCCCGCTCGATGGCCTCGCGGACAATCCGCAATTCCAAAGCATTTTGAGTGACGGCGTCATCACCACATTGCACAGCCAGGAAGCGACGCTCGATCAGGTGTTTGCAAAAGTCACCGGCGTTGCCCTAGACACGGAAGAATAACGATGGACCGGGTTGCCACCCTGCTGCGCTGGGATATTCGGATTCAGGCCCGCTACTACATTTATGCAGGCGCAGTTTTTGCCTTTGCGATTGTCGCCGGCATGGTTGCGGTGGTGCCGTTTGAGCTCCCCGCCGAAATCATCGCGGTACTCATTCTTGCCGATTCCGGCGTCATCGCCTTTTTCATGGTCGGCGTGCTGATCCTGATGGAAAAATCAGAAGGCACCATGAACGCGATTGGCGTCACTCCAACGCCGGCCTTTGTTTACGTGCTTGCGCGCTCGGCGTCGCTGGCAGTGTTATCAGTCGCTGGCGGCATGGCGCTGGTGTTGATCGATTTTGCCGGTCGCGTCGATATGGTGCTGATGTTTGCAGCACTTTTGTCGACCAGTATCATGGCGGTTCTGTGGGGCTTCGTCGCCGTCGCCGGTGCATCGACGGTCAACCAATATTTCGGCCGCGCCATTCCCGTGGTCGTTCTGTTGGCGCTGCCACTGCTCAGCATCACCGGGCTGATCAGTATTTATTGGACAATCGTGTTTCCGAGCCACGCGGTGTTTCTGCTGTTCATCGGTGCGGTGGAAACGGACGCGCTCACCTCGGCCGAATGGATTTACGCAGCCCTTTACAGCATCGCCTGGATAATTGCGGGTTGGTTTGTCGCGCTCCGCGCCTTCGACATACAGATTGTCGGAGATGGCAAATAGTCGGCGACGGAAAATAGAAATGTCGGCTTACCTCAGCATTATGCGAGCGGATATTCGCGGCGTCATTCGCGAAGGCATTCTGGTTTTTGTCGTCGCCCTGATTTTGGTTGCCGTAATCGCAACCCGCTTCCTGGTGATCTATCAGGCCGAATGGGGCACCGGGCCGTTCCTCGCGCCGGTTATGATCGGGCTCTTGCTTTTGTTCGCGGCGGGCTTCGGCATGATCATGGGATTTCTGCTGGTCGAAGAATCGGATTCGGGCGTCCGTGACGCGCTCAGCGTCGCGCCGCTTTCGATTTCGGGCATCCTGCTATTCCGCGGCGGGGTCAGTTATGCCGGCGCCCTGATCGCCTGTGCGATAGCAATTCTAATCATTCAGGGGGTCTCGCTACCGGTTTGGCAATGGGCCGGGCTTCTGCTCACAATCTGTTTGCTGGCACCGACAATGGCGTTAATTGTCGCCGCAATTTCCAGCAACAAAATTGTCGCCCTGGTGATTTTTCGCGGGCTGTTTGCCTTCTTCATGGCGCCGGCGGTCAGCTTCATTTTGACAGACGAGTGGTACCGCTACGTCTTTCTGATATCGCCGCCGGGATTTGTCATCGAGGCCTACCGCGCCCTGCTAACGGGAAACGGCCCCGCCGAACTTTGGTTGCTCGGCGGAGCCGTTTATAGCCTTGCAATTCTCCGCCTCGCGGCCTGGCGTTTTCAGCGTGTTGTCTACGGCCTCAACCGCTGAGCGTGATCGTTAAGGTTTCGGTAGATCGACCTTGTGCGCC
>JAPYRS010000102.1 GCA_029936875.1 Alphaproteobacteria bacterium | reverse complement strand
CATCTGAAAGGCGGTCGCATAGTCGAGCTTCGCAACCTGTTTCTGAACCGCCTCAACGATGGGGGCGCGGCAGTGACCTGCGTTCACACACCAGAGACCGGCAATTCCGTCCAAAATCTTGCGACCGTCGGACGTCGTAAAATGCATGTCCTTGGCCGAATCCAAAAGCCGCGGGTTTGCCTTGAAAACCCGGTTCGCCGTAAACGGCATCCAGTAGGCCTCGAGATTGTTGGGACTGACGGTGGTGGCTTCTGCGAGATCGGTCATAACTTTCCTCCTTGCGCACGCCGTGCATGCGCCCAAAATTTAGCCTAACAAGGGTCTGGGAATTGGCAAGTCTCCGGCTCGAGGACCGGGAAATACAACGCTAAGAGCCTGAAATCAACTGCCTTTTTTTTACGGCCGCATAAAGCGTCACCGGCTCGTCGATGCCCTTCATGCTGAATGTTCCGGCGCTCTGGAAATCGACGGCGGCACCACCGCTTAGCTCCCGCACGATATTGGAAACATAAGCCTGGTCGGTTTCCGCCGCATCGCAAATACGCGCGGCCATTTGAACGGTCGATCCAAAATAGTCGTCATCTTCTCTAATCGGATCGCCAGCGTTAATGCCAACGCGAATATGCAGCTCAATTTCCGGCGAGGTGGAATTATATTTTGCCAACGCCTGCAACATTTGAACAGCGCTTTCCGATGCGGCGCCAATCTGCTCAAAGGACGCCATGATGCCGTCGCCGGTGTGTTTTACTTCTTTACCTGCGAATGCCTTCAGCGCGTCGCGCACAACTTTACTGTGAGCGCGAACCAGTATTTGGGCGCCCTGATCGCCGTGATCCTGGGTGGTTTTTGTCGATCCGACGATATCGGTAAATACGATCGCAAGCGGCCCGCTCGCTTCGCGCGATTTCGGATTGCGCCAGGACTTAATGGCATCTGAGAATGCGCCGCTCACGTCTGGACCCAACTCCTCGCCAAATCCCTCCAAGGCTTGGCGGCCACCCTGAAAAATTCCAACATATTGCGGCTCGAGCAGATATTCCTCGTATTTGTCGGCCAATTTGTGGGCGGTTTTTTTGGGATTACCGATGACCGCGAGGGAACTTTCGAGCAGCCCGAGAAATTGCCGCTTCGACAGGGAATTTTCGTGCATGAGGGCTTCGCAGGCCCCGGCAACAAACAAATTCGCGCCAAACTTATCTGCGGCACTAAATTTCTGTCCATTTCTGCAAACTTTGTCAGCGACTCTTCCATAAATGTCATCAGGGACACTTTCGCCGCCCGCGCCGCTTCCGGGTCGGCCCCTTCGTCATCGCCGTCATCATCCAGCGATTCAAATTCGTCTTCGTCGTATTCGGAATCTTCGGGTTCGCCCCGGTCCGCGACATTGGTCGGGGAGGCGTCTTCGCCGTAACCTTCTACTTTCGCCACTCCATCGCCGCCCTCACCAACATCTTCGCCGTCCATTCCGGAGGCGAGACTGGCGATGCTCGCTTCAACATCACGAGCGGACTGGATCGCCTCGGCGTTGATCGGAATGACGTCGGCGTCCTGGCCCGCAGCAGCAGCACCACCGCCTAGCGCACTTCTTGGGGGCGCACGTTTGGTGCCATCGGAGACTTCGGCCATCGCCCCCAATATCCGCAGGTCATGCCTGGACAGCAGAATTCGGCTCAACACCGCGACCGATGCCAGGAACGACACGATGAATACAGCCCATACCTGAAGGTCAATGACATGGGCTTGAATTCTCGCTCTTGTTCTCATCGCGCGCTCAACTACGCACTTGTCATTTGCAAAAAAACGTAGGTCATCAGCGCAGCAAATCCGAGACTGGAAATTGCGATAATAAACATTTTGTAGAGGACCAAGGCTTCCGGTCCCATCAGGCCCCGCGTCGGTGCGACACGCGCTGCCCGCGGCGGTGCTGCTGCGGGGGCTGCAACTTCTTCGTCCCAATCGCTACCGCCGCCAATTTCGACTTCCATTTCACTGTAGCCGGTGCCGCCGAAATCCATTTCGATATCGGCGGGCGACGATCTGCCACCACCACCCCCACCACCAAGACGGCCGGTCTTTTGGCGGTCGCTGTTAAAGATGGTCGTTTCTCTGGCAAGGCCTTCGTCGGTAACCGTTGAACGGATAACTTTGGCCGCATCAATGTGCGACTGAGCAGCAAGTTCTTGCGCTTCAGCAATCGCGGCTTGCCGCTGATGGCTCGCAAACTGAGCCTCAAGAGTCCAGCGACCGCCTGTTTGTACTAAAAGTTCGTAGTTAGTGGCCAATGACGCCGTGGTCCCAAACCCAGGTCGGATCAACAAAACGCCGGGGCCCATGCATTGTCCGAAAGGGAGCACCCCATTTGCGGCACGGGTTCCCGGAGGACTAACCCTAAGACGCTAAGTGTCTCTCTAACAGGCTTATTTTTTGCGCGGGCTCTTTCGAAGCCGCGCCGCCAACTTAGCCAGAGGCGAGAAATTCCCGAACCAATGCGCCCAATGCCTCGGTATGAATGTCGAGAAAACCATGAGTCCACCCTGCAAGATGCTGAACCCTGCCATTCGTCAGGTATTCCGCCGCCCTTGGTGTCTGCTCCGCAAGGTCATCATCTGGATTCAAAACCAGAACGGGTTGTTTCACTTCAGGAAGAGTTTCGGCCATGGGGTATTCGAACGCGGCCCGATGCCCCCACCACGAAATTGGTCCGCCGCGGCTGCTTTCTGCAAAGTTTCGCGCCAATATCGAATAGGGCACCTGCGGTCCGTAAAACGTTTTCATAAAGTTCCATCGCTTGGCGAGATGCGATCCATCATCCGGCCATTCTTCCGGTTTGTAACGCGTGATGCGGTCGGCCCGTTCGGCCTCTGTATAGAGCGGCGCAGAAATCATGATGACATGACGGACAAGATCGGGACGCGTGCGCGCCAGTTCAACCGCCGTCATCGATCCGGTGTGATAGCCGATGACATCGACTTCATCGCCAAGGCAAAGTGAAGCGATGACATGTTCGGTGAAACTTGCGAACAGTTCGATTGAGGGCATCTCCGGCGGCGCCTCGGATTCACCAAACCCCGGTGAGTCGGCGGCGATGGCGATGCGGTCCTTACCCATCTCCGCGAGAAAGGCCTCAAAGACACGGCCGGAACTCGGGCTCATGTGAATACAGACCAGCGGCCGTGCGGTGGCGCGCTCGGGTTCGGCAATTCGCAGATGTATTTGACCGTAGGGTCCGTCGATGAAGCGACGCTCAAACGGACGCGATGTCGTGGGCGGCCGTGGCGGCGCTTTTGACTGCGGCGAAATCTCGCTCGGCGTCACATCGTGGGCAGGCGAATCAAAATAATCGCGCAGTATCTCTGCCAGTTCCGCAGTGTGAACATCGGTAAATCCGTGGCTCCAACCGGGTAAAGATTTGATCTCGCCATTCTTGAGATAATCCGTCGCGCGTTTGGTCTGTTCGACCAGATCATCGTCTGGATTGAGAACTAAGATGGGATGCGTCACTTTTGGAAGATGATCGGCGTGCGCATAATTAAAGGCAGCGCGGTGGCCCCACCACGACGTCTCACCACCACGAAGTGTCTCTGAAAAATTTCGCTGCATAAGCGAGACCGGCACATCGGGCATCCGGTATTGCAGCATCCAGTTCCAACGCCGCTGCAGGTCTTCGCCGTTCACCTTATTTTCGCGGCGGCCAAAATTTTCCTTCTGACTTTCGAGTTCCGCTTCAGAATAGATTGGTGCGGAAACCAGCGCGAGCCGTCGCACGAGTTCGGGGCTCTGCAACGCAAGTTCAACCGCGATCTTGCAGCCGGTGTGGTAGCCGACGAGATCGACTGTGCCGAGTTCCAGTGCCTCAATTAGCTCACCCATTTGCGCGGCATAGTCAGCAATTTCGGGCGGCGCAGCGGGCGCATCGGATTCGCCAAATCCAGGCGTGTCGGGCGCGATAGCAATTCGGTCCCGTCCCATCAGGCCAAGCAGGGCCGCGTAAATACGGCTCGAGGAAGGACTCGAATGAATGCACAAAAGGGGCGTATTCGACGGGTTATCGGGTCGCGCCACCCGATAATGGAGTTGCCCAAAACGCCCATCGATATAGTGTCGGCGGACGCCTTCGGGGGCACGCCAGAAATTTGCGTCATGTGTCATGACCCCATAGGGCCGATTTGCCGGCTCGGGATCAAGGATTTTTAGAGCGGGATAAGCTACGCAAAGAACTTGAGAAAACCGTAGAAAGAAAAATTTCGTGGTCGAAAATATCGAATCGATATTGGTGACGGGGTCAAACCGAAACCTAGGGCTTGGCCTGGTGCAGCATTATGCAAACGCAGGGTTGCGGGTTTATGCGACCTGCCGGGATTTATCGAAGTCGGGGGATTTGAAGGCGATTCAGAACGAGTCGCCCGGTCGAGTTTCAATTCACGAACTCGATGTCAGCCGCAAGGAATCAATTGGTTCACTGGCGGCGACGCTTGCCGGCGAAAGTATCGACGTGCTGATCAACAACGCATCAATACCGGGCCAGCATCGTCTCGATAAATTTGGCGAGACGGATTATTCAGAGTGGGAGATGATTTTTCGGATCAATGCTTTTGGCCCGATGATGATGGCAGAGGCATTCACCGATCACGTGGCATCGAGCCAACGCAAGGTTATCGCCTCAATATCAAGCCGCCTCGGTTCGGCACCGACATTTCGCATGGCCGGATACAGAGCCAGCAAGGCGGCGCTCAATCAAATTGTCATGCAGATTGCACTTGGACTTGAAGATCGTGGCGTGATTTCCGTCGCCCTTCATCCGGGCTGGGTCAAGAACGACATTACCCGCGATCGCGCGATCCTCACGCCGGCACAAAGTGCGGCGATGTTGGCGGACGTTATCGCCGGGTTGACGATGAAGGATACGGGCAAGTTTTTCGATCCGGACGGATCAGAATTTATGCTGGTCACGCAGCAGATGGACGACAAACCCTATTCGATGCCCAAGGCCCGACCCTCTTCGACCTAAGCCCTCATCGACTTAAGCCCTCTTCGACTTAAGAAGACCTAGCCCGGTTGCTCGCGCGCTTTCGAATCGAGCCGTTCATTTCCGGTCGGGACGCCCAACTGCCATTGCCCATAGGGTGTGGTGTGGCGGTCCCAATTGAGTGCGATCTGCGTTGTCATTGCGCTGATGTCGCGGAAATGCCGCTGCACCGCATTCGTATCGAATAGGCCAAGCGCACCCATTTGTCGGACGAGGCGGGTAACAGCGGTGAGTAACAGCCGTGCGGCGAAAGTCCGATCAAGGCCCTGCTCAAGTAGCTCTTCCGGCTCAAAGGCTTCGCGCGCCGCGCCGCGTTCATGCAGCATTTTGTTGGCATTATCGATCATCTGTGTGGCCGCGCGAATTTCGGCTGCGGTTTCCGCGAGCCGTTGCTGCACCGGTGTTTGGGCCGCGATCGTATCCCCGAACAATGCGCCCTTTCGGTTGCGGGTCGCTGCAACATATTCGGCGTACGCACCTTCTGCGCAGCCCAGTAAAGGGCCAAGAAGACTGTTGCCGAAATAGGGCATGAACTCGACATCATACAAATAGTGCGAATTGACTACCGAACCGGCCGGGCCCTTTTGGAAGCTCTTGCGGGCATCGCAAACGCGATATTCGGGAACAAAGAGGTTGTCGCAAAAGATGTCCTTGCTGCCAGTGCCGGACATGCCCGCGACATACCAGGAATCAACGATCGTGATGTCGGTTGCCGGCATCAGCACCCGAACCAAACCGGTCAGGTCTCCGACCTCAAGCGGCATGCCGTCTTCGTCTTCGACGATACCCGACACCATCACCCATTCAGAATGATCGACGCCGGATCCAAATCGCCACGTTCCATTTAGTTGGTAGCCACCGTCAACTTTGCGAATGCCGCCGTCGCGCCGGGCCGAGCCCGTGGCAATCAGCATATCTTCGGACGTGCCCCAGACATCGTCCTGACACTGTTTGTTGAGGCGTCCGATGATGGCCGCATGGGCGCCAACAACCGAAACGATCCAGCCGGTAGACGGACAGGACCTCGCAAGAATTCGCCCCACTTCCAAGTGCGTCGGCCAATCCATTTCATATCCGCCGTAGGCGGCGGGCTGAAGAATGCGGAGAAGACCTGCGTCAAAAAGATCGCGCATGGTCTCATCGCTGAGCGAGCGCCGCTCTTCGGTGGCCTTGGCGCGCTCCTTAAGGGCCGGCAGTAACGCTTCCGCCCGGGCCATGATTTCCGCTTGCGTGGGCGTTATCGTTTTTTGAGATTTGCTTGCCACCGATATTGAAACTCCTCTCTCGGGCCCTCTCCGGGGCCGCCTGTCACTTATATATACAGGATGATGTGGAAGGGGAAAGTCGCGAAGGTCCGGGCGGCCTAGGTGTCTCCGCGCCTCGCACGGTCTCCGAACCACCAGGTGACCGCGGCCGTCGCCAGATAAAGGGTTGAGGCAACGATCCGAGATCGCAGCGATTCACCGTCAATTGTCGTATCGACATCCATAAAGAAGTAGAACGCGCCGACCATCCCGATCAGCAACGGCGTGAGCAGCGGGCGAACGAGGCGAAGCAGATCGATGACCCATTGCCGTGCCTGGCCGACGCCCGTGTCATGGGCATTGCCAAGATTGTCCGTTTAGGACACGATTTGCCCCATGGCCAACCGAATTTATGAACTCCGAAAAGCCAAGGGTCTCACGATGGAGGCGTTGGCGAAGCTCACCAACACGACCGCCTCTCAGATCAACAAACTTGAGAAGGGCGAACGTCGTCTCACCGATCAATGGATGCATCGGTTGGCGGCAGCACTTGATTGCGGCGCAGCCGACCTACTTCTCGCCCCTGGCGCATCCACAGGCACGCATCCATCAGCAGTTTCGAATCAGAGTAGGACCGTTGGTATTCCTGAAGTTGATGTCCGGGCCGGTGCCGGTGCTGGTGGATTGGCGGGCAGCATCGTCGCACCCGACGGCAACGGTGGGACAGTATCGATTGATGAAACCAAGGGAAATTGGGGATTACCGGACGAATATGTCCGAGGCGAACTTCATGTCCGCCCGTCCGAGGCCTGCATCATCGAGGTCAAAGGCGACAGCATGAATCCGACCCTCCACGCCGGCGATCGGGTGATGGTCGATACCGGAGACCGCACGCCGTCGCCGCCCGGCGTCTTTGCGATCTGGGACGGCTTCGGTGTGGTGTCAAAACGAATTGAAATTGTGCCCAACACCGAACCGACAGAGTTGCGGATAAAATCCGACAATGCCCACCACGACGACTACGTTCGGACAGCCGAAGAAGTCAGCGTCATCGGCCGTATCGTCTGGGTTGCGCGGCGAATCTAAGAACCTCCCCAATAACAAATTTCTGTCCGAAATGGACTAGTTGTTGGCGGCGGATTTCGCGGTGAACCCTTGTCCATGTTGAACCTGAAACGGCGATGCGCCCGGTCAGCGGCCCAGCGCAACATCAAAAACTAAGCGGCCGATGCGCATCGGACACCGTCCTTCTTTCCTATTGGGCGTAAAATATCGGAGCGCCGCCGGGGCCAAACCGGTGCCGGAAATAAAAAGACAAAATCAAATAAAGGGAGGACGGCATGCAGAAAATGTCATCACGGATTCCTTTAGCCTTCGGCGTAGGAATTCTTGTCACACTAATTCTGATTTGGAATTCGACCAGTGCGTTTGCACAGTCGGCGAAACTCACCATTCTTCACGTCAACGACGTGTATCAAGTCTCACCGCAACGCGGCATTGGTGGTCTGGCTCCGTTGATGACGCTGTTGAAGCAAGAGCGCGCACGCGCCGAAAATCACCTGACGACTTTGGGCGGCGACCTTCTATCGCCGTCGGTCATGTCCGGGCTGACGAAGGGTTCGCAGATGATCGACCTCTTCAATGCTTTGGGGCTCGACCTCGCAAGTCTTGGAAATCACGAATTTGATTTTGGCGATACCATCCTGCGTCAACGGATATCGGATTCTACGTTCACGTGACTCGCCACCAACACGCTTGGCCCGGACGGAAAACCCTTTGGTGGGGCGACTTCGACAATGATGCGGGACGTCGGTGAATTTAAGATTGGATTCATTGGTCTGCTAACCGCAGAAACCGTTCACCTCTCCAGCCCGGGAGACGGGGTCACCATCAAGCCCGCGGTCGAAGCCGGAAAAGCTGCAGCCGCTGCGCTGCGCGAAGCTGGCGCTCATTTCATTGTTGCGCTGACGCATCTTGATATTGCTGTAGATCGGGCGCTCGCGCGCGAAGCCAACATCGATATCATTCTCGGTGGACACGATCATGATCCGATCATGTTTTATGAAGGGGGCAGCCTGATCCTGAAGGCCGGCACCGACGCGCAATATCTCGCCGTCGCTGACATTGTGTTTAGCAGTCGTGAATCGCGTGGCCGTATTCGGTACTCGATGCGCCCAGAGTGGAAACTGATTTCCACTGCCGGCGTCGAACCCGATGCCGAAGTCGCGGCTCTGGTTAAAAGCTACGAGGATAACCTCGACCGCGAACTCAATGTCGTTGTCGGCAAAACCACAGTCGAACTCGATAGCCGTCGTTCTTCCGTTCGCAGCATGGAAACGACAATGGGCAATCTGATCGCTGATGCCATGCGTGACGGCGTCGGCGCTGATATCGGCCTGACCAACGGCGGCGGTATCCGGGGTGATCGCACCTACGATGCCGGCACCGAACTGACTCGCAAAGACGTGCTGACGGAACTGCCGTTTGGCAACGTGACGTTACTGATCGAGCTGAGCGGCGCGAATGTTCTTGCGGCCTTGGAAAATGGCGTCAGCCGCGTTGAAGACGGGGCCGGTCGCTTCCCGCAGGTATCGGGTATCTCGTTCACCTTTGATCGGAATGCCGCAGCTGGAAGCCGCGTGAGTAACGTGATGGTCGGCGGCGCGGCGCTTGATGCCAACAAAATGTACACGGTCGCGACCAACGACTTCATCCAACGGGGCGGCGACGGCTACTCTTCCCTGGCCAAAGGCCGCGCGAGTATCGATGCCTCTGGTGCGAAGCT
>JAPYRS010000101.1 GCA_029936875.1 Alphaproteobacteria bacterium | reverse complement strand
CCATCATCGTCACTGGGACAGCCACGCAAACTTGCGTCGAATCGACGGTGCGCGACGGCCAAATGCGCGACTACCGGGTAATTGTTCCGGAAGAAGCAGTTTGTTCTCGCGGCCTCCAGCAGCACCTTCGGACCGCATCTTTGGAGACTATGAACCTCTATTTCGCCGACGTAACGCCGACCGCACAAATATTGTCGGTTTGGAACGCGCCCGCGAACGTCGCCATTGGTAACGCGGCAGAATAACAATCACTGAAAACGGCGATCCAGAAAATTGGCACTGAGGTCGCGGCTTGTCCAAAGTCCGGTTTCGTACAAGTAAATTCAATTAGGATTCATCCATGACTGACTTTGACGTCCTTGCCATCGATACGGTGGTCAACCCGCAGACACCTGAAATCCTCAAGCTCCGCCCGAGCTGGGGAACCGATTTTCAGAGGGAGAAATTCGGTCGGGATGACTCGGTGCTGGACGGCTGGTCGTACACAGAAATGCTGTTGATGATGGACGAGGCCGGCACAGAACGCGCCTTTTTGGTTGCCAACAAAACCGGCCAACTGGGATTACCTGGCAGCTGGCATTTGCCCTACGAGATTGTCGCCGACGCGGTACAACAACGCCCGGACCGGTTTTATGGCCTCGCCGGAATTGATCCGACCGAAGGTATGAAGGGTGTCCGAGAGTTGGAGCGCGCCGTGAAGGAATACGGGTTCATCGGCGCCCATCTTTATCCGCATTGGTTTGAGCTCGCACCCGACCACGCGAAATATTATCCGTTCTACGCGAAATGCGTTGAGCTCGACATTCCGATTCAGATGCAGGTCGGCCAATCGCTGGTTTACTTCAAGGATCGGCCGCTGCGCAGCGTCGGCCGGCCGATTACCCTCGATACCGTCGCCTGCGATTTTCCCGAACTTAAATTACTCGGAATTCACGTTGGCATCCCGTGGACCGACGAGATGATCGCGATGGCCTGGAAACATGAGAATGTTTTCATCGTCGCCGACGCCCATGCGCCCAAATACTGGCCCAAGCAATTTGTCCATTACATCAACACCTTCGGCCAAAATAAGGTGATCTTCGGCACCGATTTTCCAGTGCTAGCATTTGATCGATTCCGGCAGGAGGTCGACGATCTTGAACTTCGCCCGGAAGCAAAACGAAAATTTCTGCGCGACAACGCGATTTCCGTTTACGGGCTCGACATCTGACATGACGCGCCCGATTCCGAAATGGGGCGATGACTTTCTTTTTGCGTCTCAAGACACAATACGCGAAGTCCAGGAGAAGAACTTCGCGGCGACGCTTGATCTCTGTTTTTCGTCGCATCCCTATTACCGGCAGGTATTTGAAAAACGGGGGTTGAGACGGGAGGACATTCGGTCCCTCGCCGACCTGCACAAAATACCGGTCATTTCTAAAGCCGATATTGCCGACGATCCTCAGTCATTTGTTCTGCAAGCGACCGACGTTCCTGAAGAAATGCGGGTGCAGTGGGATGTCATGTACACGACGGGCACGACCAGCGGAAAGCCGACGCCGTTTGTTACCACCACATACGACTTCTATCGCTTGATCCGCATTTCGGCTCGCATGATGCAGCTGCGGAATGTGCGGGACGGTGATATTTTTGCAAACCTGTTCCCGATGACCGTCTATCCCTACGGCGGGTTTCACCGGACCATGGTTGCGTCCTATGCGACCAAACTGCCGATCGTCAGTCCGTTGCCGGGCAACGCCTCTGACTTTTTGGATGCATCGTCTTCGAGTGAAGACGTTGTCCGGACGGTCGAAAAAACCGGCGCGACCATCCTCTGGGGTGTCGCGAGTTACGTGCGGCGATTGTTGAGCATTGCCGAAGAAGCGGGCGCCGATTTCTCTGCGGTCCGAATGATTTTTGTCACCGGCGAACCCGTATCAGAAGACATGCGCACAGATTTTGAAGATCGCTTGCGCCGCCTCGGCGCTAAAGATCCGTGGCTTTGCATATCCTACGGCGCGACAGAGATGCAGGCTGGCTGCATCGAATGCGACCGCGAAAACGGATTGCACAATCCGGCGCCGGAAGAATTTTATTTTGAAGTCGTCGACCCTGACAGCCACGAGCCGTTGCCCGATGGTTCGCCCGGTCTTGTCTTGCTCACGCATCTAAACCGTCGCGGCACCGTTCTCCTTCGGTATAGCCTCGGCGACATCAGCACGCGGACTCGCGAAAAATGTCCGAACTGTGGGGCGCTGACGGACCGCTTTATCACCGCCCCCCGCCGCGCCGATCAGTTGATCAAGATCCGCGGCATGTTAGTCAATCCCGATATTCTGGTCGACCTCTTGGCCGGGCACCCCGGCATCGCCGAATACCAGATCGTCGTTGAACCGGGGTCGGGCGATGCCGCACTTGAGCAATTGCGGGTTCGAGTGGCCCCGACCAAGGATGGCGACGCTGCCGCGCTGGAAGAAGAGCTCAAGGCGGCAATTGTCGAAGCCGTTCATGTTCGGCCGGTTTTCGAATGGACCGAGCCCGACAACATCGTCGGCGTCAAAGGCGCGATCAAAACGAAGCGATTCATCGACAAGCGCTAGCCCACTCACCATCGAAGTTGCGCTATAAAGAACTGGGCGCGGGCGAATAGTTTTGCCGGACTTCGGCCGCGATACAAAATTCGGGAGGGGTGCATGCCGGACGCAGGTAATATATTTGATCAGGGCCTCGATAAGAACGCGGCGAACCATCAGCCGCTGAGCCCGCTGGGCTTTTTGGTGCGGGCGGCGCAGGCCCATCCCAATCGAATCGCCGTTGCTTACGGTGATACGCGGCGCACCTACCAAGAACTCTACCGGCGCTCCAGGATGCTGGCGTCGGCGCTCAGCAAACGGGGCATCGGCATCGGCGATACCGTTGCCATTATTTCACCCAATACGCCGCCCATGCTGGAAGCGCATTACGGCGTACCCATGTCGGGCGCCGTCCTCAACACTTTGAATATCCGGCTCGATGCGGAGGGTCTCGCCTTCATCCTTGATCACGGCGAGGCCAAAGTTCTGATCACCGACCGTGAATTCAGCCCGACGATAAAAGCGGCGCTGAAAAAAACCTCGCGCGATATTCTGGTAATCGACATTGATGATCCGGCAGTCGAAGGCGGTGAGTTATTTGGCGCACTCGATTACGAGGCGCTGGTTGCCGAGGGCGATCCCGAATTCGAATGGCAAGGTCCGACGGACGAATGGAATGCGATTTCGCTCAATTACACGTCCGGTACCACCGGTAATCCGAAGGGGGTCGTCTATCACCACCGCGGCGCCTATTTGCTCGCCGTCGGCAACGCGCTCGCCTGGAACCTTCCGGCCCAACCGGTCTACCTTTGGACATTGCCGATGTTTCATTGCAACGGCTGGTGCTTCACCTGGACGATCACGATTCACGCCGGCACGCACGTGTGCCTCCGCCGTGTCGAACCGGGTGCGATATACGCGGCCCTTGCCGACGAAAAGGTCACGCACCTTTGCGGCGCACCGATTGTCCTCAACGCAATTGCCAACGCGACGGATGAGCAGAAACGCCCCCTTCCCCATTTAGTTGAGGTTGCCACCGCTGGCGCGGCACCGCCCGCCACTGTCATTGGCGCAATGGAAGAACAGGGCTTTCGCGTCACGCACTTGTATGGGTTGACCGAAACTTACGGCCCCTCCGTTGTCAGTGACTGGCATTCAGAATGGGACACGCTTGATGCCGACGACCGTGCCGCCAAAAAAGCGCGGCAAGGCATCCGCTATCAGGTGCTGGAAGGTTTGATTGTAACCGACCCCGAAACGCTGGAGCCCTTGCCGGCAGACGGCGAAACCATGGGTGAAGTGATGTTCCGCGGAAACGTCGTCATGAAGGGCTACCTCAAAAACCCGAAGGCAACGGTCGACGCCTTTGCCGGCGGCTGGTTTCATAGCGGCGATCTCGGCGTCACCCACGAGGACGGCTATATCGAACTGAAGGATCGATCGAAGGACATTATCATTTCAGGCGGCGAGAACATCTCGACAATCGAAGTGGAAAGCGTCCTCTACCGGCACCCGGCTGTACTCGAGGCTGCCGTCGTCGCCGGGCCTGACGAGAAGTGGGGTGAAGTGCCGTGCGCGTTTGTTACCCTGAAACCCAACCAGGATGACGTCAGTGCCGAAGCCATAATCGAATTCTGCCGCGACAACATGGCCCATTTCAAATCACCAAAACGCGTCTTCTTTGGGGAATTGCCAAAAACATCGACCGGCAAGATTCAAAAATACGTTTTGCGAGAACTCGTAAAAGATTCGGCGTGATACGTTCTCGATGAGTGTTTAGCCCGAGTGGCCGCAAATGATTCAGTGTGATGTTTTGGTTGTCGGCGCCGGCATTGCCGGTGCCTCGGTGGCATCATTGCTCGCCGCAAATGCCAACGTCATCATGATTGAGCGGGAAAATGCGCCGGGCTACCACTCGACAGGACGATCCGCCGCGCTCTATACCGAAACCTACGGCAACGAGACGATCCGCGCGCTTACAGTTGCAAGCCGTCCTTATTTTACCGACGTGACCGGTCCAAACGGCGAACCGGCGATGTTGTCGCCTCGCGGCACCATGGTGATTGCACGGGCGGATCAGCAGGTGGTTTTTGAAGCAGCCCACAAGACAGCGACCGCCTTAAGTGAAGGCGTGCAACTGCTGCCCCGTGACGAAATAATTGGCACCGTGCCGGTTCTCCGCCCCGAAAATATCGTGCATGGCTTTCTCGAAGTGGCGGCGATGGACATGGACGTCGATGCCATTCACCAGGCCTATCTCGGGACGTTTCGCGGCCACGGCGGCACGCTAGTCACGGATGCAGAGGTCCTGTCGCTTCGCCGTACCGGCAATGATTGGCTCATCGAAACTTCTGTTGGCGATTATATGGCGGCGGTCGTCGTCAATGCGGCGGGCGCCTGGGCCGACGACCTTGGCGGGCGCGCCGGCATAAATCAGGTTGGGCTTACGCCGAAACGGCGCACCGCTTTTACATTTGCCGCGCCTGACGGAATTGAATCGGCGTTTTGGCCAGCGGTAATTGATGTCGATGAACAATTCTATTTCAAACCCGACGCGGGCCTCATTCTCGCCTCGCCCGCCGACGAAACGCCGCAACCGCCCAATGACGCACAACCTGAAGAAATCGATATCGCGGTCGCCGTGGAACGGCTGCAAACGGCGACTTCGCTTGAGATCAAACGCCTTAATTCGAAATGGGCGGGCCTTCGCACATTTGCGCCGGACAAAACACCGGTCGTCGGTTTCGACCCGGAACAGGACGGATTTTTCTGGCTCGCCGGTCAGGGCGGATACGGCATTATGACTTCCCCGGCAATGGCCCTAATTGCCGCCGGACTGATCGAAGGACCGGGCATCCCCGAAGAAATTACGGCACGCGGCATAACAGCCGCCACACTTTCACCAGGTAGATTTTCATGATCAGCGAACTCAAAATCGTCACCATCGGCGTATCCGAACTTGAGCGATCGATTTCGTTTTATCGAGACTCGTTTGCCTATGAAGTGATCGGCATCGGAAATTTCGACGGTGGAAATCTCGGCAGCGACAAGGAAAAATTCGCAGTCATCGGCGTGCCGTCAATTGAAAGCGGCATGATGCGGCTGATCGAATATGGCCCAGACGCGAAACAGGTTTGGGGCGGATACGAACGCCCCGGCGACCACGGCCTTTACGCAATCAACTTTCGCGTCCCCAATATGGAATCGGCGTGGCCGCGCATTGCGGAAGCCGGTGCGGTCGCCCGGTCTGAACCGCATTTCTGGAAAGTAAGTGACGAACTTTCAGTACACGACTGCATGTGCTTCGATCCCGATGGAACGCTTCTCGACGTATTCGAAATGATCATCACCGGGCCCAGCAAATACGGGCCACTCACACTGCCCGCGAGTGAAGTGCAGAACGTCGTCGTCCACACGGAAGACGCCGATACCTGCCGCGATTTTTATTGCGGCTTCGGTTACACTGCCAATCAGGACAAGACGCTTGAGGGGCTCGAAGAGTTTCTCAAGCTGCCGAAGGGCACCGCGATTCGAAACCTCAACCTCGCGATGAACCATCTCTCGCCAAATGGCCGTATTGAGATATCACAATATGTCGGCGTCGAAGGGCGGCGGTTGAACGCGTCAGCCCCTGCCCTCGGGATAATCAGTGCATCATTTCAAAGCGATGATTTCGAGAATGATTGCGCGCTGTTGGAGAAAATTGGCGCAGTACCGTTGGTTGAGGCGCACGTGACGAGAATTCCCCCTTACGGTGATGTCCGGATTGCCGCCTTCGAAGGGCCAGATGGAGAACGGCTGGAACTCTTCGGCTGAAGTCGATCCCGCAAATACGCCGCTGATCATGGCGCACTTCCGAAGCCTCTTGTCAGCCGCTAAACTTCTGCCGCAAACGCTCCTCTCGATGCGACTATCGCGATAGCAGCGTCCTAAATCCCTCATGTCGGAACCTCAACATGGCTAATGAACAACCAATATTAATCTCGGGCGCGGGGCCGGTCGGCATGATTACCGGCCTGCTGCTTGCGCAACAGGGCATCCCTGTGAAGCTGTTCGATAGCCTCGCCGAAATTCCAGCGGATCATCGCGCCGCGACCCTGCAGCCGCCAACGCTTCACATGCTTGAGGAGTCGGGAATAACCGCGTCGCTGTTGCCGCGCGGCATTAAATCTCCGTTGTTTCAATTTCGCGACCGGTTGTCAGGTGAAGTCGTGACAGAGTTTGATTTCGGCCTGCTTCGGGACGAAACGCCGCACCCCTTCGCGTTGCAGATCGAACAACATAAAACGGTCGGCGCGGCATATGAGATCGCGAAAAAACTGGATACGTTCGAAGTGCACCGCCCTTATGACGTGATTGCCGTCGGACAGGACGCGGACGGTGTCGAGATTACCGTCCGGGCCCCTGACGGTTCCGAGGAAAAACACCGCGGCCCTTATTTGATCGGCTGTGACGGCGGCAGAAGCATTGCCCGCAAATCGCAGAATATCGATTTCCCTGGTTTCACCTGGGAGGAACGATTCATCATTGTCGCGACCCGGTTTGATTTTGCGGCGGCGGACGGATTTCGATTTCGCAATTATGTCGCCCACCCGGACCAATGGTGCGCCCTGATGAAAGTGCCGGGGGAGGAAGACGAAGGGGTTTGGCGCTGCCTGTTTCCGGCGATGACGGACGAGCCGGATGAAGCGGTCATCAGCGACGAATGGATTCAGGCGAGGTATCTCGAATGCCTTCCTTACGAAGCGCCTTACGAAATTGTTCATCGCAACCTCTATTCGGTACACCAACGGGTAGCTGCTAGTTTTCGTAAGGGCCGCGTGATTTTGGCCGGCGATGCAGCGCACGTGAATAATCCGATTGGCGGCATGGGCATGAATAGTGGCATCCATGACGGGATTAACCTTGCCGAAAAACTTGTGCTAATCCTTCGCGGTGATGGAACTGAAGACCTTCTCGATCTTTACGATCGGCAGCGCCGACCGATGGCCAATAAATATGTTCAAGCCCAGTCTATTCGCAATAAAGAGGTTTTGCAGGAACCGGACCCGCAAGCCCGGCAACGCCAGTTTGATGAAATGCGGGCAACGACGGCGGACAAGGAGAAACATCTCACTTACCTTCGCAACGCATCGCTTCTCGCCATGGTCAACGAAGCCAACAGCATCACCTGAGCAGTATTCCCCAAAACTATGATCGATTTTTTCCAGCCAACCAACCCATTCGCCGCACAGACGCAGCGTCTCGCCGCTGAGGCCCAGCAGGGCGGTGGTGATATTTTTGATATTGAGGCGCTTTGCCGGGAGCTCGCGCCAGGCGACGCGGAAGCGTGGCAATCGGCCTGGCTTCAACTTGCGAAAACCGTTGAGACCCGCGCCGCCGCCGCATATGACGCCGGAAATAATCAAACCGGCATGGCGCTGTCGTTCAACGCCAATCAATATTACCGGCAATCCGAAATTTTCATGGGTGCCGACGATCCGCGAAAACGAGAGCGGTTTATCAAAGCGCGCGAGAATTTCCGCGATGGCGCAAAGTTTCAAACACCAAAGATCGAGGTCGTCGAAATCGCCTGCGGCGATGAAACCTACGACGGATATTTCTGTCACCCCCATGATCCGCCACCGGGGCCGACGCCGGGGCCGACGCCCGAAAAATCGCCGGTTGTTGTCCTGATGGGCGGCGCCGATGCCTACGCAGAGGAAATTTATTTCAGTGGCCGCCAGGTGTGCGAGCGCGGATGGGGGCTTTTGATTGTTGATACACCGGGCCGCGGCTCGTCGCTTTATCTAAAAGATATTCCCGCCCGCCCCGAATATGAAATCCCGGTTGGCGCCTGTTTTGACTACTTGGTGACGCGCCCGGATGTCGATGCGTCTCACATGGCGCTAATGGGCATCAGCATGGGCGGCTATTATGCCGCGCGCGCGGCCGCCTACGAAGACAGAATCAAGGCGCTGGTTTGTTGGGGCGGCGTGTTTAGCATTCTTGATGACCTCTACGAATTTTTCCCGCCGCTCAAACCGACATTGACCCGCGTCGTTGGCGCAAAATCAGACGAGGATGCGCGAAAAAAACTGGCAAAATTTGATATGGCGGAAGCCGCGCCGAAGATCACCTGCCCGACGCTTGTGACCCACGGCATCAATGATTTGCTGATGAACGTCGAAGGTGCGCGACGTCTTTTTGAGGCAATCGCCGCCAAGGACAAAACCCTGAAGATTTGGGACGGCCCCGAAGGCGGAACCGGTCATTGCAGTTACGATAATTGGTCGATTTCAATTCCGTTCATGCTCGACTGGCTCGCCGAGCGCATCTGAGCGCCGCGAAAATTCTACGGCCCATTCAGCATTTACTTGGCCCCGGTATCAAGTAAGTTGGCAGCGCAAATTGGGAGGGTCGCTTGAAGCTTTTTTTCTCACCGCTGCCAAATTATATCCACCGCGTAGAAATTGTCGCGATTGAGGCGGGGATTTACGACGATCTCGAAATCATCCCGACGGTGCCGTGGGATTCGCCCGCCGCATTGCTCGCCGCAAATCCGCTCCGCAAAGTGCCGACACTGGTGCGCGACGACGGCGTGCCGATGTTTGGTGGTCCGGTCATATAC
>JAPYRS010000100.1 GCA_029936875.1 Alphaproteobacteria bacterium | reverse complement strand
TTCTTTATCATGCGGTCAAGGCCGGCATGGACATGGGCATCGTTAACGCCGGTCAGTTGACGGTTTATGCGGAAATTGAGCCGGACCTTCGGGATCGTATTGAAGACGTAATTCTCAACCGGCGCGACGATGCGACCGAGCGCCTTTTGGAAGTTGCCGATCTGGTAGAGGGCAAGGCCAAGGTCGATAAGGCAGACCTGAGCTGGCGCGAAGGGTCCGTCGCGGAACGGATGGAACATGCGCTCGTGCGCGGTTTTGCGGACTTTATCGAAGAAGATACCGAAGAGGCGCGGCAAGGGTTCGATCGGCCAATTGAAGTGATTGAAGGGCCGTTGATGGACGGCATGAATGTGGTCGGCGACCTGTTCGGGTCGGGGAAGATGTTCCTTCCGCAGGTGGTAAAAAGTGCGCGCGTGATGAAACGCGCTGTCGCCTATCTGCAGCCCTATATCGAGGCGGAAAAAGAAGAAGGTGCGCGGGCCAAGGCGCGCGTGCTGATGGCCACGGTAAAGGGCGACGTCCACGACATCGGCAAGAACATCGTCGGCGTCGTCCTGCAATGTAACAATTTTGAAGTCATCGATCTTGGCGTGATGGTGCCGTACGCGAAAATTCTGGAAACCGCGCGCGAAAAAGACGTCGATATGATCGGTCTTTCCGGTTTGATTACACCGTCACTGGAAGAAATGGCGACGGTGGCAGCCGAAATGACGCGGCTCGACTTTCATGTGCCGCTGCTGATCGGCGGCGCGACCACCTCCAAGGTTCATACCGCCGTCAAGATTGCGCCCAATTATTCCGGGCCGACGGTGCATGTGATGGATGCATCGCGTGCGGTTGGTGTCGCAACCCGTCTTTCAAGTGAGACTGACGGCGAGAGTTTTGTAAAAGAAATCGCTGACGATTATGAGAAGGCGCGCGCCCGCCATGCGGCGGGAGAGGGCAAGCGGAACGTTCGGCCTCTCGCCGAGTCGCGACGGAACGCGTTGTCGGTCGATTGGAAAGGCGTGACACCACCCCGGCCTGAATTTCTCGGCACCAAGGTTTTTAAAAATTACGACCTTGAGGAGGTGGCGCAATACATTGATTGGACGCCGTTCTTCCAGACTTGGGAACTTGCCGGCAAATACCCGGCAATTCTGGAAGATGACGTCGTCGGCGAGGCGGCGCGCGATCTGTTTTCTGATGCGCAAGAAATGCTAAATCGAATTACGGATGAGCAGTGGCTGGAAGCGCGTGCGGTTGTAGGGTTTTTCCCGGCGAACTCCGTCGGTGACGATGTCGAAATCTATCAGGGCGATAACTGCGGCGAGGTGGCGCAGACATTTCATTTTCTCCGCCAGCAAACCAACAAGACCGAAGGTGCCAATCTCTGCCTCGCCGATTTTGTGGCACCGCGCGATAGTGGCGTCGCTGATTATGTCGGAGGCTTTGCCGTCACCGCCGGTCTCAAGATCGAAAAAATGATCGCGGAGTTCGAGGCGGCAGAAGATGATTATTCGAGCATCTTGTTAAAAGCGCTCGCCGACCGTTTGGCGGAAGCCTTTGCCGAGCGCATTCATCAGCGGGTCCGGAAAGAATTCTGGAGATATGCGGCGGATGAAACGCATGACAACGAAGCGCTGATTTCAGAATCGTATCAGGGTATTCGCCCGGCGCCCGGATATCCCGCCTGCCCCGATCATTCGGAAAAACCGGAACTATTTCAGTTGCTGGATACAACGGCGACCACAGGCATCCAATTGACCGAGGGCTTTGCCATGCTACCGGCGGCCAGTGTCTCCGGATTTTATTTCTGGCATCCGGAAGCGCGGTATTTTGGCACCGGGCGATTAGGCCGCGATCAGGTCGAAGATTACGCGGCCCGGCGTGGCATCAAAGTGGCGCTCGCCGAACGTTACCTCGCCGCCAATCTCGGTTACACGCCGTAAGGTATTGAAATGCGCGCGCCTACCAGGGAAGCGTGCCGCCGTCCCAGCAAATCAGCTCGCCTGAATTTTCGGGTTTGATACCGCTCACCACTTCAAAAAGCCCGGATACACTTTCTTCCGGCGAAAGTGCCGCCGACGGCCCGCCCATGCTGGTTCGGACCCAGCCCGGATGCAGCGACACGACCGTAATATCCTGATCTTTCAAATCAGCGGCAAGGCTTCGCGTCACCATGTTGAGCGCTGCTTTTGAGGTGCGGTAGGCGTACCAGCTGCCCGAATCGTTGCCGCCGATGCTGCCCATGATGCTCGACATGTTGCAGATGGTTTTCCGGTCGGACGCGGCAACGTGCCCCACAAAACATTCGGTCATACGGGCCGGCGCCATCACATTAATCCGGAGGATTTGCATCCAGCCGTCGAAATCGAGATTGCCGAAGGCGTCAGAGGTGTCAGTCGGATCAAACGATTTTTGCGTCGCATTCATGATGCCGGCATTGTTGAAGAGAACATCGATTGCTGTTCCCTTCAGTTCGGCGGCAAGCGATTCGATGGCAGCGAAATCGCCGACATCAAGTGCATGAATGTGGACGTCGCCCTTGTCGGCGATCGCTTTCAACTCATCGGCTGCATCGGGCTTCCGGCAGCAGGCATGAATGGTCCAACCGGCATCGGCAAACAACCCGGTCATGCCGAGGCCAAGGCCACGGTTTGCGCCGGTCATCAATAGTGTTGGCATGAGATCTCCTACCAAGGAATTTCGCTGCCGTCGTAGAGATAAAGTTTGCCCGCATCATCGGGGCCGAACTTCTCAATCAACGGAATGCAATTGGCGATACTTTCTTCGGGCGAAAACTTTGCGGTTGGGCCGCCGAGTGCGGTGCGCACCCAGCCGGGGCCAATGCCTACGACGGCGATGCCGCGATCAATCAAGTCGAATGAAAGGCATTTTGTCAGCATGTTGAGTGCCGATTTGGACGTCCGGTACAAATAGAGCTCGCCGAACGGGCCGCGACCGGGGCCATTCTTGTTGGCGACACTGGAAAGCCCGGACGACACATTGACGATCAATTTCTTATCGCTTAGCGCGACATGATCGGCAAAGGTCTCGGTCATCTTCATGACAGCGAGCACGTTGGTGTGAAAGACACCGGCCCAGCCTTCGTAATCGACCTGGCCAAAGCCCTGCGGCGCCGGCCCTTTGAAACCTGCGTTATTGAGCAGCAGATCAATCGGCGTGCCGGAAAGTTGTTTGCCCAATATTTCAATGGCGCCGAAATCATCGACATCGAGGCCGTGGACTTCGACGCTGTCATTCGCAGCGGCGAGTGCGTTTAGCTCGTCTGCGGCGCCGGGCGTGCGGCAGGTGGCAATCACCTTCCAGCCTTCGGCGGTATATCCTTGTGCGAAGGCGAGGCCCAAACCTTTGTTGGAGCCTGTTACTAAAATCGTTGGCATTTTATTTCCCCTAATCGAATTTGTTTGTTGTGGCGGCTACCAGCTGTGTTTGCTGACGTCGTAAAAAAAGAATTTTCCGCTGTCGGCAATCGTGAGCTTGTCGATCACATTGCGGACAGACGTGATGCTTTCTTCAATGCCAAGCCGCGCTTTGGGCCCACCCATGTCGGTGCGGACGTGGCCCGGTGAGACGACGATGGCGGTGATGCCGCGATCTTTTAGATCATGCGCAAGGCTGCTGGTCATCATGTTGGCCGCCGTTTTTGAAGACCGGTAAAGATAAAGCCCACCCGGTGCGAGGCGACCGCCAATCGAATTTTCGGTGAGGCTGCCGAGACCCGAGGACAGCGTGACAATTCGCTTGAACTCGCTGGCGGCAACTGCATCAACAAAGGCTTCGGCCATTTTTGTTGGGCCAATCAAATTGGCGCGAAAGATCTGTTCCCAGAGGTCGTAATCGATTGACCCGAACTTGATATCGCTGCCTTCCATTTGGCCGGCGTTATTGAGCAGAAGATCAACCGGCGTATCGCCCAATTTATCGGCGAGGCTTTGGATCGAGGCGACGTCACCGACATCGAGCGTATGAACGGTGACATTGCCGGATGCGCCATCACCAATCGCGTTAAGCACGTCGGCCGTTTCAGGCGCGCGGCAGCAGGCATGAACCGTCCATCCCGCTTCTGCATATTGTCGCGCAAATTCGAGGCCAAGGCCGCGATTGGCCCCGCTGATTAGCACCGTCGGCATGATCCATCCCTTGGTATTTCCCCGGTCGAATGCGGGCTTTAATTCGCCCTGCTATGGTTTCGTTCCTAGCATGGAAGGCTGGGCCCAGACTAGTCAGGGCCCAGAGCAGTTTGGGCAATGATCAGTCTAAGCAACACCGAAAAAGGGGCGTCGTGCATTTGGAAGGTTCATGTCATTGCGGCGCGGTGACGTTTTCAGTCGAGGCCGGTTCGCCGATGCCGGACATGCACTGTTATTGCGTCATCTGCCGGAAGACGGCAGGCGGCGGTGGTTATGCGATCAACCTCGGCGCCGACAATCGGACACTGAAGGTCAAAGGCCGGGAAAATATTAGTGCCTACCGGTCGCGTCTTAGAAAAACTGAATCCGGAAAAGATGAGGCGAACGCCAAACGGCGAAAGAGCTCGGCGCGGCGATCATTTTGCAAGAAATGCGGAAGCGCGCTTTGGGTTTACAGCCCGGATTGGCCCGATCACATTCATCCGTTCGCCAGCGCGATCGATACGCCATTGCCGAAATCACCGGAAGCGCTTCATATATTTCTGGATAATGCCGATTCCTGGATGGAAATTCCAAAGGGCAAGAAACATTCACACTTTGCTCGATACCCCGACCAGTCGCCTGAAGACTGGCACCGTGAACACGGGGTCTGGAAGGGGCAATAACAGAGGGAGAAATTTATGGCGGCTTATTTGATTGTCGATATCGACATTACGGACGGCGATTTGTTCAAGACCTACATGGAAGGCGTGCCGGAAGTGCTTGCGCGTTTTGGCGGTAAGTACCTCGCGCGCGGCGGCGACTTCAAAGTGGTCGAAGGCGACTGGAATCCGCGCCGCATTACGGTGATCGAATTCGCCTCATCGGAAAAATTTCAGGCGTTTTACGACTCGTCCGACTATGCCGATCTTATGGCGCTACGCAAAAAGGCCAGCGACTCGCGGTGGGTCGTGGTCGAGGGCGTAGCGGCATCCTGAAGACGGACGCCATCAACAAGAGGCATCAATGACTCTAAAGGATAAGACTTGCGTCCCTTGCCGAGGCGGCACGCCGCCGATGAATTTGGGCGAGGCCAATGAAAATCTTGCGTCGGTGCCGGAGTGGGTGCTGACCGATGACGCCACCCGAATTGAACGGAATTTCAAGTTCAAGAATTTTGTTGAGGCCAATCAGTTCGTAAATCGGATCGGCGAGATTGCCGAGACCGAAGGCCATCATCCTGACATCAGTTTTGGCTGGGGATATGCGCGCATCGTTTTTCTAACGCACGTGATAAATGGCCTTCATGAAAACGACTTCATCATGGCGGCGAAGGTGGATGCGTTAGTTTAAATGGGATGGCGCCCGCGGCGCGCACGTCCTCATGCTTTCGCGAAGGCTTGGGCCGCCCGTCGGCGGGTGAAAGTAAAGTAGAGCGGCGCCACCAGAATAAAATTGATCAGGCCTGCCAAAGCGGCGGCGCCATAGGTGAAGGTGTAATCGCCGGTCCGGTCAAATAAAAACCCGCCCATGTAGGGTCCTATTCCGTGCCCGAGCCAGGCGAATACCAAGACCAGGCCGAGAGCCGAGGCGCGGCGCGAAAACGGCGTCAAGATGCGCACGCAAACCAGAATCCCGATCATCACCCCGGCGTAACCGAAGCCGTAAATAATTGCGAAAATGTAGAACGTGTCGAGCGTCTCGATCTGAATGAAACCGAATACCAGAACAGTCTGCCAGGCCGACGCAATCCAGTAGGCCCGAAGCGCGCCAATCATGTCGGCCAGCTTGCCAAAGGCAATGCGGCCAATAATCGCGGCAATCAACATGACGAAGATCACGCTGCCCGCGTCCTCCAGTGGAAATCCCCGGTCCTGAACCAGCGGCACCAGATGCATCAACGGCAACGACATGCAGATGCAACAAAACAGCACCGCGATGCCGAGCCAGGCAATGACGAGATTGGTCGGCAACACGATATGTTCTTGCTCGTCGGTCGCGGTGTTGCCGGGCGTGGTCACCGCTCTTGTCTCTGAGTTGGGCCGGGGCGGCTGCCGGATTAACAGGGCTAGAAGCGTCAGACCAATCAGCGAGACAACGCCCATTGTCCCGAGCGCGCCGCGCCAACCCATGTTTCCGATCAAAATCGCGATGCCATAGGGGACGCCGCCCTGACCTAAAGCCTGACCAGCCGAGGCGATACCCAAGGCGAGGCCAGCGCCGCTGGTAAACCAGTTGCCGACGTTCGCGAGTAGGGGCACAAATAGCGCGCCGCCGCCAAAAAAACCAGCCAGCGTGAACAATAAGTAGAATTGCCATAGGGCTTCAGCGCGTGAAGCGCCAAAAATACAAAGGCCCAAAACAATCGAGCCGACAAGGGCGACCCGGCGAGTCGACGTGCGATCTGCCAAGCGACCCATGACGATTCCGCCGGCCGCGAGGCCGAGCATCGCGAAAAGGTTTATGAGAGAGACGGAACCACGTTGCCATCCGAATTCTTCATTAAGCGGAATGTAAAAAACCGACAAACTGTTGAGCAGCATGCCCATACCGACGCCCAACATGAGGGCGGAGGCGGCAACAATCACCCAGCGATAAACGGGTTCGAATTCGGATTGGCTGTTGGTTTCCATGACCCCTCCCAACGACTCGATGCCAAGAAACCGGTACCAGTAGTGGGCGTCTTGAAATTTGATGTCAATCCGGGACCGCGTGCTGACGGCCAAGTGCGCGGGGGCTGGCTAGGACCCGACACATGCCGTAGTTTCGAATTATTAGAATAAATAAAGGTGGAACGATTGGACGATCCAGAGCGCATGATGCAGGCCCTGTCTACCCTCTTCCGGAAGGACGCAGATATTCCGGAAGAAACGATTCACGCGATCGAGGGGGCCGTTGAACAGGGCGAGTTATCGGTGAAAGTCCTGATGGTCACCGATAACTTTGTGTTGCTCAGGGCGTGGCGAGGCAAGGGTCTGATCGATCCCATCCATCAGCACGATGACCACGAGTCAGTGGCGACGCTGATAAGCGGTCGTTTAAAGATGAAAATCGGCGATAAGGAATTCATCGCCGAACCGGGCGATGTCTGGCGGCATCCGCAGGGCGTGCTGCATTCTTCCGAAGCGTTGGAAGAGTGCGTGCAGCTTGAGATCAAGTCGCCACCACGCAAAACCTGGACATAAATTTATCGAGGCGAAAATTGGTCCGTCTGGCCCCATGGACCCGCGACCTTCAAGGAGAACCGTAGATGACGTCTTGGCAGACGAAGGCAGAACGGCCGCTGACGCGTGATTCGCTGGACGCGGTTTTCGACAACGAGGTTCCGGTTGTTCGAATAAAGGCGTTCTGTACACCTGACGAGTGCCGCTCTTTCTCGGCTGCGATTGCGAAAGGCCGAATGCAGACCTATCGCCTCGCGCCGGTCGGCTATATCGGCATGGCCCAAGTGGAATACCGGTGGGGCCACCAAAAATCGGAGTACTTCGAAGCCGCGGCGCAGGCTTGGTATGACTGGCATGAAGTCGTCGATGCCACTTGGGATCCGCTTGCTCGTCTAATAAAGGTGCTGAGCGAGGCCTGCGGCGTACCGGTGGAAGTTGCCGAAGAGCCGGGTTTCGGCAGGCTCTTCGCTGGCATTATTCGCCGGTCTTCTCAGGGCATCGGCCGCCACTCCGACTATGCGCCCTTCAACGCCCCGGACTATCGGATCGGGAAAATTGACGCCCAACTCGCCTGGAACCTGTTCCTGGAAACGCCGAGTTCGGGTGGCGAGACGACACTCTACAACCGCCCCTGGATTACCGAAGTGCGACCGGGCGAGGAGCCGCCGATGAGCTATGGGCTCGGCGACGATGTGATCGCTGGCGCGGAGTCTGCGCGCTACACCGCGCAGCGCGGCGATGTCATCCTCTTCAACAGCCGCAACCCGCATGAGGTGAGCGCTGGCGAGGGCGGCGAACGGTTGCAAATCGGGTCCTTCATCGGCCGGCAGCCGACCGGCTCCCTCGTCCTGTGGTCGTAGCGCCGCAAGGGGCGGGTCTCCGGTCCTCGGGCGGCGAAAAAAATCCAGGCTTACTCCGCCGTCGCGCCCTACTTCTTGCCGTAACCGCCGCCGGTTGGGGTCTGCACAACAAAGGTATCGCCGGCTTCGAGATCAACCTGCCAGCGCCCGCTTGGGTTTTCATCGATGGTGCCGTCGGCGCGTTCGACCCAGTTGCGGCCGGTTTGACCGGGCGATCCACCGGCGGCACCAAACGGCGGGACAACCCTGTGCGACGCGAGCACGGCGGCTGTCATCGGTTCCCGAAATTTGATTTTCCGAATGGTGCCGTCGCCGCCCTTCCATTTTCCGGGGCCGCCCGAGTTTTTTCGGATGCGGTGGCTTGTCAGTAGAACCGGGAATCGCCACTCCAACACTTCCGGGTCGGTCATGCGGGTATTGGTCATGTGGGTTTGAACGGCGGCGGTGCCGTCATGGCCTTCGGAGGCACCAGAGCCACCGGAGATCGTTTCGTAATACTGCCAAACGTCATTGCCGAAAGTGAAATTGTTCATCGTGCCTTGGGCCGCGCCCATTACGCCAAGTGCGCCGAACAAAGCGTCGGTAATGTTTTGCGAGGTCTCGACGTTGCCAGCGACGACGGCGGCCGGATAAACCGGATCGAGCATCGAGCCCGCCGGGATGATGACCTTTAAGGGTTTAAGGCAACCAGAGTTGAGCGGGATGTCGTCGTCAACCAGAGTCCGAAAAACATAAAGCACAGCCGCCATGCAAACCGCACGCGGCGCATTGTAGTTGCCGGGCAACTGATCTGATGAGCCAGTGAAATCAATCACCGCTTCCCGTGCGTCTCGATCAATCTTGATATCAACTTCAATCTGGCTGCCGTCATCGAACGGATAGACAAAGTGCCCGTCGGAAAGGACGCCGAGAACCCGCCGGACGGCTTCTTCAGCATTATCCTGGACATGCCCCATATAGGCCTCGACAACGTCCAACCCAAAGTGATCGACCATGTTGCGAAGTTCGATCACACCTTTTTCGCACGACGCAATC
>JAPYRS010000001.1:31892-49561 GCA_029936875.1 Alphaproteobacteria bacterium | reverse complement strand
ACATGGCACGGTGGGTTTCCGGCATGGTCGCGTCGTTCGACCAGCTTTCCGGAATCATCAGCGTCTTGACCATCGGCGCATTGCGGCCGCCCTGAACCAGCACTTCGAATACCGCATCAAGAGCGGCTGAATCGGAGCTGCCGGTCTGAATGATCGGGCGGATATCGTCCATGTGGTCGCCAAACACTTTGGACGCCATGCGGACTTCGTGACTACGCATCCAGTTGATGTTGCCCTTCAGCGTATTGATTTCGCCGTTATGGGCCAGCGTCCGAAACGGCTGCGCGTTCGGCCAGGTCGGGAATGTATTGGTCGAATAGCGCTGGTGGTAGATCGCGAAATTCGAAATGAACATCGGGTCGAGCAGATCCGGATAGAAGTCCGACAATTGCTCAGCCAGGAACATGCCTTTGTAAATAATCGAGCGGCACGACAGCGAACAAATATAGAAATTGTCGCTGATGTGTTTCTCGAGGATGCGGTTTTCGATCCGCCGCCGAATAATGAAAAGGTCGCGCTCAAATTCGTCCTGATCGACGCCGCGGCCGTTGGCGATCATGATCTGTTCGATTTCGGGCCGTGTCGCATTGGCCTTATCGCCAATCACCGACACATTCACCGGCACCTGACGCCAACCATAAATCTGGTGGCCGAACCTCAGGATTTCAGTTTCGACTACCGAGCGGCAGGCTTCCTGCGCGTTGAAATCGGTTTTCGGCAGGAACACCATGCCGACAGCAAGAATTCCCTTGTCGGCCTCGTGACCGGTGCGGGCGATATGCTTGTGGAAAAAATCCTGCGGAATCTGAACATGAATGCCGGCGCCGTCGCCGGTCTTTCCGTCGGCATCAACTGCGCCCCGGTGCCATACCGCCTTCAGCGCATCAATGCCAGCCTCAACAACCGAGCGCCGCGGCTCACCGTCGATGGAGGCAACGAACCCTACGCCGCAGCTATCGTGTTCGTCGGCCGGATTGTACATGCCGTGCTCGGAAAGATATGCGGCGTTCTTCCGCCACGACTCGACCCATGCCTCGGCTTCGCCAATTTCGCCCGCATCTGTAATTTTGTTTTCAGTCATGGTCAGGCCGCCTGTTCGGGTGCAGCGGTGGCGTCGACAGTCTCGACATTTTCCGCCGCCGTTTCCTGCAAGAATTTATGAATTGAATCGGCCGCGTCACGCGCGTCGCGGATCGCCCAAACAACCAGCGACGCACCGCGAACGATGTCACCGGCTGCAAAAACGCCGTCGAGGTTAGTCATCATGTTCCGGTAATCGACGTGGACGGTGCCCCAGCGGGTAAGACCAAGTTCGGGTTCATCGAACATGCCGGGCAAATCTTCTGGCGAAAAGCCGAGCGCCTGCACAACCAGATCGGCTTCAATTTCGTAGCTCGACTCCGGCACGATCTCCGGTACCTGCCGCCCGGACGCATCGGGCGCACCAAGCCGTATTTGAACCGCCCGCACCGCGCGGACGTTTTCGTCGCCGAGATAAGCCTCGGGACCGGCAAGCCAGACGAATTCGACGCCTTCTTCTTCGGCGTGGGTAACTTCCCGCATTGAACCCGGCATGTTCTTCCGATCCCGCCGGTAGAGACATTTTACTGTTTTCGCGCCTTGGCGAACCGCGGTCCGGACACAATCCATTGCTGTATCACCGCCGCCGATGACGACGACGTTTTTACCTTCGGCGTTGAGTGCGCCTGATTCGTAATCCGGAACAGTGTCACCAAGACAAACCCGGTTGGAGGCGGTGAGGAACGTCATCGCCTGAACAATATTGTTGAGACCCGCACCGGGGACGGCGAGATCGTGCGCCTTGTAAACACCGGTCGCGATTAACACCGCTGAATGTTTGGCGCGAAGATCATCGAGGCTCGCGTCGCGGCCGACCTCAAAGTTCCGGTGATATTTCACTCCGCCTTCGGCCAGTATGTCGGCGCGGCGGGTGACGATTTCTTTTTCAAGTTTGAAATTGGGGATGCCGTAAACCAGCAGCCCGCCCATGCGGTCGTAGCGATCGTAAACATCGATCTGATAACCGCGGCGGCGCAGCTCTTCGGCGGCGGCCAATCCGGCAGGCCCGGCACCAATGATGCCGATGCTTTCTTCGCGCTCACGCTCCGGCGTCGGCGGTTTAATCCAGCCTTGGTCCCAGGCGGTATCAGTGATGTAGCGCTCGACCGAACCAATGGTGACGGCTTCGAACCCTTTTTCGATGACACAATTACCTTCGCAGAGCCGATCCTGAGGACAGATGCGGCCGCAAATTTCGGGCATGTTGTTGGTCGCCGAGGCAAGTTCGTAGGCCTCCTCGAGGCGCCCTTCGGCCGTCATCAACAGCCAGTCCGGAATATTGTTATTGAGCGGGCAATGAAGCTGGCAAAACGGAACACCACATTGCGAGCAGCGGCTCGCCTGCTCCGCCGCGCGTTTCTCGGCAAAATTCAGATAAATCTCGTCATAGTCGGAAGACCGAATTTCGGCCGCCCGCTTTTCAGGCATTTCCTGAGCGACGCTAATAAAATTGAGAGTCTGTGTCGGCATATTTGCTCGTCTATTTGACTTCTGTTTATGAAGCTTCTGGTTCTGGGGACGAATATTCGGCAGTCCGACGGGGATTCATACGCGAGCGGACATCGGTTTGCGAGAAAAAAATCCAATATCGGTCATAAATTCTGTCCTATATACTAGATATCGCGATTTCCAAGGCAAATATTGGCATCTAAAATATTATGGAGATTCAATTTAGGACCAATACTGTACTATAAAGGAAAATGAAGGCTCGGTTCCTGAGGCATTGGTTGCCCTCAAAGGGATGTGTTAAGGGAAACGGACCCGCCCAATCCGGCAAGGGCGCCGCCTGATTATTTTCCCGCAATCAACACATGATTGAACGCCGAGGCCCTATCCCAACCGCATGACTGTTTTACAACTTCTCGTCCTCGCTGCCGTGCAGGGCATCACAGAGTTTCTGCCGATCAGTTCATCCGGGCATCTTGTTCTGGTTCCGGCGCTGACTGATTGGCCGGACCAGGGCTTGATTATCGATACCGCGGTTCACGTCGGCACGCTGTTCGCCGTCCTTGGTTATTTTCGGCGCGAAGTGGGCGCGGTTGTACTTGGCGTGCTTAGGGCCGCAAGAGGACGACCCGATGCCGGGTCACGCCTCGCCGGCCTGCTGTTCATTGCGGCGATTCCGGTTGTCATTGCCGGTGCCCTTTTTGAATTTGCCGATATCGATGATGCGCTGCGCAGTGTCGAAGTCGTGGCATGGATGACCCTGATATTCGGCGTCGTCCTGTTCTTTGCGGACCGGCTGTTTTTGACGGTGCGGGGGCTCGAGCAAATGAAGATGGGGGCGGCAATCATCATCGGGCTGTCGCAAGTTCTTGCCCTGATCCCCGGCACCAGCCGGTCCGGGATCACAATGACGGCGGCCCGGATGCTTGGATATGAACGCCGCGACGCCGCCCGTTTTTCGATGCTGCTGTCGATCCCAACCATAATTGCCGCCGGCATTTTGCAGGGTTGGGAGATGGTAAAGCTCGACGATGTGCAAATCGGCGTCGACGCCCTGTTTGCGGCGGGCCTCTCGTTTCTGTTCGCCCTTGTCGCCATTGCCGCCCTAATGGCGTGGCTCAACCGGGCGACGCTCATGCCGTTTGCGGTCTACCGCGTTATCCTTGGCGTCGGACTTTTGCTCTGGGTTTA
This sequence comes from Alphaproteobacteria bacterium, assembly GCA_029936875.1. Lineage (GTDB taxonomy): Bacteria > Pseudomonadota > Alphaproteobacteria > SHVP01 > SHVP01 > JAPYRS01. The sequence continues at coordinate 45,844 of JAPYRS010000001.1, read as the reverse complement.
CGGGGTTTTGTAGGGCCTGAACTTTCAGGCGACCGCGGCTTTAGCACTCCAAATATCAAGCTACCGCGGCTCTTGCGCGCCGATACCGCGCAAGATAAGCCGGGACAACGGAATCCACGCTGGTCGGCAGCACGCCGAGTTCGGCAAGGCCCGGGAAGTCTTCGGACGCGACGGTGTCAATTTCCAGCATCCGAAATTCGTCGCGGGAAATTGGCACAAACGGCACCATCTGCAGGAAAGTAGCGCCGAACGCGGCCAACGAATTCAACACCGGCACCAACATGCGGTCGCGCCCAGTGTATTCGTTGACCCGCTCCAAAATTTCCCGCATCGAAAATGTCTCAGGCCCGCTGAGTTCAAAAATCGATCCAGCGCAGTCCGCGCGGTCGATAATTTCGGCAAGGGCGACCGCAACGTCACCAACGAAAATCGGCTGAAACAAAGGTCCGTCCTGATCGGAGAGACTTCTGACGATGATCGGCAAGACCGGCGACATCTTGGCAAGCCCGCCAAACCGATTGAAAAAGTGGTCGTCTGGACCAAAAACGACGTTCGGCCGGACAATCGTCAGCGCGGGGTATTCACCGAGCGCAGCGGCTTCACCGGCGGCTTTTGAGCGCGAATATTGGGAGCGGCTATCAGCACGGGCGCCCAACGCCGAAACGTGGACCAGCTTTGGCAATTTCGCGATGGCGGCAAGACGGGCAACCCGGGCCGCACCCAGGTGGTGCAATGCATCCAGGGTCTGATTGCCACCATTTCGTAGGACACCGACCAAATTAATGGCCGTATCGGACCCGTCCAGCGCCGCAAGGATTGAGGTGTCATCCCTAATATTTGCCTGCACGATCGAGATTTGCCCGGCTGTTCCAGAGGTTAGGATCGGGCGCGCATCACTCGGATGGCGTACTGCCACGCGGACACGTTTCCCTCGGGAGATAAGTTCGCGCACCAATTGGCGTCCAATTTGCCCGGAACCGCCGATAATCGTCACTAGGTCTGAATTCATGGCGCCATGATACCTCTCTTCTCGGGCTCCGCAATCCGGGCACGATCAAATCGCGGTTGACATGGCTCAGCCTGACTCATTACCAAGGCCGTGCTGCGGCGCCCAGGTGGCGGAATTGGTAGACGCGCTAGCTTCAGGTGCTAGTGATCTTAGGGTCGTGGAAGTTCGAGTCTTCTCCTGGGCACCAACCTTCGCCGCGGCCATAATCAATTGGAGGCTGACATCGCCCGCCCTGAAAAACCGAGTGAATTACATCTTCATCAGGGCGACCTGCCGGACGGCGTCGACCTTGGCGATGTTATCGCCATCGATACCGAGGCGACCGGCCTCAGCCTCACCCGCGACCGTTTGTGCGTGGCCCAGCTTTCAGGTGGCGACGGCGTTTGCCATCTGGTGCAGTTTGCGGAAAAAGTTAATCCCGACGCGCCTTTCGCAGCGCCCAACCTCGCCGCACTGCTGAATGACGAGACCTCGACCAAGCTGTTTCATTACGGGCGCTTTGACCTTGCCATGCTCGGCCGTTTCATTGGACCGGTGCGCGGACCAGTTTATTGCACCAAGATCGCGTCGAAACTTGTCCGCACCTACACCGATCGCCACGGCCTGAAAGACCTGTGCCGGGAATTTCTCGACATCGAACTTTCCAAGGAACAGCAGTCATCCGATTGGGGTGCTGAGAATTTGAGCAAGGACCAGCAGAACTATGCAGCCCAGGATGTCCTCTACCTCCACCGGCTGCACGACCGGCTTGACGAGATGCTGGAGCGAAAAGGCCGCACCGCACTCGCCCGCGCCTGCTTCGACTTTCTCCCGGTCCGGGTCTGGCTTGATCTCGCCGGATGGCCCGATCAGGATATATTCTCCCATTAGACGCTTCCGCTATACTATTGAAATTCAACAAGGAAATGCCCATACTGAGCGATGGTACGGGTGTCGATTCAGGCGCGGATTCTCCAGCCAGACGATGACAATGGCTCCCCGGATCAGGCGATAGGATCGAAAGCTTCGGCACAAGTTTTGGCAAAAAATACCGCACAGGCGATAAATCAGAATCGAGACCGCGACCTCGAGGCGGCGCGGGCCGTACTCGCGAGCGAATCCTCGGCCCTTAATATTCTTGGTGAAAGCCTCGGCGATTCGTTCGTCGCCGCGCTCGACATGCTGTTCGAATTGAAGGGACGGGTCGTCGTCAGCGGCATGGGCAAGGCGGGCCACGTCGGCCGCAAGATTGCCGCGACACTGGCATCAACCGGCACGCCTGCCCTATTCATTCACCCCGGCGAAGCGAGCCACGGCGACCTCGGCATGATCACGCGCGGCGAGGACGCACTGCTGATTTTGTCCAATTCCGGGGAAACAACGGAATTGTCCGATCTGGTCGCCTATTCCCGCCGATTCGAAGTGCCGTTGATCGCAATTTCCGGAAAAGGCGGCTCGACACTGGCGGAGGCGGCCGATGTCGCGCTGGTTCTGCCCGATGTTGAAGAAGCCTGCCCGATGGGCCTCGCCCCGACAACGTCGACAACGATGATGGTGGCATTGGGCGACGCACTTGCGGTCGCCCTGTTGGAACGGCGCGGGTTCGGCGCCAATGAATTCCATGAGCTCCACCCCGGCGGCACCCTTGGCCACGGCCTGATCAAAGTCTCCGACATCATGCACAGCGATGACGATGTCCCGCTGATTACGGCGGACCGGCCGATGTCGGAAGCGCTGCTGGAAATGACTTCGAAAAGTTTCGGCTGTGTCGGCGTCATCGACGCGCAGAAAAATTTACTTGGCATCGTTACCGACGGCGATCTCCGCCGCCATATGGATGACGATCTCATTCAAAAGTCCGTTAACGACATCATGACCGCGAACCCCAAATGGATCCGCCCCGGCGCGTTGGCTGCGGAAGCGCTCGCCGCGATGACGGGTGCATCGCGCGGTGACAGCCCGGGTATTACTTCACTTTTTGTGGTGGACGACGACAAAGTTGTCGGCATCCTCCACATTCATGATTGTCTCAGGCACCGGGTCGCGTGAACGCCGCAACACCAACTGCTTCGCCGCGGGAACGGCGCGAGATCGGGGCGGCGCGTGAGCCTCGGCGAGGGTTCGGGACAAAATACACGCGCTTTGTCGGGATGATGAAATTGATATTGCCGCTGAGCGCAGCCGCCCTTGTCGGTCTGGTTTTAGCCTGGCCCAATGACGACGATTCAGGCTCGACCATTCCGTTATCCTTTTCCAGTATTCAACTTGACGGCAACGGTGCACCCGGTATGACGCGGGCGCGATTTATTGGCGCCGACAAAAACGCGCAGCCCTTTGTCATCACTGCCGATACCGTGACCCAGGACACGAGCGCGTCGGACCGATTTAATCTGGTCGCGCTTCAGGCCGACATGACTTTCGACTCAGGTCCGTGGATCACACTGATGGCGCCTCGCGGCGTCTTTGACCGCGCCGAAAATTGGTTACGCCTTCCGGACACTGTCGATATTTATTCGGATCAGGGATTTGAATTGCATACGCGAAATGCGGTGATCGATCTCAACAACGGAATTGCGCGCGGCGATTCGCCGGTCGATGCAAATAGTCCGTTGGGTAATTTGCGGGCCGGTGGATTTGAGTTCATTAAAGAGGGTGAGCGTTTGATTTTTCGAACCCGGGTCCGCGTCACCCTCTTGCCGTATAGCAACCAATGAACCGCTGCCTTCATCACCTTAACGATCGGGCCCTTAACGATCGATCGTCGCGGTTAACCGCCTTTCCTTTGAATTGGCCGGCAGCCCTGGTGGCTGTATTCGCGGCGATAATTTTGATCGCAGGCGTCGGCGGTGCGTTTGCGCAAAACGCTTTGCAGGACAGCCGGAAACTTCCAATTGAAATTGAAGCCGACTCTCTCGAGGTACTGCAGGAAAAGCAGATTGCCATCTTCTCGGGCAACGTCGATGCGCAACAGGGAACGATTCGACTGAGCGCGGATATACTGCGCGTCCATTATATTGAAGACGGCAACGATTCCGACCCGAGTTCGATCCGCCGGATTGATGCAGAAGGGGCGGTATTATTTTCCTCTGAGGCGCAAACCGCACAAGGCGACAGCGGCGTCTACGATGTCGAAAATGGAATTGTGACCTTGATTGGGTCGGTCGTACTGACCCAGGGCGAAAACGTCATTCGCGGGCAACGGCTGGTCTTAAACCTGGAAACGGGCAAAAGTAAGGTCGATGGCGGCGGACCGGGTTCAGGGCGGGTTCGCGGCTTGTTCGTCCCGCAAGCGAATGAAGACGAATAGGATGGCAAGGTATTGGCAAACCGACCTGAAAATAGCGCCAATGTTGGCGGATATTGGGGAGTAACCTTTTGTTATGTCTGACACGACTAAGTTAGACGAAACGTCCGGCCCACACATTGTCGCGTCCAATGCGGGGCTCAGGGCCGTCAATATTGGCAAACGGTACCGAAAGCGCCCGGTCTTGCGAGACCTCAGCATCACCCTTCAACGGGGCGAGGCGGTCGGCCTGCTGGGACCCAATGGCGCCGGAAAGACGACAAGTTTTCACGTCCTCACCGGACTGATTGCCGCAGACTATGGAAGTGTTTTTCTTGACGGGCATGACATCACCGATCTTCCAATGTACCGGCGCGCGCGCCTTGGGATCGGCTATCTGCCACAGGAAGCATCCATATTTCGCGGGTTATCCGTCGAAAGAAATATCCGGGCCGCCGTGGAAGTAGCGGAACCCATTCGTGATCGCCGCGAAGCCCTGGTCGAAGAATTGCTGGCCGAGTTTTCAATATCGCATTTACGCCGGACGTCGGCGCTGACCCTGTCGGGCGGTGAACGGCGGCGCGTTGAAATTGCCCGCGCGCTCGCGTCGCGGCCAAGTTTCATACTTCTCGACGAACCGCTTGCCGGCATTGACCCGATTGCGGTTAACGACATTCGCGATTTGATCTCCCACCTCAAAGACCGCGGCATCGGTGTCCTGATCACCGATCATAATGTCCGCGAGACTCTGGAAGTCGTGGACCGGGCCTACATCCTTCACGACGGACACATTCTGATGGAAGGCAAACCTTCTGAGATTGTTTCTCATGAAGATGTTCGCCGCGTCTATCTCGGGGACCGTTTCAGTCTCTAGCCGAACGGCTGGATCCAGTTCATGCAAGTAGGGCAACGCCAGGACCTCAGACAATCCCAATCGCTGGTGATGACACCCCAGTTGCAGCAGGCGATAAAACTGCTGCAATTGACCAACCTCGAAGTCGCCGAATTTATCGAGCAGGAGCTCGAGAACAATCCGCTGCTGGAACGCCAGGAAGGCGAGCGCGCCGAACGCGGCGAACGTGATCCGGAAGCGTCCGAAAGCGAAACCAGTGCCGCCGCCACCGAAGCGGATGCGTCGACCACATTGTCGGAACACGAAACCATCCCGGCGGCGAATGACGCCCCCCTCGATGTGTCAGAGCGCGACACCTATGGAGACGGTGACGGCGAGGTCGTCAGCGCGCCAGTCGATACCGGACCGACCGATTATGCCGCGCCGACCGGCGGCAGCAGCAGTTTTGATAATTCCGTCAATATTCTGGAACAGACCGTTAGTGGTGACATCAGCCTTTACGATCATCTGCTGAGCCAGTTGAACATGGACTTCTCCGACCCGGTGGAGCGCCTGATCGGTTATCACCTTATTCATATGGTCGACGATTCCGGCTACTTACCGGCAGATGTCGGGCAAATTGCCGAACAGATCGGGACCGATCCCGAAATGATTGAGGCAACGGTCCAGAAACTACAGCGGTTTGATCCGCCCGGCGTATTTGCCCGCGACCTAAAAGAATGTCTTTCCATTCAGCTGCGCGAACTGGATCGGCTTGATCCGGCGATGCAGGCGCTGATGGATAACCTCGATTTGCTGGCGCGGCTCGACCACGAAACATTGATGACCAAATGCGGCGTTGATGCTGATGACCTCACCGACATGATCGCGGAAATTCGTGCACTCGATCCGAAACCGGGTCTCGCCTTCAACCACGAGATCGCCCAGGCCGTTGTTCCTGATGTTTTTGTCCGGCCAGCATCGGGTGGCAATTGGACTGTTGAACTGAACAACGAAACGCTGCCGCGGGTATTGGTCAATCAACAGTATTACGCCCAGGTCAGCAAGAAACCTTCCGCCAGCGACGACAAGGCCTACATCTCCGAGAAATTAAACTCGGCGAACTGGCTGGTGCGGTCGCTGGAGCAACGCGCGAACACAATTCTCAAGGTCGCGACGGAACTGGTTCGCCAGCAGGAGGCATTTTTTGCCAAGGGCGTCCAGCATCTGAAACCGCTGACGCTGCGGGACATCGCGGCGGCAATCGAAATGCACGAAAGCACGGTCAGCCGTGTCACCGCCAACAAGTTTCTGGCGACGCCGCGCGGGATTTACCAGATGAAGTATTTCTTCACATCGGCAATTCCCTCCGCAGGCGGCGGCGAAGCGCATAGCGCGGAATCGGTTCGCCATCGCATCAAAGAGCTGATTGACGAAGAAGACCCCAAGAAGGTGCTGTCCGACGACAAGATCGTGGAACTACTGGCGTCCGAGAATATCGATATCGCACGGCGCACAGTTGCCAAATACCGTGAGGCGCTGCGTATTCCGTCTTCCGTCGCAAGACGCCGGGAGAAAAAGGCCGCCGCTTGGAATTCCCGTTAAATTTCAACGCGTTAAGTATATTTTTTGGCTCCGCATCCTGTGGAATATTGACCCCCGGACAGGTGATTTGAGCCTGTTGACAGCCCAGAGGCCCGGGCCTATGGTCCCGCACCTTCCGGGGCATGAATAAAATCAGTGCGGTCTTGAAACCGTAACCGCTCGTTACCCCGGCCCAGAATTGGGCACCAGAACCGGCCAAAACTAAGCCAGAAACCTGCTAGTCCGCTTCACCTTTATGCAAGTAATCATCAACGGCAAACACATGGATGTGGGCGATTCCCTTCGCGCTCATATTGAAGAAAAGATTCAGTCGGGTGTTCAAAAGTATTTCGACTCGGCGATCGACGCCAAAGTCGTGGTGTCCAAAGAAGGCCACGGTTTTCGGACCGACAGTTCCGTCCATGTCGGAACCGGGATCAAGGTCCAGGGTCACAGTGAATCGGATGATGTTTACGCCAGCGTCGATGGGTCGATTGAAAAAATTGCAAAACGGCTGCGTCGCTATAAACGACGACTGCGGGACCATCATAAAACGCGGGGCGATCGATCGATCGCGGCACCACTTTATGTGCTCGCTGCGGAAAGTGAAGATGCAACCGCGGATGAACCAGACAACGGCGATGCCCCGGTCATTGTTGCTGAAGAATTGACGCAGATTGAATCGCTCACCGTCGGTGAAGCGGTCATGCGCATGACGCTCGCCGATGAACCCGTACTGTTTTTTCATGATCGCGCGCATGGCCGGCTCAACGCCGTATTCCAGCGCCGTGACGGCAATATCGGCTGGATCGATCCAAACAGCAAAACCGGTAAAAGCGAGACATGATGGTTGAAATGTTGGACCTGCTTGCCGAGACCGCCGTGATCCCTTCACTGCGCGCTTCGGGCAAAAAACAGGCGTTACAGGAATTGGCTGTGCTGGCCGCCGAAATGACGGGCGAGTCGGAACGCGCAATTTTTGACGTACTACTCGAACGGGAGCGCCTCGGGACCACCGGTGTTGGGAACGGTATCGCCATTCCACACGGCAAACTTTCGTCGCTGAAACGCCTCTATGGCCTGTTCGCCCGGCTTGAGACGCCGGTCGAGTTCGATGCGATTGACGATCAGCCGGTCGACCTGATCTTTATCCTTCTCGCGCCAGAATCCGCCGGTGCCGACCATTTGAAGGCGCTGGCACGCGTGTCGCGGCTTTTGCGAGATCGGGCAATGTGCGACAAACTACGCGGGTCCGATGACCGCGATGCATTATATTCTCTCCTCACCGAACCGGCAGCGTCCCACGCGGCCTGACCGGCCAAACACGCCCGACCACCCGACGTAGTCGGGTCCAACCAGACACTTTCTGCGATCCCTGTTGCCGGCGGCGGCGGCGACTGCGCTATTTTTTGCAGCCGCATCATCTGTTGCTGAAGAACACCTCACGTTTGGCCTTCCGGTTGATTGCGATCTCAACGGCAAATGTTCAGTTCAAAATTACTTTGATGCCGAGCCCGGACCGGGTGCGAGCGATTACACCTGCGGCCACCTGACCTACGACCGCCACACCGGCATCGATATTCGGATCGCCAATATTGCCGAAATGAACCTTGGCGTGCCTGTCACGGCGGCGGCCGCCGGCCAGGTCAGAGGCATGCGGGACGGCATGACCGATGTCAGCGTCTGGGCTGGCGGCGTCAATGCCATTCGTGGCCGCGAATGCGGCAATGGGGTTGTCATCGATCATGGCAACGGCTGGGAATCCCAGTATTGCCACCTAAGGCGCGGCAGCGTGCGCGTGGGCCGCGGCGACCGCGTGGAGCAGGGGACCGTTCTGGGTGAGATCGGCATGTCTGGTCTTGCCGAATTTCCGCATGTCCATTTCGAGATTCGAAAAGACGGAGAACCTGTCGACCCCTTGATTGGCGCCGTGCCGCCGACCCGCTGTGGCACGGCCCGCGAGCCGCTGATGAATCAAACCGCACTGGCTGCGGTGCCCTACAAATCGGTGGGCCTGATCAACGCCGGATTTTCTGCGACCCAACCGGGCAGTGCGCAGGTTCTCGCCGGGAAACACCAGAGTGCCACCTTGGATCGGACATCACCGACGATATTTTTCTGGATTGAGGTCTACGGAATGAGAGCTGGCGATAGGCCGTACTTCAAAATACTTCTACCCGGAGGCGGTGCATTGTTGGATCAACGAATAAAGGGACCCGACAGTCACAAAGCGCGGATCCTCAATTTTGTTGGCAAACGGCGCCTAAGCGCGACTTGGCCACGCGGCACCTACGAAGGAATCTTTGTTCTGGAGCGCCCCGAGGGCGACAAATTTGTTCCGATTTTGGAGATCCGCCACACTGTCGAAGTGCGTTAACCCAACCAATCGCGGCGTTCTTTTTTTGGACGCTAACCGGCGCGTTTAGTGGACGCTAACCGGGGCAATGTCGTTTTCCATGGCATGGGCAAACGCGCCGTCGCGATTATCAAAGACCGCGATTTCCGTCCCGTCGGCGGCATGAACCGACCAGGCTTTCTCACCGGCAGGCCCAATCCGTTTCACATATGCGAGCTGATTCCAGCCAAGCTGCGCAAATTCCCGGTGGGTGAGGTTCTTCCAATCAGGGTATTCGTTCATGATTCTTTTTCCTACTCTGGATTGGTTGCCGTCCGGCGAACGGGTCAGTCGTTGTCCGGCGCATTGGTGTTATCGCCGACCGGCAGGGCCTTCGATTTTTGGCTGACGCCCGAAGATTTGATGGCGATCGTTCTGGTCCTCACCGCGGGCTCGGGCCGAGACAGGTCTATTGAGAGCAGGCCGTTATCCAAATTTGCGCTGGAAACCTCAATGCCATCGGCCAAAACGAAAGCGCGCTGGAATTGCCGCGCGGCGATTCCGCGATGAATGTAGACGCGGTCCTCATCGTCGACCTGGCGCCCCCGAATTATCAGTTGGTTGTCTTCGACAGTGACCGACATCTCTTCGTCGGTGAATCCGGCAACGGCGAGCGTAATGCGAAGGCTCGTTTCGCCGACCTGCTCAATATTGTAGGGGGGGTACCCATCGCCTGCAGATTTGCCAAGTCGGTCGAGCGTCCGTTCGATCTGGTCGAAACCCAGCAAAAGAGGGCTGTTGAGTAGGGAAAGGCGGGACATGGCGTCTCCTCAAGAGAGCGAGAGCAAAGTGGCGGGCCCAAATAGGCACCCAAGCGCAACCCCAATTCGGCGTCACAATTTCCATGTAATCGCGGAAATCATGGGTTCAAGGGGTGTATCGGCGCGAGTTCACGTACGCACCAGCGCTAGGAAAGTTTGCGGCTTTGAATGAACGCTGTTTGCGGGTCTCTACGAGCCACCCTCTACACAGCGAACGGCAGCCCCGATAAGCTTGAGCCATGGTGATTTTCAGATGGCTGATCCCGGTTCCCCTCGCTTTCGCGCTCACGGCGTGCGGAGAAGATACCAGCGATGATTTTGCCGGCGATATCGAGCCTTACCTTGAAGTGCGGGAAATCCCCTATACCTACGCCGACGGGATTCAAATACGCGGTAAACTCGTTCTCGTCGATCTCGACAACCACAGCCTCGACCCAATGCATGATCGCCTGTCCGACGAAATCCGTACCCGCAATCCGGGTGAGGTTAGCACCGTTGGGCAGATCACGTGCGTTGCAAACGAGACCGAAAAATATGGATTTCTTTCAACTGCCTATGATCGCTCCTGTAACGTCACCCTTTTCGATGCCAAAACAGGTGAAGTCCTAGTTGATTTCGGCAGGACAGCGGCGCCACCGTGCAGCGTCTATTTTCCGTTTTGGGACCGCTACGCCAGTCGCCCCAACCGGAACATGCTTCAAGAAATCGAAGGTCTGCCGCGAAACCCCTAACCGCGTTGGGGCCATATTTCGAGGTCGACTTTTTCGCGTCGAACTTTCACGTTTTCGTTGCTCAATCTTCGATGTTCGTATAATTCTTGCCATTGAGCGCCGCCCACCAGGGTCGGATGAAATCAACTATATTGGGGCGGAAGGAAGAACCAAATTGTGTTTGGATCGCTAAAGAAGTCTCTCGCATTAAAACGCCTCAGCAAGGTGCTTGGGGCCAAGGCAGGTTCCAGCGCGGCAAAGCCACCAAAGCAGGATGACGCCCTGAAATCGCTTGGTGAAATGGTCAGCGCCGACAACGTTGTTCTGGCTGTTCTCATGGCTCATCACAAGACGAAAGATGATCTCGCGCCGCTCTACAACGAGCTGACTTCTAACGGTGCTGCCATTTTCGGAAAAGGATCATTTTGTCGCCGCCAGCACGCTTGCTTATGGACGGGCGCTCGAATTCACACTTTCGGCGATGGCCGATGAAAAAGACTTTCGCGAGATCGCCTAGGAACTGACCGAATATTTCAAAGATGGCCGCATGGGCCCGGTTGTTGCCGGCTACGGGAAAGTCGCCTGATCCCGATCACCGGCCGCGGCTAGTCTGTTTTTTCGATTCCAGCGATTTGATGTAGCCGGGTAAGGCGAATGCCGCGCGGTGGATATCGGCTGTGTAATACCCGAGCTTTAGTCCCAGGTTTCTTACCCTCACCTCGAGATCGTCAGCGCTTTTGAGATCGGTTCCGCGGCTTGCCCAGGCCAGCGTCATGAAGCCACCTGCATAGGTCGGCACCGGAACGCCGTAAAACCCGGAATATTCGTATATCGAGCGTAAATTCCCGGCTGTTTCGGAGAGTTCCGCATGTTGGAAAAAAGGCACCCCGTTCTGTGTCGCGATGACCCCCCAATCCCCGAGGCGGGCCTTACAGTTTTCGTAAAACGAGCGCTCGAAAAGTGGCTTTCCGGGGCCATCAGGGTCAGTCGAATCGACCAGTATCACATCAAAATTTTCGTTCCCCTTGGCAACAAATTCGAGACCATCGCCAATGATGAGGTTGGTGCGCGGGTCGTCAAAAGCAGCACCCGAAATCGACCGGAGATGCTGCCGGCAGAGATCAACCACCATGCCGTCGATTTCGACCATCACGACTTTTCGAACAGGGTGCTTGAGCACCTCTTCCAACAGCCCGCCGTCGCCGCCGCCAATGATCAGGACGCGTTCTGCCGACCCGTGACCAAACAGCGGAACATGGGCCAACATCTCGTGGTACATGAATTCGTCCGCTTCCGTGGTCTGGATGATTCCATCCAGCGCCAGCACCCGACCGAGCGTCGCATTCTCAAATATCTGGATTTTCTGGAATTTGGTTTCGCCCTCGAAAATCAGCCGGTCAATTCTAATCGACTGCGAAACACCGTCATGGAGGTGTTCCTGAAACCAGGTCAACGGGCGACGCCTCGCTTATGTTCTGCGGCCCGTGTGTTGACGGTGCCAAACCGCCGCTGCACCACCTGGAGAACAAGAGCCGGGTTGAAATCTCCACACATGAAGACGTCAATCGCGGCATAGCCCTCTTCCGGCCAGGTGTGGATGCTGATGTGCGATTCGGCGAGCAGCGCAACACCGGAAACACCGCCGTCCGGCGTAAAATGGTGAAGATCAATCTTCAGCAATGTTGCACCCGTTGCTGTAACTGCCTCACGCAACGCCAATCCAACATTTTCGAGATCGTCGAGGTTTTCTCCATCCCAAAGATCGATCAGGAGATGGCGGCCGGCGAACCTCACGCCGTTTTCGACAACAAAATTCCCACCGGATTGGACCTCGTCGGGGTCGTCTGCACGGATCTCGGCAGCAAAATGATTCATGGATAGGTCGCTACATAAAGGGGCTCATCGCTGACCGTTGTTTCGCCCAATCGCCTCCAATTTGCAAGCGCATGTTTTGCAAGCGCAATTGCGGCCCTAGTTATTCAACCCGAGCAGCGCGGTCTCGTTGAAATTGGCAGCCGGTTCGGCAGCAAGCACAACCTTCTTCTTTGCATCCTCGGTGGACTTTTCAGAAACCGCAGTCTCGTCCGATTTATTCTTATTGTTGTTCCAGCATGCGGTCAGGGTACAAAAGGTTGCTTTGACCGGCACCGGAATCAGCCACAGGGCCGCAGAACCGCCAGCCGAATAATGACGTGACGCGAAATTAGCACGAAACATCAAGGACCTACAGTATTAGCAACAGGTTAACAGGTTGCCCTAGGTTTCCCCATCAGACCGATCAGCAAACTCAGACTGGAGCGATTCCATCTTAAGGCGGGATTGCTCGAGGAATTCAGGTCCGTCCCAGGCTCTGTGCGCCCCTTTGGCATAGGCGAAGCCATTTTGTTCGTATAGCCAGGCGTTAAACCGATTGGCGACCCAATTGTTCTGTTCCCGAACGACCTTGCCGGGAACGCCCATGACGATGGAATTGTCTGGAATAACGGTCCGTTCTTTCAGGAAGGCGCCACCGGCAATGATGCAGTTATCACCAATAACGCAACCGTCCATGATCGCCGCATTGATCCCGATCAGACAGTTATCGCCGATGGTGCAGCCGTGGATCGTGCAATGGTGGGTAATTGAGCAATGTTCGCCGATATCCGTTCCTGTCGTCGCGCCGACATGGATCATGACGAAATCCTGAATATTGGTGTGCGCACCGATGCGGATATCGAACATTTCAGCGCGGGCGACCACCTGCGGCCATATCGAGGCGCCGGCCTCAACCCACACCTTGCCGTAGAGCAGCACGCTTGGATGGACAAATGCGGGGTCATCGAGGCGGACGTCGGGACCATATCCGGTCATGTCATATCACCTGAGAATCGGCCAGAAACAGGGGCCCACGGCCCATAACATTGGCCAGAGGCCATAAACGGGGCCTGCATTAAATTTTCGAGATTTGGTGGAGCCACGGGGAATCGAACCCCGGACCTCTTGAATGCCATTCAAGCGCTCTCCCAACTGAGCTATGGCCCCACATTTACTCTTCGGGACGGACCCCGATGTTGGTTCGCAACCGGCCCCGGCGGCCACGAACCGGGAAGGCCGCGACCCTAAAAGTGCGTGGCAACGGAATCAAGGGCGATCGAAACGGGATCTACGCCCTAGGTGCTTTCCTCTTTCGCCAAATTCGGATCGACGACATCGGCCACGGTGTTCTCGTCTTCGTCCTGATTGTCCTGTTTCTGAATGAGATCGTTTTCATTCTCGTCGTCCTTAACCTCGACCAGGGCCTTCTTCACGGCCTTATCAACATCGTCTTCATCGCTTTTTTCGGGGTCCGGACTTTCCTCGGCTGTTGGCGCAGGTTTAGGTGCCTTCGCCGCGGCGGATTTCGCCGTCGACTTAGTCGGA
>JAPYRS010000001.1:0-31792 GCA_029936875.1 Alphaproteobacteria bacterium | reverse complement strand
TGGCGCAGGTTTAGGTGCCTTCGCCGCGGCGGATTTCGCCGTCGACTTAGTCGGACGCGGCGGCACATATTTTGTGTCGCACTTCGGACAGATTGCCGGCGTCTTGCCAAGATCGTAATAGCGGACGCCACATTCCTGGCATTCCAGCTTTTTGCCCCAATCGGGTTTCGCCACCGCAAACCTCCCCTTACTTAAATGTATTCGGCGCCCCGTTTGCCATGTCCCTCTGGCGCTGTCAAAAAAATTATCGCATTCCCGCGCCGCCGCCTAGGATTGCCGCGATGTGGCCGAGCCGGGATGGTTATGTTACGGAATGATTAGGGCGGCACAATCACGTGCTGACCCTCCATTTTTGTTCACGAGGAGGGCGAGTATTTTCGCCCGAACGCTGCATGAGCGCGCTTCAATCTGACCCGTCAGGACCCTGGAAGGGGACTATCCGCGTCCCCGGTGACAAGTCCATTTCGCACCGGGCGCTCATCTTTGGCGGCCTCGCGGTCGGCGAAACCCGGGTTTCAGGACTTCTTGAGGCCGAAGATGTTCTCGCCACGGCGGACGCCATGCGTGCATTGGGCGCTGAAATCACCAAAGACCCGGATGGGACCTGGCGGATCATCGGTGTCGGCATCGGTGGTCTGGTCGAGCCTGATCGGGTTCTTGATCTTGGCAATTCAGGAACCGGTGTTCGCCTCCTGCTGGGCGTGGTCGCGACGCACCCGATCACCACAATGTTCACGGGCGATACCTCTTTGTGCAGCCGCCCGATGGGCCGGGTCATAAATCCCCTGACAGAGATGGGCGCTCAGTTCACCGCACGAGGTGACAATCGGCTTCCGCTTACCGTGGTCGGAAGCCATCGTCCGCTGCCGATCACATACCGAACGCCGGTCCCAAGTGCGCAGGTGAAATCGGCTATCCTTCTCGCGGGCCTCAACACGCCGGGCATTACGCAGGTCATTGAGGCGACGCCAACCCGTGACCACACCGAACGCATGCTAGTGAAGTTTGGCGCGAATGTTTCGATATCCGAAGTTGCAGCCGAGGCCGATGGTGCCGGCGGTCATTCAATTTCGCTTGTCGGTCAGCCGGAACTTAAATCGACCGAGGTGATTGTCCCGGCCGATCCGTCGTCTGCGGCTTTTCTGGCGGTTGCCGGCCTTATTATTCCCGGCTCTGAACTTGAATTGGGAAACGTCGGCGTTAACCCGCTTCGCGCTGGTCTGTTCGGGGTATTGGCGGATATGGACGCTGACCTAACCCGCAGCAATGAATCCGAAATCGGCGGCGAGCCGGTCGCCGATTTTATTGTCCGCGGTGGCATTCGCGGCGGCAATGGCCTGAAAGGGGTCACCGTTCCGGCCGGCCATGCGCCCTCGATGATCGACGAGTTTCCGATTCTCGCAATGGCCGCAGCCTGCGCGACAGGGACATCAAGGTTTGAAGGCCTCGCCGAACTGCGGATCAAGGAAAGCGATCGGTTGAGCGCAATCGTTGATGGACTTACCGCAGCCGGTGTCACGATCACGGCGACGGATGACAGCATTGAAATTAAAGGGTGCGGCGGCCCGCCACCGGGCGGCGCAACCATCGACTGTCAGCATGATCACCGCATCGCGATGGCATTCCTGGTTTTGGGGGCGGCGGCAAAAGAACCCATTACCGTCACCGGCGCGGAAACGATTGCGACTTCGTGGCCGGGCTTTGACGAAACCTGCAACGGCCTCGGCGCCCGAATCGCTGCCTCCGATGCCGCACCGGCGAACATCCAAAACGCATGATTGTCGCAATCGACGGACCGGCGGCCGCTGGCAAAGGCACCATCGCCCGAAAGTTGGCAGCCGAATTCGGCTATGCCCATCTCGATACCGGTGCGCTCTACCGTGCGGTTGCACTGCGCGTGAGAGACAGTGATACCGACCCCGACGACGAGGCCGCCGTCGTCATTTTCGCTGCCAATCCCGGCAGCCTTGAGGATCCACGCCTTCGCGACGATCAAACCGCGACCCTCGCCGCCCGTATTTCTGCGCTGCCCGGCGTCCGCGCGGCCCTGCTCGATTATCAGCGGGACTTCGCCAATAACCCGCCCGGCGGCGCTAAAGGGGCAGTTCTTGAGGGGCGCGATATCGGCACAATTGTCTGCCCCGATGCCGAGCGGAAAATATTTCTCGATGCGAGCGCGGAAATTCGGGCCGGGCGGCGGATGCGGGAATTGCGCGCGCGGGGCGATTCAGTGAGTGAATCTGCGGTCCTCCGCGATTTGAAGGCGCGCGATGCGCTGGATCGCAACCGCCCCATTTCGCCGCTGGTTCCGGCCGCCGACGCCTACTTGATTGAGACCTCGAACTTGGATATAGACTCCGCCTTCGAGGTCGCCAAAGCCTTTGTTTTGAGCGGCAAAATCCCACCAACGCCGGACTTCAGGGAGGAAGCCGGATAACCGAGGTGGGGGATTGGATTAACCCCTAACCGGATGGCTTGCCATCCACCGCGCCGCCACCGTGCCGCGCGCGCACCCCAGGAGCCATAATGTCAGACACAACCGCCGATGAGTCGGCCATGCCCGCCGACACGGGCGAAGATTTTGCCGCCCTTCTCGATGAATCGTTCGGCCAAAAAGATAATCTTGAGGGCAGCGTTATTGAGGGCATTGTCGTCGCCATTGAAAACGACAACGCCGTCATCGATGTCGGCCTGAAATCGGAAGGCCGCGTTGACCTCAAAGAATTCCGCACACCCGGCGATAACCAGGAGATCAAAGTCGGCGACAAGGTCGAAGTCTTTCTCGAACGCATGGAAAATCGCCAGGGCGAAGCCGTCCTCAGCCGCGAAAAGGCACTGCGCGAGGAAAGCTGGGTCAAACTGGAAGTCGCGTTCGAAAAGACCGAACGGGTTACTGGACGAATTTTTGGCCGCGTCAAAGGTGGTTTCACCGTCGATCTTTCTGGCGCCATCGCATTTTTGCCAGGCAGCCAGGTCGACATTCGGCCGGTCCGCGACATCACCCCGTTGATGGGAACACCGCAGCCGTTTCAAATCCTGAAAATGGATCGCCGCCGTGGCAACATTGTTGTTTCGCGCCGAGCCGTTCTGGAAGAGACACGGGCTGAAGCGCGCGCTGAGCTCCTCGAGAAATTGAGCGAAGGCCAGATTTACGAAGGCATCGTCAAGAACATCACCGATTACGGTGCATTCGTTGATCTCGGCGGTATTGATGGATTGCTGCATGTCACCGATATGGCGTGGCGCCGCGTCGGCCATCCGAGCGAAATCCTGAGCATCGGCGAGACCGCACGTGTGCAGGTCATCAAGGTCAATCCGGAGACACAGCGGATCTCACTGGGCATGAAGCAGCTCGAAGCGGATCCCTGGGAAGGTGTCGGCGAGAAATATCCGGTCGGTACAAAGCTCGCGGGACGCATCACCAACATCACCGATTATGGTGCATTTGTTGAACTTGAGCCGGGCGTCGAAGGTTTGGTCCACGTTTCTGAAATGAGCTGGACCAAGAAAAACATTCACCCGGGCAAAATCGTTTCGACCTCGCAGGAAGTCGAAGTCATGGTGCTTGATGTTGATCCGGTCAAACGGCGGGTCAGTCTCGGTCTCAAACAGACCATGGATAATCCGTGGCAGGCCTTCCTCGAAAGCCAGGAAGTTGGCGTGATCATCGAGGGCGAAATCAAATCGATCACTGAATTCGGACTGTTTGTCGGTCTCGAAGGTGGTGTCGACGGTCTCGTCCATTTGTCCGATCTTGACTGGAAACGCGACGGCGAGATCGCCGTCGAGGATTACAACAAGGGCGACATGGTCAAAGCCAAAGTGCTGGACGTAAACGTCGATAAGGAACGCATCAGCCTCGGCATTAAGCAGCTGACCGAGGACCCCTTTGAAGGCGTCGCCCAGACGTTGACCAAGGGTGCAACGATTACCTGCACAATCAGCAATATTCGGGACAATGGCATCGAAGTTGAGCTGCCGGGCGGCATGACGTCATTTGTTCGGCGTTCAGACCTGTCCCGTGATCGCAGCGATCAGCGTCCCGATCGATTTGCCAAGGGCGATAAAGTTGATGCCCGGATCATGTCGGTCGATCTCGACTCCCGGAAGGTGACCCTTTCGATCAAGGCGCTGGAAATCGCAGAAGAGAAAGAGGCAATGGCCCAATACGGATCGTCAGATTCGGGTGCAAGCCTCGGCGATATCCTCGGTGCCGCGATGAAGAACCAGGCCGCCGGTCAGGATGACGAGCCAGCGGCTGAAGCCGCGCCAGAGGCTGGTTCCGAAGACGATGCAGCGGCCGAATCCGCCGATGACGCGGGTTCCGAAGACGCCGATGAAAAGTCCGACAAGGAATAGGAGAAAGCAACGGCAATCGGGGGCAGTGGCCCCCGAATCCTGGCGCATTGAAGCTCTGGCGCATTAAACCTCTAGCGAAATGACCCTAGAACCTGACGTCCTCGCTGATCGTCGTCGCCTGAAACGGCAGATTACGATGTGGCGGCTGGTCGGCGTGTTCGGGGTGGTTGCGGCGGTGCTTCTCGCCCTTGCCGGATCGGGCGCAGGCCTCGGCCCGGAAAGACGGGATCACATCGCCCTCGTCTCCGTTGACGGCCTGATCTTTGATAACCGCGACCTGATCGAGGCCATTGCCGAGGCGGCCCACTCTCGTCGCGCCAAGGCGATACTTGTTCGTATCAATAGCCCGGGTGGCACCACGGTCGGCGGCGAAAGCCTTTATGTGGCGCTGCGCGCAGCTGCCGAAGAAAAACCGGTGGTCGCCGTCATTGGGACTGTTGGCGCATCCGCTGGATACATGGTGGCGCTTGCTGCCGATCACATCATTGCCCGGGAAACTTCGGTGACCGGATCAATCGGCGTGCTTTTGGAAACCGCAGAAATTTCCGGACTGCTCGAAATGCTCGGCATCACTGCCGAGACCATTCGGTCGGCACCGCTCAAAGGAACGCCGTCTCTTTTCGAGCCGCTTACCGAAGAAACACGCGCCGCCACGCAATCGGTTGTCGATGATATTTACGAATGGTTTGTCGCCCTGTTCGCCGATCGGCGCGGGCTTGAACTCGACTCCGCACGTGGCCTCGCAGACGGGCGAATATTTACCGGACGCCAGGCGCTCGCCCTCGGCATGATCGATGCGACCGGCGGCGAGGAAGACGCAATTGTTTGGCTCGAACAAAGCCGCGGAATCGAAACCGACCTTCCAGTGATCGATATCCAACCCGAAATCGATCACGGCATAACAGAGTTTTTGACGTCGCTGGGCCAAAAAACATTGCTTTCTGAACGACTTAGACTTGACGGACTGTTATCAGTTTGGCAACCTGATCGCTAACGGGGGGCGGCGCCAAAAGATGACCGACTAAAGTCGGCAGGCGAGCGCTTGGAATAATAAAAAGGGGAGGAGCGCGCCGCTATGGTCAAGTCGGAGCTTATTGCCCGCCTTGCGGAGCTGAATCCTCACCTTTATCAGCGCGATATTGAACGCATCGTCGCGACCATTTTTGAGGAAATTTCGGCAGCACTCGCCCGCCGCGACCGTGTTGAGTTACGCGGTTTCGGTGCCTTCTCCGTCAAGCGCCGCGCCGCCCGAACTGCGCGCAACCCGCGTACCGGCGCAGCCGTTCAAGTTAAAGCAAAACACGTCCCGTTCTTCAAAACCGGCAAGGAACTTCGCCTCGCCCTAAATGCAGAGACGCCGGCGGGCAACGCCAGTTAGGCGGTCTGCCGACCCTTTCGCGGCTCGGAACGCGACCAGATCATGAAAATTTTAGGTTGGCTTTTGTTCGCGATTGTTGCGATCGCCGCAATTGCATTTGCCGTCGCCAACCGGGACGTTGTAACTGTCGATTTCGATCCGCTGCCGTTCACGCTTGATGCACCGCTCTACCTAATTGTGCTCGCCTCGATATTTGGCGGCCTCGTGGTGGCCGCATTCGGCGGTATGGCAGCCAACCAACGCCTCCGGACCCGTGTGCGGCGGGCCGAACGACTCAACCGGCAAATGGCAACTGACGCGCAGGCGTCGAAATTCGGAAATGCGGCGCAGGCGTCGAAATTGGGAAATGCCTCGGAAACCGCGTGGTTGGGGCAATCTGGTGACCCAGCTCCATCCCGGGTGCCGATCAGGGGCGACATTGGAACCAGAGGCACTGGCCCCGGAGGCACTGGACCCGGAGGCGCTGGCCCCGGAGACGCTAGCCCCAAAGACGGACGCAGCCCTTAGGTCATGCGCCACATCGACGCCGCGACCGTCCACGCCAAGCTCGATTTTGAGACCCTGATTTCCGCCCTCAACACGGGTTTTGAAGAGGGTGCAACCGTGCCGGTCCGCCACCGCCATGATCTTGGTACTGTGGCCGCAGAGGAAGCCGCCAATCAGGCGAACGCCGAGGCAAACGATGGCGCCTCGCTGCTGCTGATGCCGGCCTGGCGCCAAGGCGGGCCGACCGGAGTCAAGATTGTCACGGTCTATCCCACCAATCGGGCGAGGGCGCTTCCGGCGGTTAACGCGACATTTCTTCTTCTCGACGGTAAGACCGGGCATCCTCTCGCGATCATAGACGGCCCCGCGCTCACCGAGCGGCGGACGGCAGCGGCTTCTGCTTTGGCGTCGCGCTACCTGTCGCGACCCTTTTCCAAAATCCTGCTGATGGTTGGCGCCGGTGCCATCGCCCCGCACCTGATCCGGGCTCATGCGTCGGTCCGGCCGATTGAACGCATTGAAATTTGGAACCGGACACCGGAGCGGGCGGTTGCGCTCGCCGAAACGATGCGATCGGAGGGCCTCAATGCGAGGGCGACAAACGATCTAGAAGTCTCCGCACGCGCCGCCGACATCATCTCGTGTGCGACCCTCTCGACCGAGCCGATCATTTTGGGCGCATGGCTTTCGCCCGGTTGCCACCTCGATCTGGTCGGCGCCTTCCGGCCCGACATGCGGGAGTGTGACGACGTGGCCGTTGTGCGTGCCGCCGTCTACGTCGATGTCCGGGAAAGCGCCTTGATCGAGGCCGGCGACATTGCCGGGCCGCTCGCCCGGGGCGTTATCAGCAAATCCCATATCCTCGGCGATCTTTTCGATCTCGCGCGCGGTGTGGTTACGGGCCGCGGCGACGACGACACGATTACGATGTTCAAATCTGTCGGGACAGCGCTTGAGGATCTCGCCGCCGCGGAATCGCTGTGGGCGAAACTTGGTGAACTGGAACGGTGATCCGCAGCGCCGCGCTTCCTGTTGCGACCGGGCGTATCTGCTATAAGGACGCCGAAGAAAAGAGCGCCATGGCCTGCCGGTCCGACCGAATTACCTGAAATGACTTCGACTCTGAAAAACCCCATATTTTGCGCCCTTGATACGACCGATCTTGAACGGGCGCGGGCGCTGGTGAAGGCGGTTTCCGCCCACGTCGGCGGCTTCAAAATCGGCACGGAATTTTTTGGCGCGTATGGCCCTGACGGTGTCTGCGACGTTGTCGGCGACGCCGCATTTTTTCTCGATCTCAAATTCCACGACATTCCCAATACGGTCGCCGGTGCTGTTCGCGCCGGTTGCGCGCTGAGACCCACAATGATGGATGTCCACGCTGCCGGTGGCCTGGCGATGATGGCCGCGGCCCGAGATGCCGCCGCTGAGGAATCGGAAAAACTTGGTGTGACACGACCGTGGATTATCGCGGTGACAGTCCTCACCAGCCTCGATCAGGCCAACCTCGATTCGATCGGGGTCCAAGGCAAGGTCGAAGATCAGGTGTTGAGGCTGGCGGCGCTCGCAAAAAAAGCGGGCCTCGACGGGATCGTCTGCTCGCCGCAGGAAATTGGTCGTATTCGAAATGAGCTTGGACCCGACTTCAAATTAGTTGTGCCGGGTGTGCGACCGTCGGGTACTGCCACCGGCGATCAGAAACGAACAATGACGCCGCCGGACGCATTCGATCTCGGCGCCGATGTTTTGGTAATCGGTCGCCCGATTACGGCTGCGCCCGATAGTGCTGCGGCGGCAAAGGCAATTGCTGAATCGCTTAATGCGCGCGCCGCATAACGTGGGCACCAGATAATGACCCGTTCGGTTCGCGCAAAAATTTGCGGCATCAATACCGTTGAGGCAATGCACGCGGCGGAAAGCGCAGGCGCTGATTATGTCGGATTTATTTTTTATCCGCCGTCGCCCCGCTACGTAGCACCGGCGTTTGCAGGAGAGCTTGCCGCCGACGTGGCGCACGCAAGAAAAGTCGCGGTCCTTGTTGATGCCGATGACCAGACCATCGGCGAAATCGTCGAATCGCTTGTCCCCGATCTTTTGCAGTTGCACGGCAACCATTCACCTGAACAAGTGGCGGTAATAAAAAAGAGATTTGGCGTCGATGTCCTGACTGCCTTTTCCGTCGAGACATCAGAGGAATTGCGTGCCACGACCCAATACAATGACGTGAGCGACATGTTCCTGTTCGACGCGAAGCCGCCGAAAACACCCGACGCCCTGCCCGGCGGCAATGCCGTTTCCTTCGACTGGAGGATCTTGCAGGGCGAGACATTTGCGCGGCCCTGGTTTTTGTCGGGCGGGTTGACCCCGGACAACGTCGCCGCCGCAGTTGCATCTTCGGGTGCGCTGTTTGTCGATGTATCATCGGGTGTCGAGACCGCGCCTGGAAAAAAGGATGCGGCCAAGATCGCTGCGTTCATTGCCGCCCTGGAAGAAACCGACGTCTGACATGAGTGAAGCCAACACCTTTCGATCCGGTCCCGACGAAGCCGGGCATTTCGGCATTTTCGGCGGGCGCTATGTCGCTGAAACTTTGATGCCGCTCGTTCTTGAGGTTGAGAAAGCCTATCGGGAAGCGAGCAAAGACGCCGATTTTCAGGCCGAGATTGATTATTACTTTCGCGATTATGTTGGCCGCCCAAGCCCGCTTTATTTTGCCGAACGCCTGACGCGGCACTTCGACGGCGCAAAAATCTATTTCAAACGCGACGAGCTCAACCACACCGGCGCGCACAAGATCAACAATTGCATCGGCCAAATCCTTCTGGCGCGCCGCATGGGCAAGACCCGCATCATTGCCGAAACCGGGGCTGGCCAGCACGGCGTCGCAACGGCAACCGTCGCCGCCCTTTTTGATCTGCCGTGCATCGTTTACATGGGCAAGACCGATATCGAACGGCAGACGCCGAACGTATTCCGCATGAAATTATTGGGTGCCGAAGTGGTCCCCGTCACGTCCGGTTCGGCCACGCTCAAAGACGCGATGAACGAGGCGCTGCGGGACTGGGTGGCGAACGTCGACGACACCTACTACATCATCGGCACCGCGGCCGGGCCTCATCCCTATCCTGAAATGGTGCGCGACTTTCAGTCGATCATTGGCCGCGAAGCGCGCGAACAAATGCTGCAACGTGAAGGCCGCCTGCCCGATCAACTGGTCGCCTGCATCGGCGGCGGATCAAACGCGATTGGACTGTTCCACCCCTTTCTCGATGATTCGAATGTCGCCATGACCGGTGTCGAGGCGGCGGGCCACGGCCTTGAAACCGGCCAGCACGCGGCGTCGCTTGCCGCCGGCCGCCCCGGAGTGCTGCACGGCAACCGAACCTATTTGCTGCAGGATGACGACGGCCAGATTACCGAAGCGCATTCGATCTCGGCGGGCCTCGATTACCCCGGCATCGGCCCGGAACATTCGTGGCTTAAAGAATCGGGGCGGGTCGAATATGCATCGGTGACCGACGCGGACGCGCTTGACGCGTTTCAGCTTTGCAGCCGACTTGAAGGAATCATCCCGGCGCTGGAGCCGAGCCACGCGTTAGCACACGTCGCCCGTATTGCGCCGGACCTGCCGAAGGACCACATAATCCTGATGAACCTTTGCGGGCGCGGCGACAAAGACATCTTCACAGTGGCGGAAGCGCTCGGAGTAAAGATTTGACCGCGCCGACAAGAATGGAAAAGCGCTTTGCTGATCTCCGCTCAGAAGGGCGCGCCGGTCTGCTTCCCTTTATTACTGCCGGTGATCCCGACCTCGCGACATCGGCAGCAATATTAAAAAGCCTGCCGGGTGCTGGCGCCGATGTTATCGAACTGGGCATGCCCTTTTCTGATCCGATGGCCGACGGCCCTGCGGTGCAGGCGTCCAGCCAACGGTCATTGAAAGCGGGGACGAAACTGCGCGATGTGCTTTCGATGGTCGGCGAATTCCGGAAATCCGATCAGGCAACGCCGATCGTCTTGATGGGATATTTCAATCCGATCTATTCCTACGGCGTTGAACCGTTTATTGCCGATGCGGTCGCCGCCGGTGTCGACGGCCTCATCATTGTCGACCTGCCGCCGGAAGAAGACGCAGACTTTTGCATTCCGGCGATCACCGCGGGCCTTCATTTCATTCGTCTTGCCGCGCCGACGACCGATAAAAACCGTTTGCCACAAGTACTTGCCAACACTTCGGGCTTCCTCTACTACGTTTCCATTACTGGAATCACCGGCACGGCATCGCCGGATATGGACGCCGTGTCTACTCAGGTGGCACGCCTGCGAAATAGCACCGATCTTCCGATTGCGGTCGGATTTGGAATCAAGACACCGGCTCAGGCCGAAGTCGTTGCCGGTTTTGCCGACGGTGTCGCGGTCGGCTCTGCCATTGTCAATGAAATTGCTGCAAACCTGGATGCAAAGGGCAAAGCCAAAAAGGGCCTTGTCGAAAAGGTCTCGACCCTCGTTCAGGGATTGGCCGACGGTGTGCGCGCCGCTGCAACCTCTACCCGGCGCGCGTCTTGAATTATTTTGTAACGCCCGCGCTGGGTCTTGAATAATTTTGTTATGAAAGTGTATCGATGAACTGGCTTACCAATTTTGTTCGCCCCAAAATTCGTGCCCTCGTCAGCAAGCGGGATATCCCTGACAACCTCTGGACCAAATGCCGCGCCTGTACGCAGATGATTTTCCATCGCGACCTCGAGGAAAATCTTCATGTCTGCCCGAACTGCGATCATCATTTGCGAATTGGTCCCGACCAGAGATTTGCGCAACTTTTCGACAACGGCGAGCACAGCCTGAGCGAATTGCCTGAAGTGCTTTCCGATCCGCTGAAATTTCGCGATTCAAAACGCTACGTCGACCGCCTCAAGGACAGCCGCAACCGCACCGGCGAAAATGATGCGGTGGTTGTCGCGCACGGGACAATGGGTGGACACAACGTCGTTCTCGCGGTGCAAAATTTTGCCTTCATGGGCGGATCAATGGGTCTCGCTGCCGGCGAAGCGCTGATCACCGCCGCCCGTCTCGCCGTTATGCAGGAAGCAGCGCTTGTCGTCTTTTCAGCCGCAGGCGGCGCCCGCATGCAGGAAGGCATTCTTTCGCTGATGCAAATGCCGCGCAGCACAATTGCGGTCGAGATGGTGCGCGAAGCGGGCTTGCCCTACATCGTCGTCCTCACCGATCCGACCACCGGCGGCGTCACCGCGTCCTACGGCATGCTCGGCGACATTTCGATTGCCGAACCGGGCGCCCTGATCGGATTTGCCGGGCCCCGCGTAATTGAAGACACCATCCGCGAACAATTGCCGGAAGGCTTTCAGCGCGCCGAGTATCTGCTGGACCACGGTATCCTCGACATGGTCGTGAAGCGTTCGGAGATGCGGGAGACGCTAATTCGCTTGTTCGGCTTCCTGATGTCGGACGGAAAACCCGCAATTGCGCCGCCCGCACCGACACCCACGTCGACTACCGATGTCGCACAAATTGCGCCGCCGGACGAAACCGACGCGCCAAGTCCGGGGCAGGACTAACGGACGCGCCCTGTAACCGGGGCAGCGCAAAAAGCCGGTGAGTGTCGACGCGGTACTGGAGCGGCTCACGCTCCTTCACCCCAAATCCATTGATCTGTCGCTTGGCCGCATCAAGCGGGTGCTGGCGGCACTTGGCCATCCCGAATTACGCCTGCCGCCGATCGTCCATATTGCGGGCACCAACGGCAAGGGATCGGTTGGCGCGCTGATGCGGGCGATGCTGAGCGCGGCGGGCTACAAGGTGCAGGCCTACACCTCACCGCATCTGGTAAATTTTCGGGAACGGGTGCGGCTCTCGACCGGCATCATCGCTGAAGATCAATTGATTGGGCATCTCGAAGCTTGCGAGCGGGCGAGCGTTGATGATCTGATCACATTTTTCGAGGTGACGACGGCCGCCGCCTTTCTCGCCTTTGCCAATGACCCGGCCGACATTCTTTTGCTTGAGGTCGGGCTTGGCGGGCGATTGGACGCGACAAACCTATTTGAGCGTCCGCGGCTAACCGTAATCACGCCAGTATCGCTCGACCATCAGGGATTTCTTGGGGACGATCTGACCTCAATAGCCGGTGAAAAAGCGGGCGTTTTGAAGAAATCGGTAACCTGCGTGGTCGGCCCGCAACCGGACGAAGCGCTGGCGGCAATTCGGAATCGAGCGGCCGACGTCGGCGCACCACTTGTTGAGGCGGGCCGCGACTGGTTTGCGAATGAAATCGATGGGCGGTTGGTCTTCCAGACCGGCACCTCTCAATCCGCCTATCCGGTGCCCGCGCTGCCTGGCCATCATCAGATAGGCAATGCCGGCATCGCGCTCGCCTGTCTTGATCAGCTCGCCCGCCCCGATCAAGTCAAAAGTCCTGGTCATCCCGAAAGTTTCAAAATTTCCGGCGCAGCGCGCGCTGACGGCCTTCTCAACGCGACGTGGCCTGCGCGTTTGCAAAAATTGACCGGCGGCGCACTGCACGCCGCACTTGCCGATGGTTCCGAACTTTGGCTCGACGGCGGGCACAACCCGGCCGCGGCGGCGGAACTGGCGACAACAATCCAGGCTTGGAACACGCAGAACCCGCGCCCGCTTTATTTGGTGACTGGCATGATGCGGACCAAAGGTGTGGCCTCGTTTCTCGCGCCCTTTGCCGTACTCAAGCCGAAGGTATTTGCAGTTCCCGTCGCCGTCGAAAAGACCACCCACCCGCCGCAACACATCGCAGCAGCCGCATCCGAACTTGGCCTCGAAAACGAATGCCACGACAATGTCAAAGACGCGGTGGCGTCGATTGCCAAGTCGGAGGCACCAGTGCGAATCCTGATATGCGGATCGCTCTACCTTGCCGGTCACGTGCTGCGAGAATACGGCCCGCCAATTTTCTGACAACGCTGCCCAATAAAAAAGGCCCCATAAGGGGGCCTTTTTCGAATTCGCGGGCGGCGATCAGATAACCGATTCGATCCATTCCACCAGTTTGCTTTTCGGCAGCGCGCCGACTTTGGTGCCCGCGATCTGGCCATCCTTGAACACCATTAATGTCGGGATGCCGCGGACGCCGTATTTGTTCGGCGTCGCCGGATTTTCGTCGATGTTGAGCTTGGCAATCGTGATCCTGCCGTCCATCTCGTTGGAAATTTCTTCAAGCGCCGGCGCGATCTGTTTGCAGGGGCCGCACCACTCCGCCCAGTAATCGACCAACACCGGCCCGGACGCGTTCAAGACGTCTGCATCAAAACTCTGATCGCTGATTTTCTTTTCTTTGCCCATACCTGATCCTATTTTCTGCCGCTCACGTTGCGGTGGCGAGCCCGGCCCGCCCAATTTGGGTGAAACTGTGTCTCTATTAAACGTAGGTCTGGCCCTCCGGGCCGTCAAGATAGCGCCTTGGCAAGCCGATCATTATCGATCTCCATGAGCACCGCCGCCGACGTCCAGAGAAGCGCGCAACGCACTGGCACCTCTCGGTAAATCTCAGTCAGGGCCGCGCGGTAGGCGGCCATCTGCCGAATATAAGATTCTGGAATTTCTTTTTGTGACTTCGGTGGATCACGATTTGTTTTGTAATCGACGATCAAGATTTGATCCTTGCTGATCACCAGCCTGTCGATTTGGCCGGAAATGACGATGTCACCGACTTTGCCGGCAATCGGAACCTCGGCGAGACTCCCGGGACCAAAGGCCTCGGCAAATTCACTTCCGGTCAGAACATGCATGGTTTCGTCGGCAATTTCTGTCGCCTCGTCTGCCGTGAAGCCGAGATCATCCCGGCTGAGGTAGGCCTGCGCGGCACGTGCGCGATTTTCAGGCGGGATGTCCGGCAGCACTTCCAGCAAACGGTGAATGGCATTGCCGCGCCGGAACCGGGCGCCGTCATCACCAACGAGCGGCGACAAGCCCGGCAGATCATCCTGATCAAGTCGGGATGGAGACATCGTTTTTGCGGACGGCCTTTCTTCTGCTGCCGAATCAAAGGCCCAATCCGGCATGTCGGCGGCCAGCGCGGTTTCCGACGCTTCCGGTTTTTCTTCGACCGGTTCGGTTTGCGGCGACTGAAGGCGTCGGCCCGTCGCGGCACCCTTTGAAAATGGCAATTCGACCGGCTCTGCTACCTCGTCGAGGCCGCCCGAAAAAAGTTCGTACCAGTTTCCGGCGGGCGTTCGCGTGGTATCCCAACCGCAGAGATAAAGCCGATCTTCGGCCCGGGTCATCGCCACATAGAGAAGACGCCGGTATTCGCGCAATTCTTTCTCGCGCATTTCCTGCCGCAACTGTGAGGTTTCCGGTAGATCAAAACCTGAATTGCCAAGCCACAGCGGCAAGCCATCGTCGCCGTCGGCAGACCATTGCAAGCCGCCCGGACCGGGCGGAAGTCCTGTTGTATCGGGCAGGAATACGATCGGCGCCTGCAAACCTTTCGCACCGTGAATCGTCATCACCCGAATTTCGTCCCGGCCCTGATCCATATCGCGTTTCACTTGCGCATCGCCGACTTCCAGCCAAAACAGGAATCCTTCGAGGCTCGGCACGTGATCCCGCTCAAAGACCAGCGCCATCGAAAGGAATTCGTCGAGCGGGTCGTCCGCTTCGGTGCCGAGGCGGGCGAGAATTTTCTGTCGTGCCCCGCCCGTCAAAATCCCGGCGAACCAATCAAACGGCGGCATGAAATCGGCGCTGGCGAGAAGTCCGGCAAGATATTCGTATGCTGCAGCAAATTCGGGCTCGCGATCCTGCGCGTGGATTAGCGCGTCCCAAAGGCTGCCCTTTCGCTTCCAGGCGAGATCAAACAGACGTTCATCGTCAAACCCGATAAGTGGGCTTTTGAGCACAACCGCGAGGTTCAGGTCATCGGTCGGCAAAAGCGCAAACCGACCGAGCGCGATCATATCCATCACCGCGAGCTGCTCGTTCAGGACCATGCGGTCAATCCCGGCGACGGCCAAACCGGCGCGTTTCAGGGCGTTGACCATTTCGGCAAAAAACTCGTTCCGCCGCCGCACCAGAATCATCACATCGCCGGGACGAATCGGCCGGTCGCGGGCGACAAGCTTTTCTTTGTTGGTGATCCAACCGGAAATGGTATCCGCGATGCGCTTGGCGAGAATGGTATCGGCACCGCGCAGGGTTTCCTGGCGCAGCGGGACCGACCAAGCCTCAATTGCATCCAAATCCGTCGGCGAAACTGTTGGCCAAACAATCACTTCGCCGGCCTGACCGAAACGGTTCGCCTCGTGATTTTCCCAGTGCCCTGATGTTGTGACACCGGCGCGCGCGCTTTGCTGCGCGAAAACCGCATCGACCGCGGCCAAAACGGCAGGCACCGAACGAAACGACCGCGCTAACGAAACTTCGCGCCAAGGCCGCCCACTTTCTTCGGCCCGGCTCTGAAAATGTTTGCGCATGGTGTCGAAGGCGAGCGGGTCCGCTCCCTGAAAACTGTAAATCGACTGTTTCTCATCTCCGACAACAAAGAGGGTACGTTTTTTTTCGCTGGCACCTTCACCGACGAAAAATTCATTGGCAATCGCCGAAACAATTTCCCACTGATCGGGACTGGTGTCCTGTGCTTCATCCACCAGGATATGATCGATTCCGCCATCGAGTTTGAACAGTACCCAAGGCGCAACGTCCGGCTGCGAAAGAAGGTCACGAGTGCGTTGAATGAGATCTTCATAATCGAGACGATTGTGTCGGCGTTTCTCAATCTCGAACGCGGACAGCACTGCCGTCGCCAAAGTCAGCAATGCGCGGGAGCGGTCAAAAAGTTTGACCTTCAGGATGCGCTCCTGTCCGGCACGAATTCGCTCCGCTTCCGCTTCCAGGACCGCGAACGCGTCGGGATTCGCATCGACAACTTTTTTCGTCGCCA
Organism: Alphaproteobacteria bacterium; assembly: GCA_029936875.1. Taxonomy (GTDB): domain Bacteria; phylum Pseudomonadota; class Alphaproteobacteria; order SHVP01; family SHVP01; genus JAPYRS01. The sequence continues at coordinate 15,638 of JAPYRS010000001.1, read as the reverse complement.
GTGTTTTTCGGATGTAGCCTTTTTTGTTGAGATATTGGCCGCAGTATTGGTCGAAACCGGCAATTCGACTTTCCGAATCAGATAACCATGCCCCAATTTCCGCGCCTCTGCCTTTGTCCGTGTTCGATCCCGTTGAGAGCACCCCGGCGGCGGCGCGCAGGCCGGCCGCATCGACAGCACTTTCGGCACACAGCGCAGCAATGACGCTTTCTTCGCTATCTTCCGCATCGACGTCCAGGGATTCCGCGAGGTGCGCAACCGCCCCGTCCAGCCCACCATCCCGGTCAAACATGCGGCCGAGTTTTCCGCGTTGGCCGACGACCCAATCGATCATTTTCTCGAAACCGGTTTCACCGGTGACCTGACTGGCAATGGCAATCGCCTGACCAAGCGGCGATGTCTCGTCGGCCGCACCCTGTTCAAGCACACGGTCGCGCGCCGCTGTCAGGACCTCGGCGGAGGTGCGCTCGTCCACCACCTCAAAATGCGGTGCGATCCTCGCTTCCAGCGGAAACCGGCCGAGCAGAGATTCGCAAAACGAATGTAGCGTCTGAATTTTCAATCCACCCGGCGTATCCAGCACCCGCGCGAACAGTCGCCGCGAAAGTGCCAGCATGTCCTCGTCGGGGGTCTTATCGAGACGCGCCTCGAGCTCAATCGTCAGCGGCGCATCTTCCATCTTCGCCCAGGCGCTGAGTTCGCGGTGAAGACGTTCGGCCATTTCTGCCGCCGCCGCTTTGGTGAAGGTGACGCACATCAGCCGTGCGGGCTCAGACCCGGCAAGCAAGAGGCGCAACAGCCGGTCAACCAGAACATGGGTTTTGCCGGACCCGGCAGAGGCCGCCACCCAAACCGAATGTGTCGGATCGCCAGCGGCGTGCTGTTCTGGATAAGGGCGAGATTTGCTCATCATTCGTCGCCGGTATCTTTTGTCCACTCGGCGCGGCGCGCGAGATGGCTGTAGTCCGAATAGTGGACCGGCGCCCCCGGTCGGGGTTCCGACAGATAGGGCTGAAGTTCCTGATCAAATTCCGCGATCAGATTTTCCAACCCTTCGAGCGCGTCCGCCCCGGCGGCCGAACCATCATCGGTGATCGATATTGTTTTTCCCGCCTCCGCCGTTTGGCCGGACAGTTTCCAGTATTCGAGCGCGGCCACCGTCCCGGCAGAAACACCTTCAAAGCCGCCGGCTTCCAATATTACCGCCTCCAGCGGGAGCTGCGGATTTAACCCAAGGCTTATGTCCGTCTTGCTCGGTATTGAGCCGGTCTTGTAGTCGATGATTGAAAAAGTTTTGCCGCTGCGGTCGATGCGGTCGGCTTTGGCGGAAAGCGTGAATTCACCGCCCGGCGAATCAAAACTCAGTTTGCCCTTAACTTCGGTCGCAACCGTTTTGGTATTGCGGCGGCGCGCCGCTTCTTCTGCGAGAAACCATGCGGCAATGCGGACGAACCGCGGCCACCAGAAGGCACGGACGCCGGGGCGGGACAAAATCGGCGCAAAGGCCCTGGTCCCGTGTTCAAGCAATTGCGCCATCGCATCATCGGGCAACTTATCGGGGAAACTTCGAATGAAAGAATTGAGCGCTTCGTGCACCATGCTGCCACGTTCGGCAGCGCCGGCATCCGCCTCAATTTGGTCAAGCGCACGAAGACGCAATATTCGTTTCGCATAAATCGAATAGGGATCGCGCAGTAGCGTCTCGATTTCGGTTACCGAAAGGCGCCTGGGCCGTGCCGCAAGGGGCGGCGCAAAATTGGGCGGCGACGCCGGGTTGGGCGGCCCTTCGGGCGTATTCAGCTGGTGATGCCATTGTTTCAGCGACGCCGCACGGGAAGCCTCTTCCCCGGCTGGTTCTCCGATCAGGGCAGCAAGCCGCAGCCACCAGCGGGACGCGACCTGCGGCGCGCCATCAACCTTTTCAGACCGGGTCAGCACGACTTCCGGCGCAGCCGCCGCCTGGACAAAATCGTGAGCGGACAAGCCGATCCTTCGTTCCGGCAGCGGCAGGCCAAATTGTTCGGCCATCGGTCGCGATAACCACGGATCAGGTTCGGCCCGCCCCGGCCAGGTACCTTCGTTGAGGCCGCCCAGGATCATCAGGTCGGCGCTTTGCAGCCGCGCTTCCAACGGACCCCAAATGTGGAGCCGCGGATGAAGACCGTATTTCGGCCGGACGGCCCGACCGGCCATCAGCGTATCGAGTATCGCCGGGTACATGCCGCCGGGAATCGCGGGCAATTCTGATGCCGCCTCGGCCAAGGTGCCGACAAATGCGGCGAGCGCTTCGCCGGCGTCAAACGACCAGATGCGATTTGCGCCGCTTGTTTCCGGTGTTTGTGCGAGCGCCTCCATAAATCCGACATGGGCGTGCAGCATGTCGGCGAGTTCGCATTCTTCGCCGGCAAGACTGTTGATAAAATCGGACGTGCGGGTTGAGATATCCTCCAGCCACGGCACCAGTTCCGCACGATCGTTTTCGTCCTCGATCGCGGCGATCAATCCGTCAAAGCCGTTAGCAGGGCGTGGGCCGCGCAGCGCGGCGACTTCCAAATGCCGAACCCGCGCGCGAAATTGGGACGCTTTCATGCCGCCTGCGGCAAGCGGATGTTTCAGCGCCGCCAAAACCGATACCGGTGAGAAGCCGCTCGCCACCATTTCCGCGGTAAGCCGCATGAACACGCCGGGCGGTGTTTGCGCAAGTGGCGTACCTGCTGAATCATCGACCGCAATATTCCAGCGCCCGAGTTCAGCCGCCACGCGCCGCGCCAAACCACGGTCCGGCGTCACCAGCGCCGCACTTCGGTCGGGTGTCTCCAGTGTTTCGCGCATCATCAGCGCGATCACGCCCGCTTCTTCCCGTGGCGTCGCGGTTTGCACCCGGTCGAGACCGGGAACAGACTGCCCCGGTGACGATGATCCGTCGCGGTGCCAGTGGTCGGTGGTTTCTGCCGGGCGCATGACATCACTGAGTAAACGGGCGCGCGATTTCGACGGCGTTTTCAGCGCCCGCCAGTTTTCAACTTCGGCCCGCTCTACCCCGAGGGTTTCGAGTAAATGTTTCATTCCGTATTGGGGGTGGGTCGGCCCAATCGCCGCCCAACTGTCGTCATCAAGGTCGCGGTCAAGGCCTGGCAATATCACCGCGCCCTGCGGCAATCGCGCGATCACCGCGAGAAGGTCGGCGGTCGCCGGGATGCTACCGGTTGAACCGGCGGCGATGACCGGCGTATCGGGGGGCGACGCCTGCCATTTTTCGGTGAGACTTTCGAGCAGCCGGTTGCGGTGGAGCGCTGAATCGATAGCGCCCCGCTCTTTAAGAATACCCGGCCAGTGCTCGGTAAGAATTTGCAGGAATTCGAGCGTCTTCTGCCAGTGGCTGGAAAATTCATCGGGGACAAGGTCTTCAAGTGCCGAAAAGGAAAGGCGCTCGGTCTGAACCTGATCAAGCAGCCGGCCGAGGTCTCCGGCAAGAGCCGTCGCCTGCGCGACGTTTCCGGTCTCGTTTTGTGAATCGCCCTTCGACTGGCTCCAATTCAGCACCGCCCGCGCAAGCAAAAGTTGTCGCGTCAGTGCCGGCATCTCCGGCGGCAAATCGAATACATCCGCACCGGCGCCGTCGGCAAGACTTCGCGCCGCCGATTCAATGACCAGCGCCTCTTCGTCGACATCGCCTATCGGGCGCATGATCGGCAACAACAAGGGCTCACCCTTGGATGCCCGCAGAAACGCTTCGCGCAGCGCCCGCACCGCCCGGCGTGTCGGCAATAACACCGACACTTCCGGAAGGTGGACGTCACCGCCGAATAGCTCGGACGCCAGTGCATCGGCAAATCTAATGCCCGATGGCAACGTGAAGACCTTCGGATTGGACCCGGCCGCGGTCATAGACCCTGTTCAGTCGTTTTAGTGGCCTCATGACTGAGCGCCTGTTCCGCAGCAATGAGCCCGTCGGGCGTGCCGACATGCATCCACATGCCGTCCTGAACGATGCCGAAAAGCCGGCCTTCAGACTCTGCGCGGTCGAACAGTTCCAATATTGAAAATGCCCCGTCGGGCGAGCCGTAAAACAAACGCGGATGCAACAGACGAAGCCCGGTAAACAGAAAGGGCGCGGGGTCACTGCGGGCGCGGGTAATCCGGCCATCTGCGGCCAAGGCGTAATCGCCGTTGCCAGAAGCGCCAAGCGCGGTTTCAAGCGGGTGCAACAACAGCAGCGCGTCCATTTGATTGTCATCCCAGGCGCGCGCCAGTTTTGAAATTGAAGCCTCGCCTGTGTCCCGCCAGATCGCATCGGCGTTGGCGACAAAAAAGGGTCCGGGCCCGAGCAACGGCAAGGCTTTTTTCAAGCCGCCGCCGGTATCCAGCAGTTGATCGCTCTCGTCGCTATAGAGAACTTTTGGGCCCTGGTTTTCGGCGGCCCGTTGATCGAGCCGCGCGCGGACTTGATCCGGCCGGAAATGAAGATTGACGACGCATTCATTGATTCCGGCTTCCTCAATGCGATCAAGCGCGTGATCGAGAAGGGATCGGGATGCAACTTCCACCAACGGTTTCGGCTTTCCGGCCCCGGCGTCTTTCATTCGCGTACCGAGCCCGGCCGCGAGAATCATCGCTTTGGTAATTTGCGCGCCGCTCATGAGGCGGCGTCCGGCAAAACAAAGGCGTCGGCGGTCGGCGCATTGATGCGCAATTCATCCGCGATATTTTTGGCAAACCAGTCTCTCAACTCTTCAAGCGCCGGATGGGAAAGATCCTGTTCGAGACAGCGCCAAACTCGCGGCATCATGGCGAGATAATCAGTTTTGCCATCGCGCAGATAAAGCCGCGCAAATACACCAATGATTCGGGTGTTGCGCTGTGCGCCAGTTGCCGCAAAGGCGCGGCGAAATGCGTCGGGAGCTTTTTGTTTCGTGCGTTCAACAAAACGCGTGATCATCTCTTCGGCCAATTCCGGGTCGACGTGCCGACGCGCGTCTTCAAGCAGTGATACGAGATCAAGCGGCGCGGGGCCATAAACCGCATCCTGAAAATCGAGCAATCCAACGCGGGCAACACCGTCGCGCGCGGGCAGCCAGTGGAGGTTATCGGCGTGGTAGTCGAACAGGGCGACTGATTTTCCGGCAGCCCAAATATGTGCAATCGCTACCTGCCAAAGCGAGACGAATTCTGCACGCAATCTTTCGGAAACAATTTCACCCATCGCCGCCGGATAAAACCAGTCGAGAAACAACGAAACTTCCGAGATGATCCGTTGATCATCAAACGGCGGCATAAATTCAGGCCGGGCAAACGTCTGAAGATCTGCGATCAAATCGACCGCCGCGCTGTAACATTCCTGTTCGTTCCCGCCCGCCGACGAATTTTTTGTAAAACTGTCATCGCCGAAGTCTTCGAGCAGGACAAAACCGAATTTAGTGTCGGCTTGAAATATTTCGGGCGCGCTCAACCCGCATTGCCGAAGCCATTCATCAACCGCGACAAAGGGTGCGACATTTTCTGTCTTGGGCGGCGCGTCCATCAGTACGGCGGCGCGATCATTTTCGGTAAGACGAAAATAGCGGCGAAAGGATGCGTCACCGGCAAGCGGCGACACGATTGCCTGCCCCCAACCCGCAGCCTTTAAAAACCTGGCCCGCTCGGCCTCACGCGACGTCATACCTGAGAGACACCCTCAACTGCGAATTGATCAAGGCGGCCCCGCCAATTTCCTCGAGGTGTCAAACGGGCGGTGCGGCGCTCGCCTGACACTTCGAAATTGACATCCAAGCGATCCTTAGGAAGTTCCGGGCCGAGGCGCTCCGGCCATTCCATCAGGCTGATGCCCTCGTTATAGGCGTCGTCGAGACCGAGATCGTAGGATTCCTCTGGCGCCTTCAGGCGATAAAAGTCGAAATGCCAGATTACCGCTTCAGGATAGGCGTAGACCTGCACCAGACTGAACGTCGGGCTTGGCACCTCTTCATCCTCGCCGCCGAAAACCCGAATAAAGAAGCGGGCGAAGGCCGTTTTTCCGGCACCAAGGTCGCCGTGGAGGGCAATGACATCGCCCGTTTCTGCGAGATTGGCAAGCGCATGGGCAAGCGCTTCGGTCGCCTCCAGATCGGCAATATCGAATTTGATACTTGGCGATAATTCGCCCGGGGTTTCGCAATCACTAGCCATGCCATCGTTTTAGCGCGGCTCTGGATTACCGGCAACGATGTCGCCCGGAATTCCGGCTCGGGAACCACCTGCCGTCAAGCGGCCGGGGTTGCCGGTTTGTTGTGATCCGGGAAAACGCAGGTAACACGGGTTCCCGCGCCGGCCGCTGATGTCAATTGAACGCGCCCACCATGCAATTCGACAAAACTTTTGACGAGTGCCAGACCAAGGCCTGTACCCGGCTCGCCCGAATGGGTACCGGGCCGGCCGAATTTCTCGAAGGCGTCGCTCTGCTCAGCGATATCGAACCCTTTGCCATTGTCTTTTATCCATATCGACAGTTCGCCGTCCTGACGGCTGGCGCCCAACTGGATCGTTCCGCCCGGCTCGGACTGACGCATCGCACTCCCGAGAAGATTATAAACAACCTGGCGAATCCGGCGCTCATCAGCGAGTAGCGATCCGATATGGGGCGGGACCTCCAGTCTTATTTTCAAGCGGCGATCAAAGACGCGATCGTCGACGAGCCGGACCACGCCGTTGATCATGTTCTGGATATCAAAGGTCTCGGTCTCGAGGAGCATCTGCCCTGCTTCAAGATTGGCAAGGTCAAGGATATCGTTGATCAAGGCCAGCAAATGGCCGGACGATTCCAGAATCCCTTCAACATATTCAAGTTGGCGCGGATTGAGCTCACCAAAAAATTGATCAATCAGGATTTCGGAAAAACCACTGATCGTATTGAGCGGCGTCCGAAGCTCGTACGAAACATTGGCGATAAACTGCGACTTTAGATTATCTGCTTCTTCGAAGGCTTCGGTGCGTTCGCGGAGCGCGCGTTCGATCCGAATACTGTCGGTAACGTCAAGGTGGGTAACCAGCGTCGCGCCATCAGGCAGGGGAACCGTGGTGCGGTCAACAACGGTTCCGTCCAGTCGCTCGAGACGTTGCCGGTGCCCAACGCGTTCAAGGGTCCGGCTAACAAGGTCGGCAACGTTGACTGTGGATTCACCTGGTTCGGAAAATTGTGGAATCATTCGTTGAAGGACTTCGCCGAGATGAGGTTCGGAGTCGAGGAACGCTTCTTCCAGCGACCATAAATCGCCGTACGCGCGGTTATAGAGTCTGAGCTTCCCATCGCCACCGAAGACGGCAACACCTTGTGACAGATTGTCGAGCGTCGTTCGTTGGACCGCGATCAGCGTGTTGCGTGCCCGTTCAAGTTCAAGCCGGTCGCTCATGTCCTCGTAAAAAAACAACAGACCGCCGAGCGGATGAGGACTGCGTCCGACACGAAGTGTTGTCCCGCCCGGGAGATAGATAAGCTCTTCGACCGGCTCGACCAGCGCCGTGTACATGTCCGAGAAATACTGTTTGTAGGCGCGGAAATCGGCTTGCTCTGGAATTGTCCGTTTCTCCCGCATGTGGTCGAGAAGTTCGTCGTGGCTGGGTCCGGTTGAAAGCCAGTCTTCATCCAGTTGAAATGTATTGGCGAAGGCGCGGTTAAAAAACGTGAGACGGCGGTTCGGACCCCAAATCGCGACGCCGGTGTTTAGTTTTTCGAGAACGTCGGTGTAGGCGCCGACGTATCGATCAAGATCATGTTTGGCTTCTTCGAGATCGGACACGTCCCGGGCGGCACCGATCATCGAACCGTCGACGCTCGCTTCGACAACCTCGAAATAACGCCGCTCGCCATTGATGACGAGACGCCGGACTTCGCGGGAGGTGTCGCCCGATTCCCGGACCGCAGCCGCAAACTGTCGTGCCTTTTCCGCGAAGGGTTTTGAGGCAAATTTCAGCCGATCTTCCATTTGCGCTGCAGACACGTCTTCCGCGCCCAGCGCGTCCTCGAAGGCTCGATTCCACCAGCTGATTTCGCCGTTTCATCGCGGCGCCAAACCGGGGACGTTAGCGTGTCGAGAATTTTCGAGAGTTGTGTCGGCGTTACTTTCGGTCCGTCTGTTGCGACCAGCTCCAGCGCGGCTGCAGGCGCGGTTTGAATCCACAGGATGTGTGCCTGCGTCTCACCACCGGGTGCCACGATCGCCGACCCTTGGCAGGAAAACTCGCGATCGCCCTGACGAGAGGGGAATCGAAAGGAAAAGGATTCACCGGTCGTGCGCAACCGGCCGAGTGCCTCTTCAAGCTGGGAATAGTCGTCATCGCGAAAGGCCGGACGAATATCGGCAAGGCGGTTAACCGGACCGCTGAGACCGAGCGCCGATGCGAGCCTCGGTGACGGGCCCTCATAGGATTTGTCGTGGAACCAGCCGTAATAGGAGGCGGGATTGGAGTCCAACAGCGCCTGAAGGCTCTCACCATCATGGCGAACCTGCAGAGATTGATCGCGCCCTGCCCGCCACAGCGCCGCAAAAAGGATGGCGAGCCCGGCCAGAACCAGGGCAGCAACAAGGGCGATGACTGTTTCATTTGCCATTCAGGAGTTTTGACGCCGCCGGGTCCGGGGCAGGAACGCCGTGTTCCCTTTTCGCCGTGCCGCCGCCGCAAGAATTATCTTACCCGCCGCTCCATATCGCGCCAATAAAAAGACGGGGCGAGATGTCTCCATCCGCCCCGCTTCGCATGCCGTCTTCGGCGAAATTCTAATACCGGTAATAATCGGGCTTAAACGGACCCTCTTGTTTCACGCCGATATAGGTCGCCTGTTCGTCAGTAAGGTCGGTGAGATGCACGCCCAAGCGACCAAGATGAAGTGCCGCGACTTTCTCATCGAGGTGCTTCGGCAGAACGTAGACTTCGCGTTTGTAGTCGCCGTGATTCTTCCACAATTCAATCTGCGCGAGGACCTGATTGGTGAACGACGCGCTCATGACAAAACTGGGATGGCCGGTGGCGCAGCCGAGATTCACCAGCCGTCCCTCGGCCAGCAGTATAATCCGCTTACCATCCGGAAATTCGATTTCATCGACCTGATCCTTGACCGGATGCCAGCGAAGATTGCGCAGCGCGCCAACCTGAATCTCAGAATCGAAATGCCCGATGTTGCAAACAATGGCGCGATCCTTCATCGCCCGCATGTGGTCGATCGTAATGATGTCAATGTTGCCGGTGGCCGTAACAAATACGTCGCCGATTGGGGCCGCGTGATCCATCGTCACGACCTCATAACCTTGCATCGCCGCCTGAAGCGCACAAATAGGATCGATTTCAGTAACCAAAACGCGTGCGCCTTGGCTCTTCAGACTTTCGGCTGAACCCTTACCGACATCGCCGAACCCGGCGACCACGGCCACTTTGCCGGCCAGCATGACATCAGTCGCGCGCTTGATGCCATCAACCAGGCTCTCGCGGACGCCGTATAGATTGTCGAACTTCGATTTGGTTACAGAGTCATTGACGTTAATTGCGGGAACCTTGAGCGACCCGTCCCGTTGCATTTCGTAAAGACGATGAACACCGGTTGTGGTCTCTTCGCTAAGGCCACGGCAATCTTCAAGCAGTTGCGGATATTTTTCATGCATGATCTGGGTGAGATCACCGCCGTCGTCGAGCAATAGATTAGGCCGCCAACCGTCAGGGCCCTCAATCGTCTGTTCGATGCACCACCAGAATTCTTCGTCGCTCATGCCCTTCCAGGCGAAAACCGGAATGCCCGCCGCCGCCATCGCCGCCGCCGCCTGATCCTGAGTCGAGAAAATGTTGCAGGAGCTCCAGCGGACTTCGGCGCCGAGCGCGACCAGCGTTTCCATCAAAACCGCCGTCTGAATTGTCATATGCAGACAACCGACAATGCGGGCGCCGCTAAGAATTTTCTGTTCGCCGTATTCTCCGCGCAGCGCCATCAAGCCCGGCATCTCCGTCTCGGCAATTGCGATTTCCTTTTGCCCCCATTCGGCGAGCGAGAGATCTGCGACTTTGTAATCGTTGGACATTAGGGCTCCTTGGAATTGTATCGAGTGAAAAGGACGGCGCCAGAAGCGAAGGGACGAGGGCAAACTCCGGTCTGCCCGCTCCGAGTAGCGGCGCAATTGAAGGATTATCTATCAGTTGTATTCGTTATATGCAAGTATAAACATATCTTTATGTTTTAAATAAACGGCAGAATTTGGTCAGTTCCAAGCCGGAAATGCGACCAATATACCAAAGTTCAACAGGATGAACCCGGTCCGGACGGCGACTAAACCTCGCCAAGGTCTTCGTTAAAACCGGCCTCAATCAGCGCCACTAATTCAGAAACCGCGTTTTCCGCGTCTTCGCCGGTCGCGGCAATCACGATATCCGTACCCGGACCCACCGACAGCAACAATAGCCCCATGACCGATCGACTGGGGACATCGGTACCATCGGCAGTGACAACAATTTGTGCCCTAAAGTTTTCCGCCAGCTTAACGAAGGTCGCCGCGGCGCGGGCATGAAGCCCTCGGGTATTGACGATGCGGGCCTGGCCGACGAATTTCCCGGCTTCGCTTACGATTGAACCCACGCCGCCTCAGGATTTTTTTTCGTTGAGATACTGGGACGCGACTTTTATGTACTTGCGACCGGCGTCAGTTGCCGCGGTCACGGCCTGATCAAGCGTGTGGTCGCCCTGCACTTTGGAAAGTTTAATCAACATCGGCAGGTTAAGGCCGGCGATGACCTCGACGCCTGCCCGGCTCATTGCCGTTATCGCGAGGTTCGAAGGCGTGCCGCCAAACATGTCGGTCATGTCGATGACGCCGGCGCCGTCATCGACGGATGCAATCGCATCGATAATATCCTGGCGGCGAAGTTCCATGTCATCGGCGTCAGCAATGCAAATTGTGACAAGGTTGGATAGCGGTCCGACGACATGTTCCGCAGCCGCGACGAAGGATTGAGCAAGATCGCCGTGGGTAACAAGAACCAGGCCGATCATCCTGTCGCTTTCGTATGGTTCTGTCTTTCGGCATCGCCGAGATCCCGGTGGCGCAACATGACCGGGCCCTTGGCCTCAAGCATCTTGGCAAGGTGTTCGGCGACAAAGACCGACCGGTGCCGCCCTCCAGTGCAACCGACGGCGATGGTGAGATAGGTTTTTCCTTCGCGCTCATAAAGTGGCATCAGCGAAAACAAAAGCGTTGAAAGATTTTCAATAAACGAAGGAAAATTGGGGTCCGCAGCGATGAAGGCCGCGACATCCGCGTCCTGCCCTGTTCGCGCCCGCAGGTTTTCGTCGTAGTGGGGATTGGCGAGGAAACGCACGTCGAAAACGAGATCGGCTTCGCGCGGCAGCCCCTTGCCGTAAGCAAATGAAACCAGAGACGCGGTAAGTTCCGGGCCGCCGTCGAGTTGAAACCGTGCAAATAAATCCCGCCGAAAGTCGGCAAGTGAAATTTCCGACGTGTCGATGACGATGTTGGCGCGTGCGCGAAGCGGGGCGAGCAATTCGCGTTCATGGCGTATGCCATCAATCAGCGGCCGGTCTTCCGCCAAGGGATGGCGGCGGCGCGTTTCAGTGTAGCGCCGGCCAAGCACATCTTCGTCGCAATCAAAAAAGACGATTTTGAGATCGATGTCGTCGCGTTCCATCAGCGGCGGAAGGTTTGCAAGGAACGCCTGCGATGAAAAATCCCGTGTCCGAATATCAATTCCAACCGCCATTGCGCCATGGCGCGGTGCCGCGCCCTCCTCTCTCGCTGCGCCCGAATGAAGTAGCCGGGTAAGCAGCGACAGCGGAATGTTATCGATCGCCTCGTAGCCGAGGTCCTCGAGAATTTTTAGCGCAGATGTCTTGCCGGCGCCGGACATGCCGGTGACCAGATAGACCCGGGTGGGCGGAGATGAAATGGCGTCGTTCATGTCAGACCAGCGCGACAACCGGCCGCGTCCGGCTAAGCCCAAGCATCAACCGGACCTTGGCCGGTGCCGACCTCTCGAACGGCGCAACCCGGAAGAGCGGCAATTGAACGCCTTCAAGGTCGCAAATATCCTGATCGGGTAGCCGCTCAATATCGCGCCGATCAACAAGATCGATAATCGCCCTGAGCGGCGTCCGGCCGGCAATTTTCGACGCGCCGAGGGTCACCGGCCCCAACCCCCGCACTTCGAGCATGCCGTTCAGCGGAGCCGGGGCGGTGGCGGTGAGGCACGTGCCCTCAACCAAAATTTCGACTTGATCATCTGCAACCAGTTTGGCGCCGCCGTCGATCAGTCGTAACGCAAGATCGGACTTACCCGAACCGGACGGCCCGCGCAGCAAAACAGCCGCATCGTCGATCGCAACACAGGTGCCGTGAATATAAATTGGTGAACTCTCTGGCATCGCGTTAATTCCCGCGCCGCCTAATCGGATTCGGTAACCGGCAGTCGGAGGATAATGCGCGCGCCCAATATGGTACCGCCCGCGCCTTCTCTGTTCTCCGGCCAGATCTGACCGCCGTGTGCTTCGACAATCTGGCGAGAAATATTGAGACCCAATCCCGAATGTTTGCCAAAGGCTTCGCCCGCCGGTCGCGCCGAATAAAACCGCTCGAACGCCTTCTCCAGCGTATCGGCGGTGAAACCAGGGCCGTCATCTTCAATCACAATCTCTACGCTGTCATCGCGCGCGATCGCACCAAGGCGGCGATGCACCGAGACGCTAATACTGCCGTCCGGCGGGCTGAAGGTTTGGGCATTGGCGATGACATTCCGCATCACCTGTCCGAGCCGGTCGTCAATGCCCGGCACGACAAGGTCCACTCCCTCCTCAAGTTCGATTTTGATTGCCGGCGCGTCGGCGATTGCGGTGGCGTGATGAACTTCCGCCAGCGCTTCGCAAAGCGCGCGAATATCGACGGGTTTTCGAAGGCTGCGGCTAAGTTCGACATCCAGCCGCGAGGCGTCCGAAATATCACTGATCAGCCGGTCGATGCGACCGACATCATCACGGATAATGGTGAGCAATTTCTCGCGTTGGGCCGGATCCGATGCCCGGTCCATCGCCTCGATCGCGCTGTGAATGCTGGTCAGCGGATTCTTGATTTCGTGCGCAACATCAGTGGCAAAAGACTCAATCGCGCCGAGCCGGTCGTAGAGTTCGCGGGTCATCGCGCGCAGCGACCCGGAGAGATCACCAATCTCGTCCCGGCGCCCGGTAAAATCTGGAATTTCCACGGGCCTGCCAAAGCGTCCACCACGAACCAGATCGGCGGCGGCGGCAAGGCGTCGGACCGGCGTCGCAATCGTCCGCGCAAGATAAAGCGAGAGAAGAACCGTCACTAAAAGTGCCAGACCCGACACCCCCAAAATCGCAAAGCGCTGGTCGCGCACGCTCGCTTCAATGTCGGCCATGTCGGTCGAAAGCATCACTGCGCCGAGGATTTTCTTGAACGACTGAACCGGAAAGGCAATGCTGAGAATCTGCCCGTCGCCAAAAGCGCGAATCGTGCCCGCACTTTCGCCGCCAAGTGCCGCGACAACTTCATCGTAGTCGCTCGCCCGCTGTGTCGTCTGCTCGACATAGACGGCTAGCGGCGTGTCGCCCGGCACGCGGTCGATGATCCAGTCGTAAGCGGTAACCAGCGAATGTTCGATGGGGCCGGCACTTTCGTCGAGGCTCCCCGCCTGCACCGACCGCCCGGCCTCAAGCAGGGCCGCGCTATCCGCCAGCAAGACGCCCCGAATATCGAACAGGCGCGCCCGCGAGGTGGTTGGCTCCGCCACCCGTCTCAGGATTGGTTGCACCCGCGCGGAATCGAGCTTCAGTCCCTCGCCTTCGCCGACTGCCGCGCCCTCGCCAAGTGCGGCGGCAATAATACGGCCTTCAGTTTCGAGGGCCGCGCGCTTCGCATCGACCAGACTTTCGCGAAATAGATCGAGATACAGCAGCCCGGCCACCAGAATGGCGATGGCAATAATATTAAGCACGAGAATGCGCAGCGTCAGGGAAGAAAACCGCCCGCGCACACGGGCGGCGGTTGGAAGATTTATCGCCCGATTGCCTGCGGTCGGTTTGGCAATTTGTTCTTTTCCTTCACCCAGCGGTGGCGGCGCCGTTTCCATCCGGGCCGCCGGGGCCGGTCCAAAGTGTGGTTCCGCGCGCCGCGCGTCGGTGGCAGCGTCAACTCGCTTTTCCGAATCTGTCGGATTCAAATGGGCGCCCGGCCGAACGACAGTTGATTTTGGTTTCTGGGCCATGGCTCAGCCTTCGCGAAATCGGTAGCCCAAACCGTAAAGCGTCTCAATACCTTCGAACTTATTGTCGACCGTTTTGAATTTTTTTCTCAGCCGCTTGATGTGACTGTCGATGGTGCGGTCGTCGACATAGATCTGATCGTCATATGCGGCGTCCATCAATTGATCTCGGCTCTTGACGTGGCCGGGCCGGTTGGCGAGCGCCTCCAGAATCAAAAATTCCGTCACCGTCAGCACCACGGCGTCACCCTGCCAGGTGCAGGCATGCCGCGCGGCATCCAGAACAAGATGTCCCCGCGTAATAATGTTTTCACCGGGTGCACCGGGGCTCACCGGTATCTTGTTCATTTCCACACGCCGCAGAATGGTTCGGATTCGTTCGATCAAAAGCCGGTGCGAGAATGGTTTGCGGATGTAATCGTCGGCACCCATCTTGAGGCCGAGGACCTCGTCGATCTCGTCGTCTTTGGAGGTCAGGAATATCGCCGGGACGTCATTGCTACGCCGCAATCGGCTGAGCAATTCGAGACCGTCCATCTTCGGCATCTTGATATCGAGCACCACAAGATCGACCGGTTCGCCCTCGATCCCGTCGAGCGCGGTCTGGCCATCTTCAAAGCAGCGGACGGCAAAGCCCTCGGCCTCAAGTGCAACCGTGATCGAAGTTAGAATATTCCGGTCATCATCGACCAGCGCAATTTTGGCGGCCACCTTCGACCCTGTCCCGTTCGTCGTAATCGACACGTTACCGGCCTAAAAGCAAAGCGTAAGATCGCCGCTCCAATTGCCGATGTCCGCAATAACTTACGGGCATTTCAGCGATATTTCCATCGGCACCAACGCGGGTGCGCAAATTCAGGTCTCCCCTGAGGACGGGTTACGATGAGCCGATGCCGGTTATGATGTCTCGATGAACGACACCGACAATGAAATTGCCTATCAGGCCCGGCAGCTGGTTCGGCAGTCCGATGTCGCCTCACTGGCAACGAACATGCGGTCGACGCCCGAGGGCAGCGACCAACCCGAAATCGCCGTGGCGGGCGGCCCTTATGCGTCGCTTGTTCTGCTCGCCACCGAAATCGAAGGCGCGCCGATCCTGTTAATTTCAACGCTTGCCGAGCACACCCGCAATGTTGCTGCCGATGACCGGGTCTCGTTGCTTTGCGACGGTACCGTCGGGCTCGAGAACCGGCTGACCGGTGCGCGGGTCACGTTGCAGGGCCGGCTTGTACCGACGGCATCTCCACCGCAACGCGCCCGATTTCTCGCGCGCCATCCCGAGTCCCACGAATACGCTGAATTTTCGGACTCCGGGTTCTATCGCCTCGACCTGAATGCCGCCCATATCGTCGCGGGGTTCGGCGAAATTCATTGGCTGGCAGGCGATCAATTCC
>JAPYRS010000099.1 GCA_029936875.1 Alphaproteobacteria bacterium | reverse complement strand
GGACGGCACGAAGTCTCCCGAGGTTCCGGTCATGGAATATGCCCGTGACATGGTGGCCAAATATAAAGCAGCAGGACCGGACCTCACCATCGTTCTTACCGGCGAAACGCCTTTGAACGCGGCGTTTGTCGAGGTTGCGCTCCATGACGTTCGGGTGCTGACGCCATTGATGTACCTGTTTCTCGCGCTCACCATGATCTTATTTCTACGGTCGATCTGGGGTGTCATCGTGACCCTGATCGTAATCGCCCTATCGGCCACGACCGCCATGGGTATAGCCGGCTGGATTGGGATCGAACTTTCACCTGAGTCCACTTTGGCCCCGACCATCATCTTGGCCATAGCGGTCGCGAACCCGGTTCATTTCCTGGTCACCATGTTCACGGCGATGCGCGACGGAATGTCGCGGAACGACGCCATCGTCGAGAGCATTCGTCTCAACACCCAACCAATATTTTTGACCAGCATCACCACAGCGATCGGCTTCCTGTGCCTTAATTTTGGTGATGCGCCGCCGTTCGGCGATATGGGCAATATCTCCGCGATCGGGACCATGCTGGCATGGGCCTATTCCATGACCCTGTTGCCCACGATTGTCAGCCTGCTGCCCATAAGGACGCCAATGCAAAAGTCGCACAAAAGCACCTTTATGGAAAGATTGGGGGAATTTGTAATCGCCCGTCGAATGCCGGTTCTTTGCGTCACTTCTGCGCTTGCGATCGGGTTGATTGCCCTCATCCCCAGACTTGAAATGAACGATAATTTTGTCCAGTATTTCGATAAAGGACTGGCATTTCGCGATGGTGCGGATTTTGCGAACGATAATCTGACCGGCGTGTATGCCCTTGAGTATTCGCTCAAGTCGACTGAAGCCGGAGGCATCGCCGATCCCGAGTACATGAAACATTTGGCGAATTTTGCCAATTGGTACGAGTTGCAACCCAACGTAAACCACGTTAGTCCGGTGACTGACATTATGACCCGGCTCAACCGTAATATGCACGGGGATGACAATGCCTGGTACCGTCTGCCCGAGGATCGCGAGCTAGCGGCTCAGTACCTCCTGCTTTACGAAATGTCGTTGCCCTATGGTCTTGATCTCAACAATCAGATCAACGTGGACAAGTCTGCGACCCGGATGACGGTGTTGCTGAAGGATATTTCGACCAAGGAAACCAAAGAAATACTTGCGGCGGCCGAAGTCTGGCAGCAGGAAAACCTTCCCGACCACATGTTTTCGTCCGCGTCCGGAGCAACTGTGATGTTCACGTTCCTCGCGGAAAAAAATGTTAGCAGCATGCTGTTCGGGACTTTGGCCGCTTTTTTACTGATATCGACGATTCTTCTGTTTGCCCTCAAGAGCGTGCGACTGGGGCTGATTAGCCTGATCCCCAATATGGTACCCGCATTCATGGCTTTTGGTATCTGGGCCATATTCAGTACCAACGTGGGCTGGTCAGTCGCCTTCGTCACGGTCACTGCCCTTGGCATTATCGTTGACGCGACGGTTCATTTCCTCAGCAAATATCTGCGGGCGCGCCGCGAGCAATCACTGTCTTCTGAGGACGCCGTGCGCTATGCATTCTCGACCGTCGCCGCTGCGATTTGGGTCAGCGCTCTTGCGCTGATCGTGGGGTTCAGTGTTCTCGCTTTCTCGGATTACAAGATGAACGAACACTTGGGGCTATTGACATCACTCACCATCGTTGTTGCCTTGATTATTGATTTTACCCTGTTGCCGGCGCTTCTGATGGCGCTGGATCGCAAAGACAGATCCAGAGAAGCTCGACGGAAAGCGGCGACAGTATGACCGAATCTAACAATTGCATTGCGGAGGAACGCATGAATCGATTGTGGTTCGCGGTGATGCCGTTTATCGGATTGATTCTTGGATCATCCGTCACGGTCGCTAAAAAGGTCATGGTCGGCGGCTGGGAAGACCCCGGAGTAAATTGCGCGGGCGAAAAAGGCGGATGTTGAGTCGCCCTAACAAATAGGACTCGATCTCCGGCTTCCGCTTATGGCTAAAGCCGGTCTCTGTGGTGACGTCGTCGCATGTCCCTTTTGCCCTCGTAAGCCGACTATGGTGTAGGCGGTCTTTCCCATCGGGCTTTGGACACAAGTCCCCATAGCCCGTAAAGTGATGGGCGAGATGCCTGGGATGACGGAGTAGAAAAGATGACCCACGTCAGATACATCGACAAGACCCGCGCCTACTACAAATCCATCGGCTACGAAAAACCGTATCAGTGGGCGCACTTCGACGAGGTTCCATTTGCCGCCCTCGATAAGCCTTTGTCCGAGTGCCGGATCGCTCTGGTGTCGACCAGCGACATCGCGATCAAGTCGGACGATGACGGGCCGGACCTCCACGAAAAATTCCTAGTGGGCAGCGTCTATTCGATTTCGTCTGATACGCCACTGGCCAACCTATACAGCCCCCAAGAGCATTATGACGTAAATGCCACCCACTTGGATGACATAGACAGTTTTTTCCCAATTACACGGTTACACGAACTGGCCGCCGAAGGGCGGGTCCGCGAGGTGGCGCCCAGGTGCCATGGGGTCTATACAGCCTACAGTCAGCGCCGGACGTCGGAGATCGACGGACCCGAAGTACTGAAACGCTGCCGCGAGGACGGAGTGGACATTGCGGTCCTTGTGCCGGTCTGACCGGTATGTCACCAGACCGTGGGTCTGGTCGCACGTTACTTGGAAGAAAACGGCATACCGACAGTGGTGATCGCCACGGCACGCGACATTGTTGAATATTGCGGCGTCGCGCGGATGGTGTTCACTGACTTTCCCTTGGGCAACCCGTGCGGCGAACCCTGGGATGCGGATATGCAACGGCAGATCGTCAATATGGCCCTCGACCTGGTGGCGACCGCGACCGAGCCTGAAACGACGGTGGCAGCACCCTTCACCTGGTCCAAAGGTGATCGCTGGAAAGAATTGATTTTCACCGAAGAGCAACCGTTCCTTGAAGGTGCAGCCTACGACAACTGGATCGAAGGCAAAAAGCGCTACAAGGAATTGAAGGAAAAGGGAGCGATTTGATCCCATGCCGCCCGGCCTGCCCGACAACGTCATCGTCTACTCAACCCCTTTGTGCGCGCCTTGCGAGCGATTGAAGCGCTATCTCGTCGAGAAGGGCGTCGCATTTACGGTAAAGGACCTGATGATGGATGAAGCTGCGGCCGAATTAATGGAAGGCCGCAACATCCGCACCTCGCCCGCGCTCCAGGTCGGTGACGACATCCTTGCAGGCAAAGATCTCAAGCTCGAGCGTATCGACGCCCTGCTCGGGCTTTGAACTGGGCCTCCGGTTCACTTACTCGGCGACATTGGCGGCCGCTTCGGCGCCGCTTTCGTCCTTAATTTCGTGGGTCGCGATGAACCGTTCGGCCACGTGGCTGGACCAAGCGGCGATGGTCATGGACGGCGGGCCGCATAATGCGTTTTGGCGCAGCTTCCGATCCGGCTTTTTCGATCTCCATGAACTGATCCAAGCCCTCGATCGTTCCGACCCCCATCGCCGTGATCGTGTAGTCCGCTGTGTAACATTCGTGCACTAAGCGATCGATGTCGGTGTTGTAAAGTTCGATGAAGAGCTTAGCGGCTTCAATGTTGCGTTGTTCTTGATCAGTCATAACTACCCCTCCTGTGCCTGAAATTTTCTGACTGTAGCCGGTTAGAGTATTATCAGGGGCCATACGCTTTAAACACAGGGACAAAAATCAGGGAGAGTAACCGTGACCGAGGAAAAAAATGAATAGGGGGCATGCATTGATCACTGGCGCCATCGGAGGACTTGGCACCGAAATCACGAAACGACTTATTGCCGAAGGAATTCCCGTCATCGGCACCGACCGGAGGGCCGCCGACATCGGCCCCTGGATCGATGCAGAGTTAAACGACGACCAAAAGGCGCTGTTTACAGGCTACGGGCTCGATGTGACCGACGAAGATCAAATCGAAACCCTCGCCGCCCAGCTGAAGAGCGACGGAATTCACATCGCGTACCTTATCAATAATGCGGGCATTCAAGGCAGCGGAAAGCCGTGGGAGCTGGATAGCAAAACCTGGCACCGGGTCATCAGGGTTAATTTGGACGGCACCTTTTTCATGACCCGCGCCTTCAGCCAGGCCATGGTCGAACGGGAATTTGGCCGTATCGTCAACTTCGCATCGTTATACGCGTTTCATCCCGGCGTCGGGCAGGCGCCTTATGCGGCGGCCAAAGCCGGTATCACCGGTTACACCCGCTCGGTCGCGACCGATCTCGCAAAGTTTGGGGTAACCGTCAATGTCATTGCGCCCGGTATTATCTGGCATGAGCGTCTGCGTGGCGTGTTGCCGGACGAGCAGTTCGAAAAAATGAAAGCCCAGATCCCGGCCGGACGCAACGGCGATCCCTCCGAAATCAGCGGGGTCGTGGCCTTTTTCTGTTCCGACGATTCTTCGTACGTCACGGGCGAAACTCTGCACGTCAATGGTGGACTGTATTTGTCCGGCTGACCCATCGGACGCTAATTTCCGTGTGACGAGTCAGTTAATGTGACCATGCCACCGCCAACACTGGACATGGGCGGCGGCGCTGCATTGCAGCCCATATTGTCTCAAAATGAAGTGCGCAGTTCTTGTTGTTAGGCGCCTTCGCCGTCCACCGTATGCGCGAAGTTTTGTTGCATGAACCATTCGAAATAGGCGTGAGACGTGATCGGCGGTTCTCTCGGCGGGTTATCCGGTCCGGTGCAGGTCGGCAAACACTCGATGACTTGGTCCGGTTTTGGTTGCAAGAACAAAGGGATGGAGTAGCGCTCGCGTCCCGATCGGTTGCGAACGCGGTGCGGCGTCGACAGGAAGCGCCCGTTGGTCCAGCGGGTCAGCATGTCGCCCGAATTGACCACCATAGCGCCCGGTATCGGCGGCGCCGGAAACCAGTTCCCTGATTGACTAAGTAATTCGAGCCCCGGCACATCGGTCACCGCCAAGAGAGTGAGAAACGAACCGTCCGTATGTGGGCCGACGTTGAACTGGCAGTCTTCGAGCTCGCCCGATGGGAAATGGGCCGCCCGCAATATCGACTCCGTCTCATACTCGCTGAATGCGTCTTGGAAATAATCTGGCGGCATGTCCAGCGCGGTTGCGTATATTGGCAGGATCTGGCGCGCCAATTTCTCCACGACTTCAAAATAATCAACCACAGTTTCGCGGAACCCAGGAAGGTTATCCGGCCACTGGTTTTGTACTTTCAGAGCGTGGGGTGCACGGTCACACCTGATGAAAAAGCATTCGCCAACGTCCGGCTTCAAGGTGCCAGTCGAATAAGGCGACGTTCTCGGCAGTTCCCCTTCATTGCCCATATAGCCGACGTGGTCCTGATTGACGGCAATCTTCGTCTTTTTGGGTTCCGGCAGGGCATGAAAGCGCTCCGTCTCAGCATACATTTGATTGATCAGGTCTTCAGGAACGCCATGATTGACGATGAAAAAGAATCCGACTTCTTCGAGCGCGTGCCGAAGTTCCGCCGCAACAGTTTCCAGTGCCCCTTCTTCGCCCTCCAAATAAGCAGCGAGGTCCAGAACCGGAATATCTTCGCTCGCGGCCCCAAAGACTGGCGTGACAGGCATTTCGTCTGTAGCCGTACTCATGAATGTCCCCTCATTGAGTGCTGCGCTGCCTCTATCGCCGAACGCTAGGCTTCTGGCTTTAGGCCGTCAAGGCAAGCCGGTTTATCCGCTGGTCAGTATATCTGGATCTCACCAACGGTATCCAGATGTCTGCTTTTGGCTAAACCCGGACTCTCGGGCGGCGGCGCAGCATGTTCGCTATGCCCCATGTTCAGACATCGATTTGTTTGGCAAGCCACTGCCAAGCGAATTACATCAGACGACGTCCAAAAATAATGGAACGGATTTATCATCCGAGGACGCTATGTGGCGGGCCTTCCGAGCGAAAACTAGTTTGCTCAGATCCTCTCCTCGCCTGGACCGCTCGTGACCTTGAAAAAGCTTCAGTGGAAGGCCTGACGGTACGCGGCGGCAGGATGGGTCTCCGGCACAGTGTCGTGCCCGAAAAGTTTCCGGCGCAGGCTGCCGGGGGCATAGCCCTCTTTGGCCAGGCCCTGCTTCCGCAGCACAGGCATCACGTGCTCGATAAAATCCGAGTAGCTGCCGGGGATTGTGGCATTCATGACATTGATACCGTCGACACCAGCGGCCTGCCAGGCTTTAAGCTTGCCTGCGATCTGTTCCGGCGTGCCTACAAGTCGGCTTCTTTTGCCGGTGAGAATACCGATGTCGCGTACCGTTGCTTCGCGTCCCTCGATCGACTCCCGGACCCAATTGAGCACGCTTTGAATACCCTGCGTTTTCACGTCACTCAGCGGTTGATCCAGTTGATTGGTGCCGAGCTCGATGCCCATCGCACCGCCAAGGTGGGCAATCATCGCCTCGTCGTCGATGGCCGCGTCAAGCTCGCGATCCTTCCTCGCCGCCTCTTCTTCGGTGCTACCAATGACGAAAGACAGGCCTTGAAAGAACTTGATGTCGCCGGCCCGGCGACCGTATTTGGGCAGCAAAGCCTGCATCGACGTGATCTTAGATGCAGCCGCGTCCGGAGTCGGCGCAATCAGAAACTGGGCCTCGGCATTGGCGGCGGCAAATTTGGTGCCCGCCGGTGACGAACCGGCCTGGAACAGCACGGGAGTGCGCTGCAGTGACGGCGCAACTAGATGCGGACCTTCTACTTTGTAGCGTTTGCCGACATGGTTGATCCGGTGGACTTTGCTGAAGTCCCCGTGCAACCCGCTCTCGCGATCCTGCAACAAGGCACCGTCGTCCCACGAGCCTTCCCACAGTTTGTATGTGACATCGACATATTCCTCGGCCCACTCATATCGTTCATCGTGAGGCGTGAGGTCATCGTAGCCAAAGTTGCGCGCGGCGTTCGGGAGGCTGTTGGTAACGATGTTCCAGGCGATCCTCCCCTTGGACGCATGATCAAGGGTGGAAATCTTGCGTGCAAAATTGAACGGATGTTCCTGGAGGATACTGCTGGTGAAGGCGAATCCCAGATTTTCGGTATTATAGGCGAGAGCCGACAGGATGACCGAGGGATCATTGCTCGGGATTTGCAATCCGATGTCCACGTGCTTTTTGTAGGAGCCGTCGAAGTCGCCATACAGGCCGGTGACGTCGGCGAAAAACAGGACGTCGAATAAGCCGCGTTCCAGCTCTTTCGCCAGGTCCACCCACAGATCTAGCGAATTGAATTCGACCTGTCGGGCGCCGGGCTGGCGCCATACACCGTGAAGGATATGCGACGCCGTATTCATGACGAAAGCCGAGAAAATCAACGGCGTGGGCATGCAATCTCCTCCCCGAGGCTGCCGAACGTTCAAATTGACAGGTTCAGTATAACTATGAGCACGAGTGGGTCCAACGAGGCTCGCCCGTATCCTATCCATGAATTGAAAGCGACCAACCACCAATGTCTGCTTTCGAGGCTAAAGCGGACGTGCGGAGACGTTGCCGGAGAGTTTGCTCTTAGCCATTAGCGGACATGGGTTTCCTATAGGGCAACCCCGATCAGAGCTTCTCCTCAGCAAAATTGCTCACGATTTTGTTTTGAAACGAGATTTGACCGTGGCTCAATCTCTCGCACTATTGAGCCACTTAAGGGTCGTTTGAGGTGTATTCTAACCGGGGAGGAGCCACCTTCCTATGAACGCGCACTAGTACGTTAAACAGTTCAACAATGGAGAGGCTTGTGAGCAATCAAGATATGGATCAAGAAAAATTCGAAGAACTTCAAGGTAAAGTCATGGAGGATGTCGCCGGGGCTATAGGCGTCCTGATGTCCTATATTGGTGATCAATCGGGCGTATACCGGGCTCTTGAAGAGGCCGGCCCGTGCTCTTACAAGGATTTGTCCGAAAGGGCGGGCGTCGATGCGCGATACCTTCGCGAGTGGTTATCGTCAAATGCAGCCGCCGGCTATGTCAATTATGATGCTGGTAGCGACTCATTCTCTCTGTCTCCGGAGCAAGCCGCCATCTTTGCACATGACGGCGAGCCAACCTGCATGCAGGGCTTCTTTGAAGCTGTAGTAGCACAATTCGCCACCTACGAGACCGCGGTTGATGTCTTCAAATCGGGGAAGGGCCGTCCCTGGAGTGATCATTTACCCTGTTGTTTCTGTGGGACAGATCGGTTCTTCCGCCCCGGGTATATTGCCAATTTGGTCGAGAATTGGATTCCTGCTCTTGACGGCGTTGAAGCCAAACTGAAAGCCGGTGCCAAAGTCGCCGATATTGGTTGCGGCCACGGCTCGTCAACAATCTTACTTGCAGAGTCTTACCCAAAATCGACCGTATACGGGTTTGATTTTCACGCACCTTCCATTGAAAAGGCTAAAGCCAAGGCAGAAAAAGCTGGCATCAAGAACGTAGAGTTCGAGGTGGTAAGCGCGAAGGAATTCCCGGGCTCAGGCTACGACCTCGCCTGTATTTTTGATGCGCTCCATGACATGGGTGATCCGGTAGGTGCCGCCACCCACATTAAGGAAAGCTTGAACCCGGATGGCACGTTCATGGTGGTAGAACCTCTAGCGGCTGATGACCTTGAAGGGAATCTCAATCTTCTTGGCAGCATCTTCTATGGCTTCTCGACAACGGTCTGCGTTCCGACCTCCCGCGCTCAAGAAGTCGGACTTGGCCTTGGCTCACAGGCGGGTGAGAAACGACTAACAGAAGTTCTCAATCAGGGTGGATTTAATCAGGTACGCCGGGCCACAGAAACACCAACCAATATGGTGCTTGAAGCACGTGCATAGTCGTTGATCGTTGTTTGAGGACCATTCAGGCAATAATTAGGGTGCGCCTCACCCAAGTTTAAAGTAGCGGAGCGGGCATTGTCAGAGGAAAATCACTTGAGCTTGAAAAGCCGGTCCCATAGCGTCCTGGGATGAGAAACCCGTTCCGATATTTCAAGACGTCCCCTGAGATTATTCGCCTGGCCGTGATGATGGCGGCCCGCTTTCAAGATGCCGGGATCAGTGACTTCCGCATTATCGAACGAGCAGGCGATTTCGATGGCACCTGGTACTGGAACCGTTACCCGGGCGCGCAGTGCGATGTCGAATCGTACATCTACCTGCCGCTGCTCAACGAGACCGGTTACATGCCGAAGGAGAAGTACTCGGCATTGTCACATTAACTGACTACGCAAATGGAACTCCCTGTCCGCCAGGTTTCATGCGGCCGCACTCGCACTTTCCCATGCGTCGAACGCATCCCCCCGAAATTGTTTGAA